>JAYVZL010000115.1:0-5821 GCA_043783505.1 Elusimicrobiota bacterium
GGCCTGGGGCTCGGCTTTGGGCGGGAAGAAGATCTTCCCTTTCACCTTCGAGCTCACTCCCAAGTCGATGTGGGGTGGCGGCTTCTACCCAGGACCCGAGGCGATCGCCACAACGTTCCAGGCTAACATACAGCCCGCTCTGTACTTGATCGATCTAGCTGACAATCCGTTGCGGGCGACGCGAGGGCAATCCGCCTTTGCCGTTAAGCCCGCCGAACCTAAAGTCGGGGAGGCACTACAATGAGATACGCCGCTCTGTTGTTGATCGCCGCTGCATTCTGTTCACGGGCGTCGGCGCAAACCGCCGAAGCTCTGCGCGTCTCGGCCGACGCCGCGCTCACTCGGGCGCTGCCCCTGGCTGTACACCCCGCCCTTCTGGCTCCTCGCGTGCCCATATTCCAAGCTCCTCTGCGTCCTCGGCCGATACGTCCCGTCCAGGGCAATGAGCCGGTCGTGGGCAAGGTGACGCTTGCCGGCATCATCGAGAAAAACCGCCACCTCATGAATAAGGTCTTCGGCACGCGCGCCCTCGATCTCGGCGTAGCGGGCGACGCGTCCTTCGCGAAGAAGTTTTTGACCTTCTCGGACGCCAAGACGACGACTCTCGCAGATCTAGGCGATCTGGACAATCTGCGCGGCCCCGGCATCGACGCGCCCATCGACGCCAACACCGTTTACCACGTCAAGCTCCAACCCAACGCGTTCAACCCGGTGCGCGGCAGCACTCTAAAAATGACGCCCCTCAAAGGAACCTCCGGCCCCTCGCACCCCATCAATACCGGCGATATCCTCGATGCCCTTCGCGCCAAATCCTTCGTGTTCAAGGCGTTCAATCAGGAGCTGTGGATGTTCTACGGCACCGACGCCCTCTCCGATGGCTCCGGCTTCGCCGGCACACGGAGCTTCTTATTCATAAAGGAAAACGGCCTTTCCTCCAAGGCCTGGCCGTTGGCCGAGACAAAGCTCGCCGTGAACGTCCCCGCGATCGTCGACTTGGACGACATCCATCTCAGCCTTACCAGGACCTCCGCCGGCGAACTGATCATCCGCGAGTCGCGCTAAAGCCGCCCCTTCACAGGGGAGTAAGGCCGGCGGCCTTCGGGCCGCCGGCCTCTCCTTTTTCGGGAACAATTGATATCATCGACGATATGAAGCTCTCCCTTTTTCTTTTTCTTCTGTCGTCGACGGTCTCAGCGGCGGCGTTTGTCCCCGCAAACACGTTGCGCTATGACGTGACGCCCCAAGCGCTGATGGAGAACTGCCGCTCGGCCCAAAAACGGGCCGCGTCCGCGCTCGAGGCCGTGGTACGCATGCCCGCGGTGACGCGCACCTTCGACAACACGCCCTGGGCGCTCGACCGGATCGTCACCGATCTCTCGGACGAGACGGCCTCGGACATGTTCTTAAAAAACGTGTCGGTCTCTTCCACGGTTCGCGACGCGGGAAACGATTGCGAGACGCTGATAACGCAGTTCTCCGTCGAGATGTACGCGCGCGAAGACCTGTACCGTGCTCTTAAAGAATACGCGGCCAAAGGCGAGACCCTGGCCGGGGAACCCAAGCGTCTAGTCGACAAGGAGTTTCTCGACTTCAAACGTTCCGGTCTCGGGCTGAGCAAGGAACGCCGCCAGGAAGTGCTGGACCTGCGCAAAAAGATCGTCGAGCTCCAGCTCTTGTTCAGCAAGAACGTCAATGAGTATAAGGACTTCGCGCTGTTCTCAAAGGAAGAACTCGACGGAATGCCGGAGGACTTCGTCTCACGGCTGGAGAAAGTCGACGGTAAATATAAGGTGACGCTCGACTATCCCGACTACTTTCCATTCATGAACAATGCCTCAAACCCCGCCTCGCGCCGGGTCCTCGACGTCAAGTTCAACAACCGCGCGGCCCTCCAAAACGTGGCGATTTTCAAGGAAGTCCTAGGCCTGCGCTTGAAAGCCGCGCGCCTGCTTGCCTATCCCACCCACGCGCACTACGTCTTGGAAGACCGCATGGCCAAGGACCCAAAAACCGTGGCCGCGTTCATCTCGCGACTGCGCAAAAAGCTCAAGATTCTTGGCGTCGATGAGTTGGAAACCCTCAAAGCGCTGAAGCTCGTCTTCGAGGGCCGCGGCTCGGACGGCCGGATCAACGCCTGGGATTGGCGCTACTACGATAACCAGCTTAAAAAGACGAGGTACTCCGTCGACTCCGATAAAATAAAAGAGTATTTTCCGACCGACAACGTCACCGAGCGGATGCTCGAAGTGTATCAGAAGCTTCTCGGCGTCAAATTCCGCCGCATCGAGGACGCCGCGCTTTGGCACCCGGACGTCAAGCTCTACGAGATCACCGACGCGGCGGGCGGCGGGCCGATCGCCTATTTCTACATGGACCTTTTTCCTCGGGAAGGGAAATACAAGCACGCCGCCGCTTTCCCGCTGATCTCGGGGCGCCAGCTTCCCGACGGGCGCTATCAGCATCCGGTCGCGGCTATCGTGGCCAATCTCAACAAGCCGGCGCCGTCCCGGCCGTCACTGCTCACCCACGATGAAGTCGAGACCTTTTTTCATGAGTTCGGCCACATCATGCACCAGACCCTCACCAAGGCGCGCTATGGCCGTTTTTCCGGCAGCAACGTGGCGCAGGACTTCGTCGAGGCTCCCTCGCAAATGCTCGAAAACTGGGTCTGGGACGCGGGGATTCTGCAATCCTTGTCGGGTCACTACAAAGATCACGCCATCAAGCTCCCCAAAGAATTGTTAGACAAGATGATCGCCGCAAAAAACGTCGATTCCGGCCTCCACAATTTGCGCCAGCTCTTGTTTTGCGCGATCGACCAGCTTTATCACGGGGCTCCTCCCGACGACACCACGGTTGCCTATGGACAGGTCATGAAGGACGTCTTCATGATCCCGATGACCGAGGGGACGCATCCTGAAGCCGGCTTCGACCACCTGATGGGCGGCTACGACGCGGGCTATTACGGCTATTTGTGGTCGAAAGTCTACGCTCAAGACATGTTCTCGCGCTTCAAAGCCGAGGGGCTGCTCAATCCAGCGGCAGGACGGCGCTACCGGACCGAGATCCTTGAAAAGGGCGCCTCGCGCGATGAGATGGAATCGATTAAAATCTTCCTGGGCCGCGAGCCCAACGAAGACGCTTTCCTCGAGAGCATCGGCCTTAAAGGAGACAAATCATGATCCCTTCGATTTTTTTGGCTTTGGCCGTCGGCGCTTCCGCGAGTGAACGCATCGACGACTCCGAATTCTCTTCTCCGGCGATATCGATTCAGGCCGCCGCCGCGCTCCCTGTTGAGGGACGCATCGACGGCCCGTCGATTGTTTTCCGGCTGTCCTCCGTCGCGGTCGCGGCGAAGTCCGCGGCTCCCGGCACCATCGCCGGCCGTTTGGTCCTCGCCGACCGCGCCGGGGTTTTACGTCCCGCGCGCCTAGCGAAGACGCGCCTGATCGGCCAAGACGCGCCCGCCGGCTGGACGACCGTCGGAAACGACGGCTCCTTTATTTTGACCGGGGCACGCGCCGGCTTCCCCTACAGGATACGCGTCAGCCTCGACAATCCGCGGTGGAACTTCGCCAACGACAGCAGCAAGTCGTACGAATGGGAGACCGCGGTCCTCTCGGCGGGGACGGACGCGGGGACGCTGTCGCCCGCGGCCGGAACGGAGAACGCCAAGGTCGGCGTCCTGCACCTCACCTATCTCGACGCTCTCGACTTTCTCGCGCGCGAAGCGACGATTGGGTGGTGGAAAAATTCGCTCACCGTGGTCTGGCCGGGCGGCTCGGACTATTTCTCGCCCGGCGATTGGAGTCTTCACCTCACCAATCCCTTGGCCTGGGACGTGGATCTCCATGAGCTCGGCCACGCGGTCATGGACGGCGCGATGGTCACAAAGCCCGCGGGCGGCGCTCACAAGATCGACGAGTGCTACACCGCGGAGCTGGCCTGGTCCGAGGGCTGGGCGACGTTCTTCGCGGGAGCCGTGCGGCTGTCTCCCGACGACGAGGACGCGCGCTTTGAGTTCCTCGTGCCCCGCCGCGCCCCGATTCGCATTGAGAACGTGCCCGCCGACGTCTGCCGCGAACCGCGAAACGAGTGGCGCGTGTCCGCCGGGCTTTGGGACCTCTACGACCGGCACGAGGACGCGGGCGATCGCATCGCACTTTCTTTCCTCCAAATCTGGACGGGCATCCTGAGCGGGAAGACGGGGAGCATCGGCGACGCCTGGAGCCTCCTCGCTAAGACCATTCCCCAATCCCGCCGAGCCGGCGAGGACGCGCTGATCGCCAATTTTCTTCTCCCTTCCCGCTCTGGGATTACGCGCCTGCCCGTCATTACCGCTTCAACGAACGCACTCTTCGACGGCCGCCGCTAGGAGCTTTGAAGTTGTAAAATGCTCCGACGCGCCCGTAGCTCAGTTGGTTAGAGCGGTCCGCTCATAACGGATTGGTCGCCGGTTCAAGTCCGGCCGGGCGCAGGTACTCCGTCGTAAAACCCACCTCGCGAGCATCTAGCCTCATCAAGGTGCGATGAGCAGATTGGCCCGAAAAGGGCCTCTGACCACGCTAACCTGGACGCCAATGGAGATGAACATGGAAACCATTGGTATCGTGTCGTTCAAGCCGGAAGACCTGACCTGGGATAAAGCCCTACGCCTGTTTTCGCTGCGCTGCCGAAGCCTCAACCTGGCGGCGGGCACTCAAGACCTCTACACCATCCGTATCGATGGCTGGCGTGGCTGGCTTGCGGAACACGGCAACCCGCAACCACTCAACGTAAAGGCCGACGCCATCCGCTCATACCTTGAAGACATGCGGGCGAAAGGTTGGAAGGACGCAACGACAGACAGCGCGTTCCGTATTCTTCGGACACTGTTCCGCTGGCTTGAACGTGAGGGGCTCATCATCGTAAATCCCATGAGGAATGTTGAACGCCCACGGCAAGAAAAGCGTCTCATTCGGCCGTTCTCTGAACAGCAACTACGCGCGTTCTTGGGCGCCATCAACACTAAAGCAGTCGTTGGAATACGGGATTTTGCACTCTGTGTTCTCCTGGCAGATACGGGCCTCAGAGTCTCGGAGGCTTTGGGCTTGGGCGTTCAGGACCTAGACTTCGGTGAGAGCGTTGCGCGCGTTCTCGGCAAGGGACGACGGGAGCGAATCGTTCCGCTCGGGCAGACGGTAAAACGCGCTCTGCTGGACTGGCTCAAGGTGCGTGGCGACATAGCGGGAATGGACCTCGTATTCTGCAATCGTTTCGGACAGTCGCTGAAAAAGCGGACTGTTTGCGACGCCTTCCATAAATACGGAACGGACGCGGGCATAGACGGCGTTCGATGTTCTCCCCATACGCTCCGGCACACATTCGCCATTGCCTACCTGCGCAACGGTGGCGATGTGCTGACACTCCAGAAAATCCTGGGACACTCAACGCTCGAAATGACCCGGCGATATGCGGAGGTTGCCGACTCCGACGTTATCAAGCGACACCGCGAGGCGAGCCCCCTGGATAAGATGGGCTCCCTACCCAACGAGCGCAAACAGGTCAGGTTAAGGTAACGGTCATGGGAAAAAGAACTCCGATGCCGTCTAAGTCCTGCCTCGCCTGCGACGGACAAGGGAAAATCTGCTGTCAGGAGTGGGGCGAAGCTCGCATCCGGGCTGGCGATGACTTGCGCCATAATCCTTCCGACCTTCCAGAGTGGCCTCTTCTGCCTGGATGGGAAATGAATTGTTGCCCATTTTGTGGGCAGAGATTTAAGCCTCGAAGTAGGTAAGCGGTTTCTTATAGAGCTTGGCAAAGCGCAGAACCTCGGCAAAAT
>JAYVZL010000116.1:0-5804 GCA_043783505.1 Elusimicrobiota bacterium
GGCGACGAGGGCGAGGACAAGATGGAGGTCGGCGCCGCGCGCGAAGGGAAAACCGCCTGGGACGTTGCCAGGTTTTACACGGAAGCGTTTCTCGACGACTGCCACGCCCTGCATCTTCTGTCTGCGGACGTCCTGTGCAAGGCGACCGACCATATCCAGGAGCAGATCGCGCTGGTCCAAAAGCTTGAGGCCAAGGGCTTCGTCTACAAGACCTCGGACGGCCTGTACTTCGACACCGCAAAGCTTCCCGACTACGGCAAGCTGATGAGCAAGGAGCATCTCGAGGGCTTGAAGTCCGGCGCGCGCGTCGAGGCCAACCCCGAGAAGCGGCATATGACCGATTTCGCCCTGTGGAAGTTCTCGCCGAAGGGCTCGACGCGCGAGATGGAGTGGGAGTCGCCTTGGGGCAAGGGCTTTCCGGGGTGGCACATCGAGTGCTCGGCCATGGCCATGCGCTTTTTAGGCGAGACGCTCGACATCCATTGCGGCGGCATCGACCACGTCCCCGTCCATCACACCAATGAGATCGCCCAGTCCGAGGGCGTGACCGGGAAGCCCTTCGCCAAGGTCTGGATGCACGCCGAGTTCCTGCTCATGAACAACGCCAAGATGGCCAAGTCCTCGGGCGGCTTCGTGAAGCTCTCCGACCTCAAGGACAAGGGCTTCTCGCCGCTCGACTACAAATACCATTGCCTGACCGCGCATTACCGCAAGCAGCTCGATTTCACCTGGGAGTCCTTGGAGGGCTCGAAGACCGCTCGCCGCCGCCTCAAGGACGCGGCGCTTGCCCTCGCCGATGAAGCTTCCCAGCCCGGCTGCGCCGACTACACGACGAGATTCAAGGAGGCGTTGGCCGACGACTTAAACGCGCCCTCGGCGCTCGCCGTCGTTTGGGACGCGCTGAAATCGGACCTGCCGGCCGGAGCCAAAAAAACATTTCTCCAAGAGGCGGAAACCGTGCTTGCCCTCGATCTCTTCACGGTTGAGAGCGCCGCGGCCGTGCCGCCGAACGTGCTCGATTTGGTCGGGCAGCGCACCCAGGCGAAGGCGAAGAAGGACTTCGCCGAAGCCGACCGCATCCGTAAGCAGATCGAAGATTTTGGTTATCTGGTCAAAGACGGCAAAGACGGCGCCAAGGCGGTAAAAAAGTGAAAAAGAAATTCGAACGCCGGCCCGATCGTCCCGATCGTTCCGGCCGGCCTGAGCGCCCGCAGCATCCCGGCAAGCCCAAGCATTTCGACAAGAACCGCCACTTCGACAAGAAGCGCCGGCAAGACAAGGACCGGCATGACCGCATGCGCGACACGCCGCGAGTCGTGCCGGCGGAAGGCGACGATCAGCCCCGCAACGCGGAGACGCGCTGGCTCGGCGGCTTTGAGGCCGTCTCCAGGGCGCTCACCAAGACCCCTTACGAGTGCCGGGAGCTGTGGATCGAGCACGAGCTCACGCATCCCAACATCGGCCAGCTCATCAAGCAGGCGAAGGATCTCGACGTCTCGATCCAGTATATGTCGCGTCCCGAGCTCGACCGCGCGGTCAAGGGCGGCAAACACGGCGGCGTGGCGATCCGCGCGTCCTATGACCCGGCCGCGACCTTCTCCGAGTGGGTCGAAGGCCTCGACGACGCGCGCAAGAAAGGACTCGTCGTGGTCGTGCTCGACCAGATCCAGGATCCACACAACTTGGGCGCGATCACGCGCTCGGCGCTGCAGCTTCACGCGCGCTGCGTGGTGATCCCCGAGCGCCGCTCGGCGCCCGTGACCCAGGCCGTCATCCAGGCCTCGGCGGGCGCGGCGCTTAAGATCCCGGTCCATCGCGTGGTCAACATCGCGCAGACCTTGGCCTTGTGCAAGAAGAACGGGTTCTGGGTCTATGGCGCGGACGCCTCGGGAAAGGACTCCTGGGACTGCGTGATCAACACGCCGTGCGTGCTGGTGATCGGCTCGGAAGGCTACGGCATGCGGCCGCTGGTGCGCGCATCCTGCGACGAGCTCATGCGCGTTCCGCAGAGCGAACACGGCGTGGGCAGCCTCAACGCCTCGTGCGCGGCGACCGCCCTGCTCTACGAGATCGCGCGTCAGAACCGGCGTCCCGTTGTCTAGTCCGGCATGAGCCACGACCACTCTGATCATGGCGACCACGGCGAGCGTTCGCTCTACGGCGTGATCGCGCTGACGGCGATGATCTTCTTCGTGGAGATCATCGGCGGCTGGTGGTCGGGAAGCTTGGCCTTGATCGCCGACGCCACCCACATGGCCGTCGATCTCTTAGGCTTGAGCCTGAGCCTGGTCGCCGCCATGCTCGCCCGCCTGCCGGCTGACCCCAAGCGCACCTACGGCTATCGCCGCGTCGAGGTCCTGGCCGCGTTGGGCAACGCGATCGCGCTGATGGTCGCCACGGGCTTCCTCGTGCGCGAAGCGTGGTCGCGCTGGGCTTTTCCCACCCCGGTCGCCGCCGAGCCGATGCTAGGCGTCGCGTTCGTGGGCCTGCTCTGCAACATGGCATCGGCGGCCATGCTGTGGAAGGCAAGCCGCGACAACATCAACTTGCGCGGAGCTCTTTTTCACGTCCTTTCAGACGGCGCCGGCTCCATCGGCGCCTTGGTCGCCGGGCTTATCATCTTAAAGACCCGCTGGTATCAGGCCGATGCGCTCGTCACCGTCTTGATCTGCGCGGGCATCGTGCTGACCGCTTTCTGGCTGCTGCGCGACTCGGTGCATATCCTGCTCGAGGGCGCGCCCGCGCATCTCGACCTCGAAGAGATGCGCGCCGCGCTCGCGAAGATCTCCGGCGTTCATGAGGTTCATGACCTGCATGTGTGGTGCTTGACCCAGGGTCAAGACGCGATGAGCGGGCACCTTGTCGTCGGCGCCGGGCAGGACTACGCGGCGACGCTTAAGGCGGGCAAGGACATCCTGTTGGAGCGCTTCGCCATCACGCACGTGACCCTGCAGATCGAGACCAGCGAGAATGCTTAAGACGGCGCTGATCCTGCTCAACGGCGAGATGCGCGATCCGAAATCCGTCCGCAGCGCGGCTAAAGCGGCCGACGCCGTGATCTGCGCCGACGGAGGGTCGCGCCACGCCAAGACCCTGGGCATCATTCCGGGCTTCATAGTGGGCGACATGGACTCGCTCCCGCGTCCGCTACCGCGGACGTGGAAGAAGACGGTGTATTGGTCCGATTTCGGCGCGGACCGTTCTGATCTCAATAAAGCGTTGGATTTCGCGAGCTCCCTGGGCGCGCGCCGCGCGATCGTCGCCGGCGCGCTCGGCGGCGGCCTTGATCACGAGATGATCAATCTTGCCGTGCTTGAAAAAGAAGCCAAAGATCTCGAGCTGACAGTGATCGACGGAGGAACCGCGCGCCTGCTCGGCCCCGGCCGTCATCGTTTGTCGTTAAAAAAGGGCGCCCGCTTCTCGCTTCTGGCCGCGCCCCGCGCGCGCCTGAGCCTGTCCGGTGCGCGCTACAGGCTTAAGAACGAAGTTCTGGCCCGAGGCAGCCGCGGCTTGGGGAATCGCGCCGAGGGCGCCGTCACGCTCGTCGTTCTGGAAGGACGGGTCTGGGCGATCGACGCCGGGCTTTTTAAAGTCTGACCGGCGGCAGAGCGAAGGGTTTGCCTTTGTAGGGAAACACCGTTTCGACGAGGCCGGAGGCTCTGATGCGCACCCTCAACGTGTGCGCGAATTGATGCTGCGGATAGCCCGGCGGAAGCGGGCGATAAAGAGGCGAGCCGCCGCCGCCGGAGATGACGTAACGCACGCCCCGATAATCCGCGGCCCAGAAGGCATGGATGTGGCCCATGTACACGGCTTTCACCCCGCCGTTGGACACGATATCCTCGAACTCGGAGGCGCCGTTTTTAAAATAGTTGGTGATCAGGTCCTTGAGGTACCCGCCTAGGCCCGCCGGCTGCGCCACCGGGTCCGATGAAATGGCGAGTTTTCTGAGCGCGGGCATGATCGGCCTATTCTTGAGATAGGCCGGAGGCACATGAGTGAAGAGCACCTTGGGGCCGGGAACGGCCAGCACCCGCTTGAGCCAAGCGAGCTGGGACGTGGTCACCTTTCGGTCCGAGGAGTCGAGGCTGACGAAGCGCCAGCCGGCATGATCGAAGTAATAGTCGCGGGGCCCGAACACTGCGTCATATAAAGTCTTGTCGGCTTCGTCGTTGGGCGCCGATCGATCGTGATTTCCCAGGCAGCGCAGGATCGGCTTCGTCCATTCGCGGTCGACGATATCGACATACTCGCGATAATTCTCGACGTTTCCTACGCTGACGAAGTCGCCCAGCTGAAGGGTGAAATCGACGCCGGAGGCTTGAAGCGTGCGCCATTGGTCGATGAACGCATTTTCACCAGGGTTAAACAGCCGCTCCCACCAGAAACGGCCGCGCTCGGAGTCGCCAAGAACGCCGAAGGTGAAGGGTCCTGCGTCGCGAAAAACGATTTGTGCGCGCATGGCCGCGTTGCCGACGCGTTTGGAGGCAGCTCGGAGATCGGAGGGGACGTATTCGGAATTATTCGCCTTGACGGCGATGCTCGCCGGAACCGGGGGCGCGGGGGGAAGAGCCGGGGCGGCTCCGCTTCCGTCGAACCAAGCGCCCGCGTTTGCCATGGACGCGGCAAGAAAAAGAAACCTCACTTGAATAGTTTATCAAACCGCAGGGGTTTATTTCCCAGCGCTTTTCCCAAGGCCTCTTGGAGCTGCTTGTTGAGCGCGCCCTTCTGGGCGTCGAGCGGGCCGAGAAGCTTGGCCGTCAGGCCGGCGTTTTGGGCCTGCGCGTCCTTGAACTTGTCGCCGTAGATCGCCGCGAGCTTCCCCTCGAGGACTTTTTTCTGCGCGTCGAGCTGTCCCGACACGGCTTTTCTCATGGCGTTGGCGACGACGTCGCCGATGTTGGAGGAGAAGGCGAGCTTGAGGTCGTCCTCGCGTCCGGAAATCCCGACGCGGAGGTTGAACCCCGACAGGGACTTCAGCGCGTCGGCGACCAGCGCGCCCGCTACGCCGGCCAGCGCGACCTTGGGCTCGAGCACGACGCCGGAAGCCTCGACGAACACTTCGCCTTTCCACTCGTCGCCGGAGGAGGAGAGATGGCCCTTCATCTTGGCGCGGCCATCCTTGAGCGTGCCGCCCACGTCGCCGTCGCCGATGGCCGTTCCAGCCAACGAGAATCCCGAGCCCTCGAAATCAAGCGAGACGCCAACCGGATCTTTTTGCTGGTCAAGGCGGCCGTTGAGCGAGACCATCGGCCCGGAAGCCGAGGTCCCGGCGATCGCGAGCGTCGCGGGTTTGCCGTACAGCTTAGGATTGGACGTGACCCCGTTGAGCAGGCCCTTGAGATCGAGAGAACCCCCCATCATGCCGTCGAGCGTGCCCGTGATCTTGGCGCCTTCCAGCAAGAATTGAGGGTATGCGTGGGCGTGCGGGAACTCGACGTTCACGCCCTTTCGCCGGGGCGGAGCCGGCGGCTTGGCGGCTTTATTGGCGGCGGCTTTCTCGCGCGCCAGGCGCATCCAGCGCAGCGCGGTCGAAAGCCGGGAGGCGGTCTGTTCGCCGAGCAGTCGCCGCGCCAGATCCGAGGAGTCAAGCGTGGGCAGGCCCGCGGAGGCCAGCAGGCCGTTTAAGTCTTTCTTGCGCATCTCGTCGGCTTCTTTTAATAGGGACTGAGCTTCAGCGATGTCCTTCTGCGCCGCGGCTTTCTGGGCGTCGACGCGGGCGAGCAAGACTTTGATCCGGTCCTGGAGCTTCTTGGACTCGGCGATCTTGCGCAGGACGTCGCCGCCCCCGCCGAGAGCCTTCA
>JAYVZL010000117.1:0-5786 GCA_043783505.1 Elusimicrobiota bacterium
AATAAGCTTGCCCTTCAAAAAAAACACGGAAGAAAACTGGCAGCAGAGTTAATCATTGCCCACAATGAACTTGCCTTTCAAAAAGAAGAGAAAGGAAAACGGGCAGCCGAGTTAGGCATTGCGGACAAAGAACTTGCCTTTCAAGACCAAGAGAAGGGTAAACGAGCCGCTGAACTGGTTATTGCCGACAAAGAGCTCGCCTTCCAAGACCAGGAGAAGGGGAAACGAGCCGCCGAGCTCGTCATTGCCGACAAAGAACTCGCCCTTCAAGGCCAAGAAAAGGGGAAACGGGCAGCAGAGTTGATTATTGCCAACAAAGAACTTGTCTTTCAAAATAGAGAGAAAGAAAAGAGGGCGGCAGAGTTAATCGTTGCCAACAAAGAACTTGCATTTCAAAACAGAGAGAAAGAAAAGAGGGCGGCAGAGTTAATTGTTGCCAATAAAGAACTTGCATTTCAAAACGAAGAGAAAGAAAAGCGAGCAGCCGAGCTGGGCATTGCCAACAAAGAACTTGTCTTTCAAAACGAGGAGAAGGAGAAGCGGGCAGCAGAATTGGGCATCGCGAACAAAGAGCTTGTCTTTCAAAACGAGGAGAAGGAGAAACGGGCAGCAGAGTTGATCATCGCCAACAAAGAACTTGCCTTTCAAAACGAAGAGAAAGAAAAACGGGCAGCAAAGTTAACCATCGCCAACAAAGAGCTTGAGCAATTCGCCTATGTAGCCTCGCATGATCTTCAGGAGCCGCTCCGCACGGTTTCCAACTACATGCAGGTATTTGAGCAGGACTATTCCCAATTGCTAGATGCCACCGCGCTCGGGCATCTTCATTCAGTAAATAGCGCCACAAAAAGAATGAGCATTCTAGTCAAGTCGCTTTTGGAGTTCTCGCGATTGGGCCGAAATAAAAAGCTCGCTTATATTGATTGCAAAAAAATAATTAGCAATGTGATTGCCGATCTTGATACCGTGATAAGAACTTCAAAGGCTATTATTGAAGTAACCGGGATGCCTACTTTAAACGCATACGAAAGCGAGCTTTCCCAGGTGTTCCAAAATCTTATTACCAACGCGATTAAATTTCAAAAAAAAGGCATCCGGCCTAAAATTAAAATCCACGCAGAGAAGATAAAAGAAAAGTGGGAATTCTCAATAAGTGACAACGGAATAGGGATCGCTGCCGCCCACTTTGAACGTATATTTGATATTTTCCAGCGCCTACATACCGATGAGGAATATGAGGGAAACGGGATTGGGCTTGCCAATTGTAAAAAGATAGTCCAATTCCATCAAGGAGAAATTTGGGTTGAATCAGGCCTGGGGCAAGGGGCTGCATTCCATTTCGCAATACCAAATTTAAAAATATGAACAGAAAATCAATATGCATAATGCTGGTTGATGACAATCCCGATGACAATTTTTATCATGCAAGATCGATCAACAAAAACAATCCGGCAGATGCGGTTATAACGAAGAATACAGGGATCAAAGCGCTGGAATATTTAACAAAGAAAGACGGGGGCTCGCATCCTGACCTTATTTTTTTAGATATTAACATGCCCGGCATGAACGGCTGGGAGTTTCTTGAGGAATATGATCGGTTGGATAAGAAATTTCAAAGCCGGGCAATAATTATCATGCTCACAACCTCGGAAAATCCTGATGATATGGCAAAAGCAAAGGGATGCGCCTCTGTTTCCGACTACAAATCAAAGCCTCTGACTGAAGAAGTAATGAAAGAAATTATTAATAAATATTTTAAATCCCCCCAAGAAGCAAGCGGAACGGAACCTTTGCCGAACTAAGCCCCTATAGCTGGCCTCTTTCGCGTAGTAGAGCCCCGATTGCATTCAAGGGAACTCTTGACCCAAGCAGCCCAAAGACTTCATATAGTACCGGCAATTATGCTTGCGTCCCTGCCTCCTCCGTGGAAACAGAACTGCTCAGTCGCGGTCGCTGAATGGATGCGACTAACCGTCGAGTGGGCGTTCGGATGAAGCGCTTTTCCATTGTCGGGATCGGTGCGTCCGCAGGGGGGCTCGAGGCTTTCACGCAACTCCTCGAGAATTTGCCGACCGACAGCGGGCTCGGATTCGTGCTGGTGCAGCATCTAGACCCCACACATGAAAGCGCTTTGACTGCGCTCCTATCCAAAGCGACGAAGATGCCGGTGGTGGAAGCCGTTGATGGCGCGGCTGTCGAGCCAAACCACGTTTATATTATTCCGCCCAACTCGAACATCAGGATCAAGAAGGGTGTTATACGGCTGCTGCCGCGCCAGAAGAGCGGTGCCCGCCACGAGGTGGATACCTTCTTCCAATCGCTTGCGGAAGATCAAAACGAATACTCAATTGGAATCATATTGTCGGGAACTGCTTCCGATGGAACCTTCGGCCTTGAGGCAATCAAGGCGGAGGGCGGAATTACGTTCGCTCAAGACGAGTCGGCCAAGTACGATGGGATGCCGCGCAGCGCGATCGAAGCAGGGTGCGTCGACTTTGTGCTCTCGCCAAAGGCCATCGCCGCGGAACTTCGGCGCATATCTAGCCATCCTCTGCCGGGGTTCGCTGGTGAAAAAGGGAGGGGGGCGGCCAAGCCGGCGAAGCGGCCGGGAACTGCAAAAGCCAAAGCCAACGATCCCTTCGAGCAGATCCTCCTTCTTTTACGAAATCATACCAGCGTGGACTTTTCTCTCTACAAGCCCGGGACGCTGCAGCGCCGGGTCAACCGCCGCTTGATATTGCTCAAGATGAAGACCGTTGAGGCTTATCTCGTTCGGCTTCGCACCGACCCGCAGGAACGTGACGCGCTCTATCAGGACGTGCTTATCAGCGTCACCGGGTTCTTCCGCAATCCAGATGCTTTCGAGGCGTTAAAACGGGTGAGCTTCCCGCAGATATTCAAAGCAAGAAAGCTCGATGATCCGGTTCGCGTATGGGTGCCGGGTTGTTCCACCGGCCAAGAGGCCTACTCCCTCGCAATGGCCCTCCTGGAGTTCATGGGCGATAATATCAAGATCCCTTTGCAAATCTATGCCACGGATCTTAACGACACGGTGCTTCAAAAGGCCCGCGCCGGACTCTATGCGAAGAGCGTCGTTCAGGACGTCTCAAGCGAGCGCCTGCGCCGTTTCTTCGTCCAGGAAGAAGACGCTTACCGCGTCGTCAAATCGGTGCGCGACCTGTGCGTCTTTGCCAACCACAACGCCATCGCCCATCCTCCATTTTCGCGCATTGACCTTCTCAGCTGCAGGAACCTTTTGATCTACATAGACCCTGAAGTGCAAAAGAAGGCCATCGCCTCGTTTCATTATGCGCTCAAACCGAACGGCACTTTATTCCTCGGCGCGTCGGAAACGCTGGCCTCTTTTTCTGATTTGTTTTCGCCCGTCGACAAGAAACATCGGATATACCTAAAGCTGCCGGGGCCGACGCGTCCGATGAAGCTGCCTTTTCCTATCCTACGTCAGCAGGCGGATAAGCCGTCGCCTATGATCCCGGCGATGCAAGAGGTGCGGGGATTTGATGTTCAGCGAGAAGCCGACCGGATTACTCTGGCGAAATACTCCCCGCCTGGCGTACTCATCAACGCCGGTATGGAGATTTTGCAGTTTCGAGGCCAGACCAGCCCTTACCTGCAGCCGCCGCAGGGCCACGCGACCTTCCATTTATTGAAGATGGCCCGTGAAAGCATATTGCTGCCGCTACGGGCGGTTGTCAACAAGGCAAAAAAAAATAACCGGCGAGCACGCACAGAGGTCGCCCATATCGATCAGAGCGGTCGCGCCCACAAAGTCCATATCGAGGTCTTGCCTCTCAAAAATTCAAAAGAGCGCTGCTTTTTGATATTTTTTGAATCCGGGTCACGACGCGGCGCGAAAGTTCAGCCCGCAGTCGGCGAGAGTGAAAGCCCGCCATCGCTCAGGACGGCGTCGTCGCGGACCGACAGCAGCGAAGTATCGCGGCTGAAAGAAGAATTGGCCGAGACGCGCGACTACCTCCAGTCCATCCAAGAGCAGTATGAGGCCGCCAATGAGGAATTGCAGGCGTCCGGCGAGGAAGTGCAATCAGGAAACGAGGAGCTCCAAAGTATCAATGAGGAGCTTCAGACCTCGAAAGAAGAGTTGGAGTCCACAAACGAAGAGCTGACCACCGTAAACGATGAGATGTCCAATCGAAATGTAGAGCTGACCAAGGTCACGGGTGACTTAAATAACCTCCACATGAGTGTCGATATGGCGATTCTCCTTCTCGACCGCGACCTGCGCATCGAGCGATTCACCCCGCAGGCCAAGAAGATTTTCAATCTGATGCCCAGCGACATGGGCCGGCCCTTTAGCGCGGTCAAAAGCACGCTGGATTTCCCAGACTTAGAAAAGTTTGTGCTCGAGGTCATCGCCAAGCTCGTCCCCCAGGAGCGCGAGTTGCGGGACTTCTCGGGCCGCTGGTACTCGTTTCGGGCGCGACCTTATCTTACCTTAGACAACAAGGTCGACGGCGCTGTAGTGACGATCGTCGATATTACCGACCTCAAGGGCGCGCTGCAAAAGGCCGAGGCGATTGCCGAGACTGTGCCGCCGCTCCTTGTCTTGGATAGCGACCTGCGCGTTAGAATGGCGAACCGCTCCTTTTGCGATACCTTTCATGTCAGCAGAACCGAAACGGAAGGGCGCCTGATTTATGAGCTGGGATCTGGACAATGGGACATCCCGATGCTCAGGACGCTTCTCAAGGAGATCCTTCCGCGCGATAAGGTTGTCGCGAATTTTGAGGTCGAGCATGACTTCGAGGGTATCGGCATACGTGCCATGCTGCTGAACGGGCGCATGTTGGATTTGGGAGATGCCGGAAAAACAATCCTTCTTTCAATCCTCGATGTCACCCGTAATAAGGCGGTCACGGAGATTGAGGCGCATAGCGCCGAACTCGAACGCCGGGTCGGGCTGAGAACCGCCGAAATGACGGCGTCTAACAATGAACTTGAAGCGTTCTGCTACTCAGTCGCGCATGACCTACGCACTCCTCTACGAGGCATCGAAGGCTTCAGTCGCATTCTGTTAAAGAGCTACGCTGACAAGCTTGACGCCCGCGGAAAAGAGTATTTCGAACGAATCCGGTCGGCAACCTACCACATGTCTCACTTGATCGACAGCTTGCTGGACTTGGCGCACCTCACGCGAGCCGAAATGAAGCGTGAAGAGATCGACTTGAGCGAGCAAGTCCGTATGATAACTCAGGAGCTAAAAACTCATGAGCCGCTGCGTGCCGTTGAGTTCGTCATCGCGCCGGACGTCAAGACGATAGGAGACAGTCGGTTCCTACAGATCGCGCTGACGAACATCATCCACAACGCTTGGAAATTTACAAGCAAGCATCCGAGCGCGCGCATCGAGTTCGGCGTCATGCTTGAAGATGGCGAACCCGTATACTTCATTCGCGACGACGGCGCAGGTTTCGATATGGCTTATGCCGACAAGTTGTTTACAACATTCCAGCGGCTTCATACCGCTGAGGAGTTTCCCGGGACCGGGATTGGCTTGACGATCGCGCAGCGAATCATCCAGAAGCATGGCGGCAGGATTTGGGCGGAGGGATCGGTCGAGCGTGGTGCGACCTTCTTCTTTTCGCTGTCGCGCGCGGAAAAACCACAGCCGCGGACCCCCACACATGCCCGACGTAAACTTCCTAAGCGAGCGCCGGATAAGATGTGAAAACCGACTCGGCTAAAGGCGGTAAAGATGATATCTTTGTGCTCCACATCGAGGACAATCCCGATGACGTTGAGCTGAC
>JAYVZL010000118.1:0-13879 GCA_043783505.1 Elusimicrobiota bacterium
GACGATCATGACTTCTAAATAATCCTGGGAGGCGGCTGTAACAGTGAGGCTGATGCCGTCGATGGCGATCGATCCCTTGACGGCGACGAGTCCTCTTAAAATCGGAGGCAGTTCCACGCGCAAGCAGAGAAAGTCCTTGCCCCAAGGCTTCAGGAATTTTATTTTTGCCGCGGCGTCCACGTGGCCGCTGACGAAATGGCCTCCGACCTCGTCGCCCAGCCTTAGCGACGGCTCTACGTTGACGGTTTCTCCGATTTTGAGATCTCCGAGATTCGTCCTGGCCCACGTATCGGGACCGACGTCAAAACGACAGACGAGACCTTTTGTCTCGACGACGGTGAGGCAGACGCCGTTGACGGCGATCGACGCGCCAAGCTTCGGCTTGAGGAGCTTGGCTTTCACCTCTAAAACCGAACGGTCTCGATCCTCGACGTTTCCCATGACCTCGATGATGCCGGTAAACATTACAAGACTCCCTGTATGAGCCAGTCGTCGCCGATCCGCGAGATCTTCGGAGATCGAAGCCTCGGGGCGGTGTTCGGATCGTCGGCGCCCGCGAGCAGCTTCGGCGCCAGAAAAATGCGCGCCTCGTCGACCAAGCCCGCGCGCAGAAAAGCCGCGTGGATGGTCGGACCGCCCTCGACGAGCAAGGTTCCCACGCCGCCGCGGGCGAGATCTTTTAAGACTGAACGAAGTCCCTCGGCCGTGCGCGCTTTGTACACCACGGTCGGCGCGGACGCGTCGAACACGCGCGCGCGGCGCGGCAGAGGGCGCCGGCCGGCCAGAACCACGCGGAGGGGATTTTTCCCGGCGCCGTGCGAGGTCAGCGCCGGGTTGTCGGCGAGCACGGTGCCCGCGCCGACTAAGATCGCATCGAGCTCGGCGCGCAGTGCGTGCACGGCGGCGCGCGACTTGGCCCCCGTGACCCAGCGCGACTTCCCTGACGCGGCGGCGGCCTTGCCGTCGAGCGACAACGCGGTTTTAAGGATCACCCAGGGCCGTCCGCGGCGCATGCGTGAAAAAAATCCTCGGTTCAGCGTCTCTGCTTCGGCGCCCATGTCCATGCGCTCGACCGCGACGCCGGCGCGGCGCAGGATCGCAAGTCCCCGGCCGCTCACTTTAGGGTTGGGATCGAGAGTGCCGCAGACCACGCGTTTGACCCCCGCCGCCGCGAAGGCGTCGGCGCACGACGGCGTCTTTTTGCCGGAAAACGGAGCGCAGGGCTCCATGGTGACGAACGCTGTCGCGCCGCGGGCGCGAATTCCAGCGCGCGCGAGGGCTGCTGGTTCGGCGTGGGCGGCGCCGAAGCGCGCATGAGCGCCTTCCGCCACGACGCGGCTGTTTTTCACCAACACGCAGCCGACTCGCGGATTAGGAGACACCGATCGGGGCGAGACGCGCCGCGCGAGCGCGAAGGCGCGGGCCATGTAGCGGAGATCGTCGGCGCGGCTCATAGGGTCACCACCGCCTTGGGGATCGACTTCTCGGCATTGGCGGCGAAAAAGGCGGGGATGTCGCCTAATCTCACCGTGCCTTTTACGATCAATTGCGTTTTGACCTTGCCTTCAGACAACAGACGGACGGCTTCCTTGAAGTGGGGAGGCGTGTGGTGGAATACTCCGTGAAGAGTGATCTGCTTATAGTGCAGCCGGTGAACGTCCAGCGGCACCGTGGCGCCATGCGCGCAGCCGCCGAACAGGCAGACCTTGCCGCCGTCGCGGACCAGCGCCACCGCCTGAAGATACGTTTCCGGAGTGCCCACCGCCTCGAAGACGTGGTCGGGCCCGCGTCCGTCCGCCCAGACCAGGACCTTTCCCTCGACCGAGCCGTCCAGGACGCTGAAAGTCTCCTCGGCTCCGGCGGCT
Organism: Elusimicrobiota bacterium; assembly: GCA_043783505.1. Taxonomy (GTDB): domain Bacteria; phylum Elusimicrobiota; class Elusimicrobia; order UBA1565; family UBA9628; genus GWA2-66-18. Next base: position 1,866 of record JAYVZL010000118.1, read on the forward strand.
TTCGCGGCGGCCAGCGGCGGCTTGGAGCGGCCGACCACGCCCACGCGCGCGCCGCGCGCTCGCAGGGCGTGCACGAGGAACAGGCACATGGGCCCAGCGCCGATGACCAGCGCCGTTTCGCCCTCGCGCACGCCGTGGACTTCGGCGGCATGGATCGCGCAGGAGAAGGGCTCGGCCATGGCGCCGATGTCGAAGGCGACCGAGGACTTCAGAGGATGGAGGTTCTGGCGCACAATGTGCGCGGGCACCAGGTCGTACTCCGCGTAGGCTCCGTTGTGGAGCTTGAGCTTGGGGCACAAGTGGTTCTGGCCGTTGACGCACCAGAAGCAGTCGTCCATGGGCGCTGAATTGGCGACGACGACGCGGTCGCCTTCTTTCGAGGCTTTGACGCCCTTGCCGACGGCGGAAACGGTGCCGGCCAATTCGTGTCCGAAAGGAGAAGGATAGTTTCCGAGCAGCACGCGATGGCCCTGACGATAGGCCTTGAAGTCCGTGCCGCAGGTCAGTGCGGCGCCCATCTTGACGACGACCTCGCCGGGGCCGGGCTTGGGGATAGGCCGTTCTTCAAGCCTGATGTCGCGGGGGCCGTGATAGATGACGGCGCGCATGGAGCCGCTCATCCGGGCACCAACACCGACTTGAGCGCCTTTTTGGATTTGACGGCCTGGACGGCGTCGTCGAACGAGGAGATCGGGAAGGACAAGGGAGATAACGATAATGGATCAAAGCGTCGGCTCGTGATGAGTTCAAACGCTTCTTTCAAATCAGATAAAGAGGGAGAGTAGGAAGAGAGCACCGACAATTCACGATGGTAGACCTGATTTAAATCCAATTTAAGAAAAGGATCGGGATGGAACGAGGCGAACACGTTCAAGATCCCGCCGTCTCGAAGCCACGAAAGTGATTGGGCCGCGAGGTCGGGCGTTCCGGCGGAGAAGATCACGGCGTCGAAGCCGCGGCTGCCGCTCATGTATTTTCCGTTCTTGGCGAAGGACGTCGCGTCGGCCGTCGCCGTTCCCCAGCGGGCGAACGATCGCACGCGGTTTGCGTCGAGATCCAGGCCGACGGCGGTCGCGCCGAACAGCTTGAGCAGTTGGCCGGTCATCTGCCCGATGGCGCCCAATCCCACGATGCCGACCGTGTCGCCTTCGGCGATGTTCAAGCGCTTGACGTTGCGCAGGACGCACGCGAGCGGCTCCATCTGCGAGGCGGCGACGGGGTCGAGTCCTTCGGGCACGCGGAAGGCGGCGTGTTTGGCGTGCAGGGCGGGGATGCGCACGAACTCGGCGAAGCCGCCGGGGTCGATGTTGGTGGCCTTGAACTGGCGGCACATGGATTCCTGGCCCTTCTTGCAGAAATGGCAGGTCAGGCAAGGCACGTGGTGGGAAACGACGATGCGCTCGCCGACCGCGAAGGGGGCGCCGGGGCCGACTTTGGAGACTTTGCCGCACAGCTCGTGGCCGAGCACGGCGTCGGCGGCGCGGGTATCGAGCTTCATGACGTCGGTGCCGCACAGTCCGCACACCTCGACGGCCAGAAGCAGTTCCCCGTTCCCTATTTCAGGGACCGGAACATCGGCGAGTGCGGCGCGCCCGTCGCGGGCCAGGATGGCCTTCATAAAGAACTGCGGCAATGATACGATATCCATCGCCTATGCGACAATTGCTCATTCTGCTGTTATTAGCGTCGTCCGCCGCCGCGCGCAAGACGTCGATGACGCCGGAGATGCACAAGCTCTTGATCGAGGGCATGGACGCCGTCTACCGGATGGACTTCGACGAGGCCGACGCGCTCGCGGCGAAGGCTATCGCGCTCGATCCCCTATACCCGAACGCCTATCTGGGCCAAGCCGCCAACGATCTCATTCGCTTCAGCTACGGAACCGAGCAGGCCGATCCGTCCTTGATCAAAAGTTTCGAGGCCAAGACCGCGCACACGATCGAAGTCGCCGACGCCTGGCTCAAGACGCATCGCAACGATCCCGACGTTCTGCTCGTCCTGGGCTCGGCCCACGGCGTGTCCGGGCGCATGGCCATCGTGCGCCGTCAGTGGCTGAAGGCCTTCTCGCACGGACGCGCGGCGATGAAAAGCGTGCGCCTGGCCAAGTCTCTCGACGGCGAACTCTACGACGCCTATCTGGGGCTGGGGATGTTCGATTACTACGTGGACACTATCCCGCGCTTCGCGGGATGGCTGGCGAAGATCATGCTCGGGGGCGACCGCCGGCGCGGCATCGAGGAGCTCCGCGTCGCCGCGGAAAAGGGCGTCTACGGCAAGACCGCGGCCCAACTCATCCTCATCGAGATCTACACCGAGGACGATTTCGGCGGGCGCAACCCGTCCGAGGGGCTGCGCCTGATGCGCGGCATCATGGCCAAGTACCCGAACAGCGCCATGCTGCACTCCGCGCTGATCGTGTCGCTCTACGAGGACGGCAAGATCGAGGAGTCCATCAAGGAAGCGCGCGAATTCCAGGTTCGGGTCGAGTCCGGGCGCTATCCTCCGATGAGCTTGGCCAAGAGCCGTGCTCAGCTCGGCACGGTGCTGTGGGCCTCCGGCAACAAGGTCCGCGCGCTCGACGAATTCCTCTCCGGTGCCGAGGCGCGCGGCGGGGGGATGCGCACGCGTTGGATGGTCTGGAGCCGCGTGCGCGCGGGGCAATTGCTCGACGGACTCGGCCGGCGGGCCGAGGCTCTCGCCGCTTATCGCGCCGCCTACGCCGAGGCCGACGATTGGGGCTACCGCGCGCTGATCAAGCCCTGCCTCAAGAGGCCCTGTATCGGCGAGAAATACCCCGGGCACTTCTCTCCATACTGATATAATAACGCGGATGCCTCCCTCGAAACCCTGGACGATCGAAGCCGCCGAGCAACTCTACAATCTTGAAGGCTGGGGGCTGAAGTACTTCGGCATCAACGCCAAGGGCAACGCGACGCTTCAGCCCACGCGCGAGAGCGAGGGCTCCATCGACATTCTTGACGTCATCAACGACGTCGCCGCGCGCGGCATCAAGATGCCGGTGCTCATACGCTTCCAGGACATTCTGCGCCGGCGCGTGACGCTGATCAACGAGGCTTTCGGCGCGGCGATCAAGGAGTACGGCTACGGCGGGCGGTTCTTCGGGGTGTACCCGATCAAGGTCAATCAGCTGCGCGAGGTGGTCGAGGAGATCAGCGACGCGGGGCGAGCTTGGCAGTTCGGTCTGGAGGCGGGCTCGAAGGGCGAGCTTCTCGCGGTGCTGGCGATGAACGCGTCGGACTCCTTGACGATCGTCAACGGCTATAAAGACGAGTCGATGATGCGGCTGGCGGTGCTGGGGCTCAAGCTCGGCAAGAAGGTGATCGTGGTCATCGAGAAGCTCTCGGAACTGGAGCTTCTGCTCAAGGCTTCCAAAGAGGCGGGGGTCAAGCCGCTAATCGGCTTGCGGGTGAAGCTACAGACGCAGGGCTCGGGCAAGTGGCGCTCGTCCTCCGGGCATTTCGCGAAGTTCGGCCTCACGACCCCGGAAATCCTCGCGGCGGTGGAGAAGCTCAAGGCCGAGGGTTTGACGGACTGTTTGAAGCTGGTCCATTTTCACATCGGCTCGCAGGTCTGCGACATCCGCACGATCAAGGACGCGGTCAAAGAAGGAGCGCGCTATTACGCGAAGCTCCGAAAAATGGGTTTGGGCGTGGAGTATCTCGACTGCGGCGGCGGGCTGGGCGTCGATTACGACGGGACGCACACGGCCGTCGAAAGCTCGATGAATTACAATTTAAAAGAGTACGTCGCCGACGTGGTGTACGCGGTGCAGGAAGTCTGCAAGCAGGAGAACGTGCCGGAGCCGAATCTGGTGACGGAGTCGGGCCGGTCTATGGTGGCGCATCACGCGCTGCTCGTCGTCAATGTGTTTGGTTCGATCGAGACGGGGGCGACTCCGATCGAGTTTAAAGAAGCGGCCGACGAGCATCAAGTGGTGCGGGAACTGCGGGAAGAAATCCGCGCGCTCAATCCCAAGAATCTCGCCGAGAATTTTCACGACGGGCAGCAGCATCTGGAAGAAGCCTTCACGTTGTTTAAGCTCGGCTACTTGGGCCTGGAAGATAAGGCCAAGGTCGAGCATCTATACTGGAAGCTGTGTCTTGAGATCGGGAAGCTCCTTCCGAAGGCGAAGTTCGTCTCGGAAGATCTCCTTGAAATGCAGAAGGCGCTCAACGATCAGTATCTCTGCAATTTTTCGTTGTTCCAATCTTTGCCGGATTCTTGGGCGATCGGGCAGCTCTTCCCTATCATGCCGCTGCATCGCCTCAACGAAGAGCCCACGCGGCGCGCCAGCATTGCCGATATCACCTGCGATTCCGACGGGAAGATCACGAACTTCGCGTGTCATCGCAACGCGGGCGGGACGCTGCCGGTTCACACGCTCGATGGGAATCCTTACTACCTCGGCTTCTTCTTGATGGGCGCGTATCAGGCGACGATGGGCGACATCCACAATCTTTTTGGGCGGGTCAATGAAGTGCACGTCTTCCAGGATGAGGCCGAGGAAAAGGGCTATTACATCGAAGAGACGATCCAAGGCCAGAGCGTGCGGGAAGTGCTTTCGGGGATCCAGTACTCGGATTTCGAGTTGGTCCGCATGATCAAAGAAGCGGCCGACGCCCGGGTGAAGGCGGGCGGGCTGAAGGCGCGCGAGGCGGCGGATTTAGTGGACCGTTACGAGGCCGTGCTCTCCGAGTACACGTACGTCGACCATCTTCCCACAGCCGACGAGAACAAGCTCGTAGCGCTTCCGGCCGCTCGCGAGAAGTCGGAGCCGGAAGCGCTTCGCAGCGCCCCCGGCTCCGTTCCTGTCTAGAACGACGCGGGCTGTTTCATCCTGAACTGGTCGACGCCGACTCCGGCGTTGGCGTTATGCAGGGGGAAGGTCTCGGGTTTGGGCGGGTTGATCTTGAGTCTTTGCATCGCCGGCATTAGACGGGTGTTGAAGAACTGGTCTAATGCCTCCTGGGAGTTCCAGACGTCGGCGATGTGGGCGCCTTCGGACTTGTCGAAGGCGGCGGCGTGAAAGATCATGCCTTCGGCTTGACGGTGTTCCCAGTCGACTTCTTTGCGAAGGGCTTCGTATTGGTTCTTCTTGATGTCGGGTGCGGTGATGATAGCTAAGATTGCCATGATGTCCACCTCCTTATTCGATACTTCCTGCGTCCAGTATAGGCTTGGAGGGAGACGGGGAACATGCTGGGGGCGTAATTGTTTTTTTGGGGAGGGCATGATTGCCCCCTTTATTTTTGTATATGCCTATAGTATACTGAGATGTGGGTGAAGCCGACTTCTCCAGGTATCTCGGGTTCGACTGGGACAAGCAGAACACCGAGAAAATCTGGCAAAAACGCCAGGTCAGCCCGTTCGAATGTGAACAGATTTTTTTCAATCAACCTCTGATCGTAGCGCCGGATGAAGCGCATTCTCACTCAGAACTTCGATTTTACGCGCTTGGCCGCACCGATGCCGAACGTCTGTTGTTTCTTGTCTTTGCCGCCCGTAAGAATCTGGTCCGCGTCGTTTCCGCTCGAGATATGAATCGCGCGGAGAGAGAGGTTTACAAGAGCCATGAAGAATAAAATTCCCAAGTTTAAGAACGACGCGCAAGAGAGAGCTTTTTGGGCCTCCCATGATTCGGCGGACTATGTCGATTGGAAGAAGGGAAAAAAAGTCATTTTCCCCAATCTGCGACCGTCTCTGCGGTCCATCTCGCTTCGCCTGCCCGAATCCATGATAGAGGAACTGCGTCTGTTGGCAAACAAAAAGGACGTTCCTTATCAGTCGCTGCTGAAGATGTTCTTGTCTGAGCGGATTGCGCAGGAACTCAGACCCCAGCACGGGACGTAGGCTGTGGAGGAGCTACTACGGCGCGAGCTCAGCTGGAAACACATGCCGTCCATCCGCGCCTAGAGACAGCGGCCACGTTCGCGTTATCGCGGCTATAGGCAGAACAGCGTATAAGTGGGGGAAGAGTTGGCCTCCGCGCGAGGGTTCCCATTTGAGTGGCTCAGCCAGGCGACTTGGATCTACCTCGGCCAGCACCAGCTCGCCCGCACCGCTGAAATGCCGCGCCGCGGTCTCGCGAGCCTGGGCTGCGGTCGAAAAATGAATGAACCCGTCGGCGAGATCGACCGGTGAGCCCCCAAAATGAGATTGCCACCGCGCCTTTTCCCATTCGTCGGCCCGCAGCAGCTTGTAGACCGGAACGTCTTCAGCTTCCGGCATAGCCGAATTCTTTTAAGGAGCGCGGGTCCTTGCGCCAATCCTTGCGCACTTTGATCCAAAGCTCGAGCGAAACCTTGCGCCCGAGGAACTGCTCGAGCATCGCCTGCGAGCGCTCCGTCAGACGATGCAAATCCTTTCCGCCCTTGCCGATGATGATGCCCTTTTGCCCGTCCCGTTCGACGTATAGCGTCGCGAACACATCGTCAGGCTTGCCCTTATTCTCGCGGAAAGTCTCGACGACCACCGCCACCGCGTGCGGAATCTCGTCATGGTAAAGGTCGAACACCTGCTCACGCACGATCTCGGACGCGAAGAACCGCTCCCAGCGATCGGACAGCTGTCCTTTTTCGTAAAACGCCGGACTCTCCGGCAAACGAGAGATGATCTCGTCTTTTAACTCCGAGACCCCCTGATTCTTAAGCGCCGATATCCGAAAAATCTTCTCCGGCTTAAGAGCCGCTGAATACGCCGCCTCAAGCGCCGCCAAGCGGGGCTCCGCCACCCCGCGGTCGCACTTGTTGATCACGAGCAGAACAGGCACGCCCTCGCGCACGTGCGTCTGCCCGACTGCTTTAGGATCGGCTTCAACGGCGTCGACCATGTAGACGATCAGATCCGCGTCTTCCCGGATCGCCCGCGACGACTCCACATGCAGGCTTTTCTGCAGCGAGTCCGAGGGCGTATCGATCAATCCCGGCGTGTCGAGAAAACAAGCCTGAAAATCCTCGCCCTCGACGATGCCGAGCAGACGATGCCGCGTCGTCTGCGGCTTGTGCGAGACGATCGAGAGCTTGAATTTGAGGAGGGAGTTGAGCAGCGTCGACTTGCCCACGTTGGGCCGTCCCGCCAGCGCGACGAACCCGGCTTTATGAATGGTCAAGACGTAAGTCTAGCAATTAGCGGCTTGATGATTATTTAAGTGATACTTAACCCTATGGAAGAGATCCGGCCCGCCCCAGGCGCCCCAATCAAGATCTTGATCGTTGAGGATGAGCCCAGCGTCCTTCAGATGCTCGAGCGCTGCCTAATTGACGCCGGCTGCGTCGTGCGCGGAGCCGCCAGCGCCGAGGCCGGCATCAGGATCGCCCACAGCGAGCCCATGGACGTCATCCTGACCGATCTCTGCCTTCCAGGTATGAACGGATTTGAGGCTATCGGCGCTTTGCGCGGCGAGAGAGGCACCCCGGTCCTGGTCATGACCGGCCATAACGACTCTGAATTTCAGAAAGATGCCATATGTTTCGGCGCCGTGGGTCTCATCGAGAAGCCCGTCGAGCTCGCCAAGCTCATCGACAGCGTGCGCCGCGCCGCCGGCCGACTCTGATCCTGCCTACCTTCGACTGAGATCTTGGTAAATGGAGAGCAACCACTGATCTGTGGTCCGATAGCCATGACTGAACGGCTCCCATTGCGGAGCAAGCCCCGCCTTCCGGATTTCTTCCTGCGTATGTCCTGATTTGATTCCCGCTTCGACCGTCGCGATGCTTGCGACGATCATGTCGCGGTATTTTTCCAACTCCGCCCGCGTGCTCAGCGGTCCATGGCCCGGCACGATCTTGGCGCCGCTCGGCGTCTGCCTCAAAACCGTTTCGACATTGCCGAGAAAGATTTTCAGACCGCCCTCATGCTCAGGATGAAAGATGGGGTACATCCCTGAAAAGTACAGATCGCCCATGCTCACGACCTTGCCCCGCGTGAAAAACACCACGGTATCTCCGTCGGTGTGCCCATGAGACAGATGGAGAATCCTGACCTCGTCATCGTTGTGATAAAGCGTGAGTGAACCATCGAAGGTCAAGGTAGGCAGAGCCTTCGCCGGGACAGGCGGATGCTGCTTGCGCCACAACGTCTGCTCCTGCATAAGTCGCTCGCGCACGGCCGTCGCCGCGATGATCGTGGCTGTCCCGCCGAAAACCTCGTTTCCACCCGTGTGGTCGTAGTGGAAGTGCGTGTTGACGATGTAGCGCGGGCTGTCGCCGCCCAGTGCGCGCAACTTAGCCACAAGTTTGTCGGCCATCGGCGCGAAGTCGTCATCAACCATGAGAACGCCGTCCGGGCCAAGCGACGCCGTCATATTGCCGCCCGCGCCCTCGAGCATGTATAGAGACGACGTCAACTCCGTCGCTTTGACGAGCGCTTGAGAGTGGTCCTCTTCGGCCGCGGCTGCGGCCGGCAGGAGCACGGCCGCGCACAAGAGAAGCGAGTTTTTCATTTTGCCTTCTCCAATATCTCCTTCGTGTCGAGAACCGTCGCGAACTCGCCGTGCAGTTCGGTCAAACCCACCGCGTGCATGATCTCGGCTTTATGCAAAGTACCGTCGGGACCCTTCATGTCGAACGTCGCCGTCCCGTCCGAGACCACGAAAGCCTCGAACCCGAGATTGCCCGCCATGCGCGTGGTCGTGGAGACGCAGTGATTCGTGTTGATCCCGACTAGCACCAGCGTCTTGATCTTGGCTCGCTTCAGTTTTTTCTCCAGATCCGTGCCGATGAAGGAGCTGTTCACGCATTTGCGGATCACGGGCTCGCCCGCCAAGGGCTTCACCGCATCCTTGAACTCGTTTCCCGCCTGGCCCGGCCGCAGGGGGGACTTGGGATTGCTCGACATGTGCTGGACATGGATGACCGGCCGGTTAGTCAGACGCCAGGCGGCAAGCAGGCGGCCGATATTGACCTCGGCTTGGGGGTTGTTGCGCCGGCCCCATTTGGGAGCGTCGAAGCCTTTTTGAACGTCGATGATGACGAGCGCGGTGTTCTTTGCGAAAGACGACTCTTTGTTTTTCATGAAAGCATTCTAGCGCGGGCCATCTATTATGTAAAATGGCATGATTTCACTAGTATCGATGAATAAATAAGAACAATGAAACTCGACCAACTCCGCTACTTCCTAGAAACCGCCCAGCAAGGCCACATCGGCAAGGCGGCCAACATCATCGCCATCAGCCCGAGCGCCATCAGCCACAGTATTTCTTCCCTGGAGAAGGAATTGGGCCGGGAACTGTTCGTCAAGAACGGGAAGAACATCGCCCTCACCGGCCACGGCAGGCTGTTGATGGGCAAGGTGAGGAAGCTGCTTGCCGAGGTCGAGGCCGTGCGCGACGAAGTCGCCGCGGATCACGTCGAACTGCAGGGTCATTATAAAATTGCCGCCACCCATCTGCTGAGCTCCAAATTCTTGACCCCAGCTTGGACTAAGATCCAGAACGAGAACCCGGGGCTGACCGCGGAGATCTATTCCTTGAGATCGGCCCAAGTGGTCTCGGCGGTGGCGTCGGGGGAGTACGACTTCGGCCTGTGCTTCAACCCGCAGGCGCATCCGAATCTGGAGGCGCAGCCGGTATACAGAGGGCAGATGGTGCTTGCGGTCAACAAGAAACATCCCCTGTTGAAAGTTGACGCGAAGGATCAAATTCAAAATCTATCGCGTTATCCCGCCTCGCTACCCAAGGCGTTTCAAGGCGTGGACAATTGCGAGTCCCACCCCATCTTTAAGAAATTTGGGATAACTCCCGACATCAAGTTCGTCTTCGACAGCTACGACGTTGCCGTCGAGCATCTCTCCACGTCCCAAGCGTGGGGCCTGGTGCCCTGCTGGGTCGTGAGATCGCACAAAGACAAGCTGACGTGGATCATCCCGCGCGGCTGGAACGCGCCGGTCACCGCGTCCGCGCTGTGGCTCAAGAACCGCCGGCCGACCAAGGTCCTCAAACGCCTCATCGCCGGCGTGGCCGACCGCTTTAAAGCCCTGCCTTGACGACGAGGCCGCGCCTATTGGGATTAATACTCAGTGGGAGAGGAGAAAATTCCGATGGGATTTTATCTTGCGAAAAACGGCGAAATATATGAAAATGGAGGGGAATTGACAGGTCTCTACGCCCACATTCCGTTCTGCTCGGTGAAGTGCTTTTATTGCGATTTCGCCGCCTATTCCGGGCAGGGCAAGTTCGCCGACCGCTACCTCTTAGCGCTCGAGGGTGAGGCGGCCCTGCATCCGGCCGCCGCCCCCGAGACGCTGTATATCGGCGGAGGAACGCCCTCCGAGCTCTCCGCCCCTCAGATCGAGGATTTGTTCGCGCGTCTGCGCCGAGCCTATCCGGCGGCGAAGTTTTCCGAGATCACGTTCGAAGGCAACCCCGAAAGTCTCGATTCGCAAAAGCTCGATGTCCTAGCGCGCATGGGCGTGACCAGGCTGTCCATCGGCCTACAGACGGCCGACGATCTTCTGCTGCCCGCGATCGGCCGCAGGCACACGGCCGCGGATTTCGCGGCGACGTTCCTGGCCGCGAGCCGCGCGGGGATACCGTCGATCTCGGTGGATTTGATGTTCGGCCTTCCGGGACAGACGCTGGCCAGCCTGAACACCACGCTCAATTTCGTCTTGGCCATGTCGCCCGAGCACATCTCTCTTTATGGACTTCAGGTGGAGGACCGCACGCTGTTCGCCAAGCGCGGCGTCGAGGAAGACTCCGACCTAAGCAGGGAGATGTTCGAGCTGTCCATGAAGGCGCTGACCGCCGCCGGCCTTGAGCAGTACGAGATATCCAATTACGCCCGGCCCGGCCACCGCTCGGCGCACAACATCAACTATTGGCGCCGAGGCGAGTACATCGGACTGGGCTGCTCGGCCGCGTCGTTTTACGGCGGACGGCGGCAGGCCAATGAGGAGCGCATTCCGGCTTATCTCGAGGCCGTGGCGGCGGGACGGCGGCCGCTCGCGGAAAACGAATCTCCGTCGGGTCTCGAGGCCCTGGGCGAGGAAGCTTTTCTCGGCCTGCGCTTGATCGAGGGTTTTGCGCCTTCCGCGGCTTTGCGCGCGGCTTTCGCGGGGTCTTGGGCGACGCTCAAGGCCCGCGGCCTGGTTTGCGAGGACGGACCGCGCTGGAAGCTGACGCGCGAGGGGATTTTCCTTGCCAACGACGCTTTTCAAGAGTTCGTGCCGCCGTTTCAGCGCCAGGAGGCGACCGCATGAAGACCTTCGTACTCGACACGAACGTGATTTTGCACGATCCGATGTCCATGTTCGCTTTTCAAGGCTCGCGCGTCGTCTTGCCCTTGACCGTCATCGAGGAGCTCGACACCTTCAAGCGCAACAACGACGAGCGCGGCCGCTCGGCGCGGTTCGTGTCGCGCAAGCTCGACGAGCTGCGCAAGGGCGGCAAGCTCTCGAACTGGGTTCCGCTCGAGCACGGCGGCAAGCTCAAAGTCGAGATCCAGGTCTCCGACGGCCTGCCCAAGGCCTTCTCCGCCCACACTAAGGACAATGAGATCCTCTCCTGCGCTCAGTATCTGCGCAAGCAGGGCGAGAACGTGGTGTTCATCTCCAAGGACATCAACCTGCGCATCAAGGCCGAGTCGCTGGGCCTGGAGACGCAGGACTACGAGAAGGAAAAAGTCGACATCGACGATCTGTACAAAGGCTGGCGCGAGGCCGCCGTGCCCGGCGAGTCCATCGACGCCTTTTACCGGGACAAGCGTCTTGATCCGCCTGTGGCCGATCTGGTGCCCAATGAGTTCGTGATCCTCAAGACCGACGGCACGTCGAAGAGCGCGTTGGCCCGCTACGACGCCAAATTGAAGTCCTTGGTTCCGCTGGTCAAGGCCGAGTCCGCGCCGTGGGGCATCAAGCCGCTCAACATGGAGCAGCGCTTCGCGCTCGAGCTCCTGCTCAACAAGGACATCCAGCTGCTCACGCTCGTGGGCCTGGCCGGCTCGGGAAAAACCATGATCGCTCTGGCCGCGGCGCTGCAGCAGACTCTCGAGGAAAAG
>JAYVZL010000119.1:0-5779 GCA_043783505.1 Elusimicrobiota bacterium
CGGCCTCGAGCATGTGCCGCGACCCCGTCACCTCGCCGACGCCGCCGTAGAAGCCGATTCTCATGATCCAGAGTGTACGGCCCCCGAACCCGCGCGTCAATGGTGAATCTAATTGGTTCGTTATTTCGCTCAGTAACCTATCGGTCTTATTTTGATTTGCATTCTTCAGAGGAGGGTTTTGCGCAGGGGCTGCGCAAAACCCCAGAGGCAGAAATGAAAAAATTATCGGGCGATACCCAGGGTCTGGTTTCGGGAGACCAAAAACCTAATGCAAAATCCGGGTTGAGGATAGTCCGGCGGCGGTCCGCTCTAAGTGGTGGGGCGCAGGTCGGTGACGGCGGAGCGGTAGAACATCAAGACCTTGCGCACGTAATGGCGCGTCTGCTGGTAGAGACGGCGCTGGGTCAGGAAGCGCGGTCCCGCGTTGTAAGCGGCGATGATGCGCTGGATCACCCACTGCGGCGCCCGCGAGTAGGAGACTCCTTTGAGGTGGTAGCGCTTCCAAGCGCGGGCGAAAAGATGGGCGAGATACGCGGTGCCGGCGCGGATATTGCTTTCCGGATCGAACAGCAGTTTCCAGGACACGCCGACTTCGTTGGCGGTGTCGGGCATGAGCTGCATAAGCCCGAGCGCGCCGGTCGGCGACTTGGCGCGCGCGGTGAATTCCGATTCCGCGGCGATAACGGCCTTGACCAGCCGCGGGTCCAAGCCATGGCGGGCGGCGTTGGAGCGGATCATCGCGTCGTAGCGGCTGATCTTAGGCCGGGCCATGAGCCGGCGGATGAGCTTCGGATCGGAGGACGCCTTTGGAACTTCCACCACGAAGGGTTCACGAGGGAGGGGGCCGCGAGCCGGACGAGGGGGCGGCTTGAGGTGCGCCTCGGGACGCAGGGGTGCCGCGTCGTAAAAACAGCCGAGTCGGCTGGCCGATAAGACGTTGACCTGGAGCAGGTTGAGGGCGTCGATGGTGCCGGCCCGCGCCATGGCGGCGAAGGAATACAGAGCCAAACACAGTGTTATTTTCACGATCATGGACGAATCCTGCATATATTTTAGATGAAGGCCCCCGGTTCGCCCAGGGTCTTTTGGTAACGGTTTTATTGGGCCCTATGGTCTGCCGATCCGATCTGAAATGATAGAATCGTCCCGTTATGACCCGTCAGCGTTTCTACCTTTCCGCGGTGCTCGTCATCGTGGTGATTGGTGCGTGCTCCGTGGGGCTGCGCAAGCTCCTGGAGGGGATGCCTCAGATCTATCTTCTCGAGGAGTACACGCCCTCCTTGACCACGCGGGTTTACGACGCTAAATCGACGGTGATCGCCGAGCTGTCCATCGAGAAGCGCGCGCTTCTGCCTCTGTCGAAGATCCCCGTCGACCTGCAGAACGCGGTCATCGCGGTGGAAGACGACGCCTTCTTCACTCATATCGGCATCTCGCCCAAGGGCATGCTGCGCTCTTCGATCCGCAACCTGATCGCGCGGCGGGTGGTCCAAGGGGCGTCGACGATCACTCAGCAGCTCGCCAAGCAGGTCTTCCTCAAGCCCGAGCGCAAGTTCACCCGCAAGCTGCGTGAAGTCCTGCTCGCCCTTCAGATCGAGCGCAATTTCTCCAAGCCCGAAATCCTCCAGCTGTATCTCAACCAGGTGTACTTCGGCGAGGGCGCCTACGGGGCGCAGGCCGCGGCGCGCAACTACTTCGGCAAGGAGATCTCGGAGCTGACGCTGGCCGACTGCGCCCTGCTCGCCGGCCTCATCCGCGCGCCGCGCGCCAACTCGCCCTTCTTCAAGCCCGAGAACGCGCGCAAGCGTCGGGCGGTCGTCCTGCAGCGCATGGTCGACGAGAAGCTGATCACATTGGGCGAAGGCAACGCGGCCAATATCCAGCCGATCCCCTTGTCCAAGCCGCTGGGCTTCGACGCCCAGGCTCCGTACTTCGTCGAGCACGTTCGCCGGCGGCTGGAGCAGAAATACGGGACCGCCGCGGTTTGGCGCGGCGGGATGAAGGTCTACACCACGCTCGACCTCGACATGCAGAAAAAGGCCGAGGAGATCATGGAAAAGGCCTTAGTCGAGTTCGATCTCAAGGCCGACGTCGAGCACGAGAAGAAGATCAAGGAGCTCCTGGCCACGGGCGAGCCTCTGCCGCCGGAAATCTCCACCGCGCCTCTCTCCAAGATCCAAGGGGCTTTCGTCGTGATGGACATCAAGACGGGCGCGGTGCGCGCGATGATCGGCGGGCGTGACTCCCACTTCAACCGCGTGACGCAAGCCAAGCGCCAGCCCGGCTCGACTTTCAAGCCTTTCGTGTGGGCGGCAGCACTTGGCTCGGGCATGACCGCGAGCTCGATGGTCGACGACACGCCCCTGGCGTTCTACTTCGACGGCCGCGACTGGCGGCTGCTTGAGGGCGCCACCGATCAGTACTCGATCAATCTCGCCACCCAGCCCTTCGCCCAGTCCCCGGACTTCAAGATCTGGGTGCCCAACAACTACGACGGAAAATTCTTGGGGCATATCACGCTGCGCAAGGCGCTGGCCAACTCGCGCAACATCGCCTCGATCAACCTGATCACGCAGATCGGGCCGCCGCTGGTCGTTGAGCTCGCGCGGCGAGCCGGCATCCACTCCGAGCTCGAGCCGGCGCCGGCCCTAGGCCTAGGGGCGTCGGTGGTCACGCCTTTGGAGATGACGGCCGCGTTCGGGACTTTCGCCAACGGCGGGATTTCGGTCACGCCCTATACGCTCGAGCGCGCCGAGGACGCCAGCGGCAAGCCTCTGGAAGGCCACGTTCCCTCCGACAAGGAAGCGATGACGCCGCAGCTCGCCTATCTCGTCACGAACCTGATGAAGGGCGTGGTTCAAGCCGGCACGGCGCAGTACGCGAAGCGGCTGAATCGTCCGCTGGCCGGAAAGACGGGGACCTCCAACGACAACCGCGATCTGTGGTTTATCGGGTTCACTCCCGATCTCGTGGCCGGCGCTTGGATGGGCTACGACGACTTCTCTTCTCTCGGGCGCAAGGACTGGACCGGCGGCTCGACTGTCGTGCCCTGGTGGACGGCGATCATGGAAGAGATCCTCAAGGACTATCCCAAGCGCGACTTTCCAGCGCCCTCGGGCATCGTCTTCGCGACCATCGACAAGGAGCAGGGCCTGCTCTATCAGCCCGCTTGCCCCAAGGCCAACAAGCTTCTCGAGGCGTTCGCGCAGGGCAGCGAGCCCAAGGAATACTGCGATCCCAACCGCAAGGGCCCGACCGTCATCGAGGTGTCGACGGCGTCGTACGCCCCGACCGCGATGCCCGACGGCGGCTACGGGCGGTTTCACTTATCGACTAAGACCGTGGACGCCCCGCCCTCTTTGCCGAGCGACGAGGAGCTCGAGTCCACCCGCCCGGCTCAGTCCGACGAGCCCACGATCCTCGAGTAGCCAAACGACTATTGCGGCTGCGCGTTCGCGGCCTTCATCCAGTGGTCCATCAGGGGCAGCTTCCTTTCATCGGGGGAGTTGTCCATCACCGCTTCAGCTTCCGACGGAGTCATGGCCGTTTTTTGGTTGGCACGGCCATCCAAATGTCCAGGATAGTCTTTGGGCCTTGGTCGGGGGGACCCCGAAGGGCCTAGACCGTCAGGGGGACGCGCTCTACCGATCCGCTGTGCCCATGGCTGATAACCACCAAAATGGGAAGCACCACTCGGGAATGCCATGGGCCGCGAACACTTTCTTATGGTAGGCCGCGACGGCTTTTTCCGTTGCGCAGCCCGGATGAAGATGGGCCGTCGTCGATCGATCAATCCTGGCCTTTTGATCCTCTATGATCAGCTCCTGACGAATGACATTAAGGAGAGTTGGCGAGGCTAAGCGCCTTATGCAAATATTTCGCCCAGGGTGTTCGCAATACGCTTTCGCATAGGGATGATAACGGCACTTGTTGACTCTTCCCGCATCGTCATAGTATTTGCACGCTTCAACGCCTACGCCGCCCGTATCGGCGGCCTCGTAAACGTATATGATCGCGCCGTTGGAGGCGGCGAGAATATCGCCGACGGAGGAAAATTCAGCGTAGCGGGGAAGCGGAGCCGCGCTCGCGGCGAGACCTGAAAGCGCGGCGACAATAATTCCGGCTGATATTATTTGGATGACGGGATTTCCTTGCGAGGCTTAGATTGTAAGAAACCGCTTTCAGGTAGAACAGAAACCAAAGGCCTAGATTGGATCGGTCTTTGGGCCCCTGAAGGGCCTAGGCCCTCAGATAGACGCGCGGAACGCGCGAAGCGGTGCGGCGCACGGGCAAGGTGAGCGCGTCGCCGATCTTGAGATCCGGGCAGCCGGTAGCGTCGACTAGCACGTGCGAGATGCCGCAGCGTCCCACGAAAGGCAGCTTGGTCTCGCCGCGCTTTCCCCAATAAGACTGGCTGGCGCCGAGACCGATGAGGCGCGCGGCGGGCTCCATGGTCAGGCCGTCGGCGTAGCCGACGGGCAGCGTGGCGACGGTCATCTTCCTTGGAGCGAGATACTCGCTGGCGTAGCCGATTGACGCGCCTTTGCGCACTTCTCTCATCGACAGCACGCGCGCCTTGAAGTTCCAAGGGTTCTTGAGCGACGGCGGACGCGACTTTGAATGGTTGATGCCGTAGAGCAGATTACCCACGCAAGCGAGGTCGAAGCGGCGGTGAGGGAAATCCATGAACACCGTGGAGTTGGCGGCGCGCAGCCGCAATGTAGGGTTGAGCTTCTTCCATGGAGCGGCGAGCCGTTTAAAGGCCCCAAGTTTCTCCTCGGCCTCGACCGCGTTCTTGCCGGGCATGTAGGCCAGATGCGCGGCCAGGCCGTCTACTACAATGTTGGGCAGACGGTTGAGCGCCTTCATGAGCGCAGGCAGCTCTCGCGGCGCCAGACCCCAGCGCGCGAGACCGAAGTCGAGATCGATCTGGAGGCGAACTTTCTTTCCGCCGGCGGCGGAGGCCAGCGCCTTGGCCTGGATCAATGAGTCGATGACCGGGATCACACCCAGACGCAGAGCCTCGGCGGATTGCTCAGGAAGCACCGGCGCCAGCATCTGGATCGGAGCTTTGATTCCCGCGCGGCGCAGGACGCCCGCCTCGGTCAGATCGCGCACGCCCAAGCGAGCGGCGCCGGCCTTGAGCACGACGCGCGCGACCTCGAGCGCGCCGTGGCCGTAGGCGTCGGCCTTGATTGCGGCGACGAACTCGCCGCCGTGGGGCATCTGCGAGCGCACCCACGCGGCGTTGCCGGCGATCGCGGAGAGGTCGATTTCGACCCACTTCAATGGCTTGCTGGCGTTCACGGGGGCTATCTTAATAAATCTTCGCTGCCAACTGTCTGACGGCGCGAACTGAAGAAATTTTCCCGGCGGCGATGACGTTTAGAGCCCCCGGTGAGTTCGGCGTCTTGGTTAAAACGCGTTGAGCCTGCTTGAGCGCTACTAGCGCCGGATAGGCGAGAGTGACGGCGTTGTCATCCGCGCTGCGCGAACAATCGGCCAGGCTGAGACATGGAGGTTCGGCCGCCACTTTGCGTAGAAAAACCCAATCCTCCGCGGTGCTGATATTTTTGCCAAGCAGGTAAACGATAGTCCCCAGCTCATTGCGGCGCTCGGATGGCAGCTCCCGGTATTTCTTTCGGAAAATATTTTTCGTCTCTTCCGACAGCGCGTTGAAATCATGATCCAAGCGCGGGTCGTTGTCGTTTCTCGAGCGCAGAATCTCCTCGAGGACATGCAGTTTGATCTGCGCTTCGGACCCGGAAACAGCGGCGGG
>JAYVZL010000120.1:0-13858 GCA_043783505.1 Elusimicrobiota bacterium
CTCGCATGGGCGACGTGGCGGGGCTGCACCGCGTGCGCGCTTTTCTCGACAACCCCTCCTGGGTGGTCAAGGCGATGGCGGCGAAATACTTGGGCGAGCTCGGCACGGCCGAGGACTACGACACCCTGCTCAGCCGCATCGACCGCGAAGTGGGCAACGATTTCGTCATCGCCGAGTTTTGCGTGTCCGCGCTGAAGCTGTGGCCCAAAAAGAAGGCGGCCATGCCATGAGGATCCTCTTCTTGGCGGTCCTTTTTGCGCCCCTGGCAGTCCGCGCCGAAAGTCCCACGGACGCCGGGCTGCTCTTCCAGCTCGAGCCTTTGACGATCACCGCTCCGCGCGTCAAGCAAGAGGACATGATCGACCCGCGCATCAACCAGCACCTGATGCGCCTGCTGCAGCAGCGCATGGACGCGCGTCCCGACAATCTGGCCGCGGCCGACGCCTCGATTGGAAACCTCAACAAGCTCTCGACGTTGACCGGATACTCGCTCAAGACCCGCTACACCGAGCTCGGCTTCCTGCTCACCGAGGGCCTGGCCGGCACCAAGGATTATCAGCTGCAGCGAGAGCTGGAGAACGCGGCGCGCCTGTCCAAGAACGTGCAGACGAGGGCCGCCGCGCTCGTCGCTCTCGCCTACTCCAAGGACATGCGCTACATGACTTTGTTTCAAGGCGCCTTGACTGATTCCAACGTCACCGTGCGCTTCGCAGCACTCGAGTCGCTTATCCTGCTGGGCGACGCCTCCACCCAGCTTCAGCTGGGCGGGGCCGCGCGCAACGACCGGTCCATCGCCGCCCAGATCTACGCCGCCGGCGGCATGTGGCGCATGAGGGATAATTTCGGCAAGGAGATCCTGCTCCGCTTCCTCGACAATCCGGATTGGTTCGCGCGCGCGATGGCGACATACTATCTGGGCGAGATGGGCGGCGGTTACGAGTATCGCCGCCTGCTTCAATACTTAGATCGCGAGACGGACCCATCCGTGCGCGCGGAGATGGCGACGGCGCTGATCAAACTGCACCCAAAGAAGGAGCAGCCATGAACAATTCTCCATTGATGTCGGTGGCTTTGACCGGCGGCGGCTGGGTGATATGGGCGCTTATCTTGAGTTCCGTCGGCGCGGTCGCAGTGGCCTACGATCGCTGGAATCTACTAAAGGAGGAGGCGAACGCGCTCGCCGCCCTGCGCCCGCTGTTTCTCGCGGCGCTCGCCGCCGGCGACCTGGATGCGGCGTCTAAAGCCGTGAAGTCAAACCCCGGAAGTGCTGCGCGCGCTCTCTCCGAGCCCGAAAACTTGACCGCCGCGCTCTCCGATGAGCGTCGCCATCTCGAGGGCCGCCTGTTGTGGCTGGGAACGTTGGGCAACAACGCTCCGTTTGTGGGCCTGTTCGGCACCGTGCTGGGCGTGATCAAGGCTTTCCATGACTTGGCCGAGTCCGGCTCCGGTCCCGAGGTCGTGATGGCGGGCCTTTCCGAGGCGCTCGTCGCTACCGCCGTCGGCCTACTCGTCGCCATTCCGAGCGTGCTGACCTACAACTTCCTGCAGAAAAAAATGCGCGACCAGCTGTCGGAGACCGAGTCGTTGGGCCTGCGCTACGGCACGGCCTCGCGGCGCGAGCCCCGCCGCCACCACTAGGACTTATGCAGGCCTCAGACGACGCCGACGGGCCCATCACCGGGATCAACGTCACCCCGCTCGTCGACGTGGTGCTCGTTGTATTAATCATCTTCATGGCCACCGCTCCGATGATCGCTAGGCGCGCCATTAAAATCGAGGTTCCGCGCGTGGCCAAGTCCGACAAGGCCGCCACCGACGCGCTGGCCGTAGCGCTTGACGGCGCCCACCATCTGACGCTGTCGGGCAAGCCCGTGGCGCTCGCGGAACTCAAGAAGGTCCTCGCCGCCGCGATCGCGACCAAACCCGAGCAGGCCGTGACGTTATCCGCCGACAAAGCTATCGCCTACGGCGAGGTGGCGGAACTGCTCGATGCCGTGCGTTCCGCGGGCATCAAGAAAGTCGGCTTGGAGGTGCGGCGCAAGTGATCTCCGCGCGCCCGCGCGCGCCCATGCCTCCCCCTTTCCAGCGTTCGCTGGGATGGTCGGCGGCGGCGCACACGGCGTTTTTTCTGGCGCTGTGGATACTGCCGCGCTTGAACTGGTCCTCGCCGCCGCCTTTCGAAGTCGAGATCACGAGCCCTTTTCTCGGCGACGGCCCCGCCAAGCTCGGCGCGCCGAAGGCCTTCGTGCCGGGCATTCCGCCCAAGGTAAACGTGGCTCCCGATATCCCAGTCGTGCCCAAGCCCGTGGAGAAGACGCCGGAACCGCCCAAGGATTGGACGCTTCCCGGTCCGAGCACGAAAGTCATCGAGACGCCGACGCCCCCCGCGCCAACGCCCGGGGGTGCTGTCGGCGGCACGGGCACGGCGGCCAAGGTCGGCGGCTCGGGCGAAGGTTCCGACGACGGCGTGCCCGGAGGCACAGGGCACGGCGGCACCGCGCTCAAGGAGCTGCCGCGCCTGCTCAACCTCGCCGAGGTGCTCGCCAGTCTGCGTCGTTTTTATCCAGAGATCGAGCGTCAGGCCGGGCGGGAAGGGGCCGTGATCGTGGTGATCCATCTCGGGGTCGACGGCTTGGTCTCGAGCTCCGACATTTCGCGAGCGGCTAGTCCCGCTTTCGATGCGGCCGCCAAGAAGGTGGCGGCCCTGATGCGATTCTCTCCCGCGATCGGGCTCAACGGCAAGCCCGTGCCGGTGCGTATGCCTCAGGAAGTCCGCTTCCACTTGACCGACTAAGTGTTACTTGTGCCGGGCCCCTCGGGCCCGGTCTAGCCGACCGCGCTATTTCACTCGGAGGCGGAACGAGGCGAGAAATACGACGGCGGCGACCGCGGCGAAAGCGCCGACGATCCAATACAGCGCCAAGCTCACGCCGAGCCAGGAGATCAAAGCACCCCCCGCGAGCGAGAGCAGCGCCGTACCCAAGACGTAGGCTCCATATAGGAAGCTCAACGCTTTCGGCTGGTCTTTTTCAGCGATGGTGCTTTGCAACTCGGTGCGCAGGCGGAGGTCGCTGGACGCCCAGGTCAGGCTTGAGATCAACGTCGCGGCCAAAAGTATGGGCAGGCTGCTGAATAAGGCTAAAGCGACGAGCCCAAGGGTGCCGGCGGCGCACCATTTGACCCAAGGGTGGTCGGCGCTGAACTTGTGAACCATGGCCGCGCCGCCGAGTTCTCCCGCGTTCGAGGCGGCCAGCAGCCAGCCCGCGGACTTGGGAGCCATGAGAACGTTCTTGGCGATGACCGGGGCCAGCAGCCCCTCCAAAAGGCGGTGGACGATCTGCGGAAGGACACTGGCGATCGCCACCCAGCGCAGATGCCCGTCGCCCAATATAAGTTTGGCGCCGGCTTTCATGTCGGCCATGTAGGTCTTGATCGTGTCGATGATTCCTTCAGAGACTGCATGCCCCCGCACCTTCGGCTGGGCATGGCTCACTCGTAGGAAAAAATAGGAGGCGAGAAGGTAGGCGGGAGGCTGGACCAGCAAGGCCCAAAGCGGGCCGGCGAAGCCGATGAGCGCGCCTCCGAGCAAAGCGCCGGCCACGCCCGCGACCTCATAGGCGATATGCATGCGAGCGTTATACTTGCTGAGGTCTCCGGCGTTTCGGCCGAGGATCAGCGCGGCCATCGTCTGACGCGAGGTCTCGACGATGCCCACCGCTCCGCCGATGAGGACATACAGGGGCAGGAGCGTCCAGGCCGTGAGCATGCCGGTGAGGCCCAAAACCATGACGGCGCCGACGAATACGGCCTGGACGGCAACGGCCCCGGCCAGCACCGTGTGCTCCGAGAATCGACTGGCGAGAGCTCCGGTGGCTCCGGCGAAAATGGCCTGGGAAACGCTGTAGGCCACAAGCAGGCCCGCGATCATGATAGCGCCGGCGCCGCCGATGAGAAAGGGGATGCTGAGGGCGACGACTTCCATGCCGGTTTTCATGGCGGCGGTGCCGATCATCATGCGGCGCACGCTTGCGGGGGCTTCGGGGGAGGAGGCAGCGGCGGCGCGCGGAGACGCCGCCTTCTTAAGGAAAAGGCGCTTTACCCGGCGGGGTCCTTGAGGCGTGTCTTTTAGCCCGGATGTGTCGGAGGGTTGGGGGCTGACGGTCGCGTTTTCGAAAAGCCCGTCGAGCGCCTCGCGAGGAGAGGCGTTGGTGCCGCTTTTGGCAGTCGCGGCGATCGCTTTCGCGCCGCCTTGGAGGACCTTGATCGCCCTGGCCTTGGCCGTGAGTTTAACGGACGCGATCTCGGCGGCAACGGCGCCAACGGCTGCAGCGGGAGCAAGGAGGGGGGCGGGCGTCAATCCTTGTAGGCCCGAGACGGGCGCTATTATGTTGGGCGCGGAGATCGCCGGCGCCGCGAACCTGCCGAGGGGAGTCGCGACGACTCTTATTTGAGAAATCGGGACCGGAACGCCCCGAGCGTTCAGGGTTTGGGCGGCGGCTTGATAGGGGACGAATCCGGGCGCTGAGAAGAAGAGGCAAAAGGAGAGGGTCGCGGCCAACAGACGCGCTGTGAAGATCATGGGGATCAGGATACCAATCCATCCTTATTCCCGTGCGGACCAAGAGGGCCCAAAATCGGGCGGCAGTTAGCCTATGGAGTACGGGACTAAGGACCTACGCGGACTTGCCGTTGGCTCGGGCGGTGGCGACGACCTTGAGTATATCGTCGCCGTAGCGATTGCGTTTTAGGTCCGAGAGAGGCCCTAATGGGTCGCCGCCGTGATCGCGGCAAGCGTGAATGGCGAGCTGGCGCAGGTTCTCGGTGGTCATGATCACCACGGGCTCCACACCGTCTTTTTCGGAGCGCGACTTTCGCCAGGCGCGCAGGGCCTCGAAGGTGCGCCACTCGACGTCGGAGAGGCGTTTGCGCTCGGGTGCTACGGTGGAGGGGGGGCGGGTGAGCGGCTCGGCGGCGCGGCCGCGCTCGACGGCGGCGAGCAGGCCCGCTCCGAAGCGTTCCAAGATATAGGGAGACATGCCGCGCACGACGGCCAGGGCTTCGCGGGTCTCGGGTTGAGCTTTGGCGATGCTCACCATCAAATCCTCGGGCATCACACGAAAGGGAGCTCGGTCGCGCGACTGGGCCTGGTTTTCGCGGTACAGCCAGATCTCCTTGAGCACCGCCATGGCATGGCCGCCGATGTCGTCGCGGCCGACCAGCTTCCAAAAACCCTCGGTGTCGAAGGTGCGGATGTTCGGCTCGAGAGCGGCCAATTCGATGAACGATTCCCGAGCGTCCTCCATCCGGTCTTTTTCGATGAGCATCTTTTTTTGGATGTCGGCCAGGCGCATCAGGAAATGGGTGTCGCCCTGCGCGTAGCGGATCATCTCGGGTGTGAGCGGGCGCTTGCCCCAGTCGGCGCGCTGGAGTTTTTTCGAGATCACGATGCCGAAATGGCGCTCGATGGCGGCGGCTAAGCCCAGTTCCTTGGTGCCCAGCATGCGGGCGGCGATCATGGTGTCGTAGAGGTTGGCGAAGGTAAAGCCGTAATCGCGCTTGAGGCAGAGGACGTCGTACTCGCCGGCGTGAAAGAGCTTCTCGATCTTGGGGTCGGCGAACAAAGGCCCGAGCGCAGAGATGTCCTTGAACGCGATGGGGTCGACGATGAAATCCTCGGTCGGGGAGGAAATCTGGATCAAGCAGACCTTCTCTTTGTGGGCGTAGAAGCCGTTGGACTCGGTGTCGAAGGCGAGGCGGTCGCACTTGGCGAGGTCCAGGCACACCTCTTCGAGGTGCTCTTTGGCGGTGATCAGTAAAGCGGCTTTGATTTGGTCGAGCGACATGGGAATAAATAAAAAACCGGAGCGCCCCAGCTCGGCGTTCCGGGTGGACTTGAACGTTATTCTAGTTTATAACAGGTCCGCGGCGGTGCGTCAAGGAGTGAATTGGGACCGGGATGTATCACATGTGACACATCCACTCGTTCCGGGACTAGCGAAAGTATCACATCTGCTACATCTGACATGAGCTGGATTTAAAAAGACAGGCCGCCGAGCATCGGCGGCCTGTCCCCATGCTTAATCGGGAAGAAGTTTAGAGAGCGAAAAAACCGACGATGAATTGAGCCACGGAGCAGAAAATAGCCACGGGAACTCCCGCAACCGCGCCAACCACCCCAAGGCCCGCCGCCGCGGCGTAGCCGAGAGCTCCCTCACCGCCAATTGCAAAACCTTTCTCGATACCTGAGCGCATCATCGCATAAGGAAACGCTAGACTTTTGACGGCGGATCCCCAATATTCGAAAACATCACTTTTGGCGCGAGTCATCTCCCGGACGGCTTCTTTTCTAATTTCGTAGGACTTACGATCATGATCGTCTGAAGACATGGGAGTGGGGATCGACGCCGTTTTTGTGACGGCAAGAGATTGCGCCGAGCCGCCGTTTTTCGGGGGGACCGCAAAGGAGATAACCGTGGGAACCGAGCCGTCCATTGAGGAGGAACCGGCCGCGACATTTTTGAGCTCGGCCAGAGCGTCATTTTTCGGCTGCGCGATCGCGATGCTGCTTAGAAGAACCGCCAAAAGTCCCAACGAAATTTTCATATGAATCCTCACGTGTCTTTAGATGCCTACGTGGAGGATTCTATCTATGAGATAACGAGTTGTCCCGGGTCGTTGGGACTATCGAGAAAAGGTCTTTGGTCCTACTAAAAAATTCCCCAAAGACCCAGTCGATCTAATCCGCGAAGAGCTTGGAGAGCTCGGAGGAGCGGTTGGCGGCGGCCTGGACGGCGTCGATGAGCACCGAACGCAGGCCTTTGCTTTCCAGCACGTGGATGGCGGTGATCGCCGTGCCGCCGGGCGTGGTGACCTCGTCCTTGAGCACGGCGGGATGCTTGCCGGTCTCAATGACGAGTTTGGCCGCGCCGAAGACGGTTTGCGCGGCGAGCTTGGCGGCGACTGCGCGGGGTATACCCATTTTGACGCCGCCGTCGATCATGGCCTCTATGACCATGTAGATATAGACGGGGCCGGAGCCGGACAGGCCGGTCACCGCGTCGAGCGCGCTTTCGGGCAAGGTCACGACTAAACCAACCGAGCCGAACACCGCCTCGGCCAGCTTGAGTTCCTTTTCGCCCGCATGGGCGCCGGCGGCGATGGCGGTAGCACCCGCGTCGACGAGACAGGGGGTGTTGGGCATGGCGCGCACGACCGGGCCGTCGATGCGCAGTGCCTTGCTGATCGCCGCCGTGGTGATGCCGGCCATGACCGAGATGACGAGTTGATTTTTGTTGATAGTCCCGGCCAACTCCTCCAGGACCTTTTTGGCCATTTGCGGCTTGACCGCCAAGATGACGATGTCGGCGCCCGCCGCCGCTTTTTTATTGTCGGTCGACGTGCTTACGCCCCATTTCTTGTGCAGCTCGGCCAAGGCGTCGGCGTTGCGGCGCGTGGCGACGAGGCTTTTGGCGGGCAGGAGCTTGGAGCGCACCATGCCCCCGATCATGGCCCCCGCCATGTGACCCGCGCCGATGACCGCGATAGAGTGATTCTTCAGCATATTGCTCCTTATATAACAGGCCGGCGGGGATGCGTCAAGGATGCGGCTTCTCTCGGGGGAGACATCTCTCTTTTTGGTTCTTTGCTTATAAGCAAACGGGAGCTGAATAAATGACTTTATTTTCTTCTTTCTCGATCCCCTTTGCTTATAAGCAAAGAACCATTTTGCGGAAGCGCTGGGGTGGGTGCGGCGAATGTGACTTGGGTCACGGGCATGAATTTCGCAGGAACGTAACAGAGTCGACATGGCGATTTCCAGGAAGGGGGCTATACTGCGGACATGAAGATGGCGCTTTCGGCGAAGCTGACGATCGACCCGCAACGCCTGCTGCAAAGCAGGTGGGTTCACGACACGGCGCATAGGATCATCACCTCGGTGAGAAAAGCCAGGGGCGTGGACGTGAAGCGAGCGATGTCGATCCGTCACTGAATTTCGGTCCCACCGAAAGACAGGCGCCCGGGGGTGAGCGAAACCTCCGGGCGCTTCGTTTTGAGCTAAGGATGGACGCTCAGATGCAGAAGTCGTGGGCGCGCACGGTCTTGCGGCCGTCTTAAAGTTTGACGCCCTGCTTCAGGGCCGCCATCACGATCTGAGCGCAGGCTTCGGCGTCGGAGAGCGCCTCGTGGTGGTTGAGCGCGATGTTGAGCTTTTCGCAGACGTTGGGCAGCTTTGTGGGATAGATCTTCCAAACCTCGCGGGCCAGGCGCACGGTGTCGACGAAGCGATGCGCCGGTTTGGCGATGCCCGCGGCCGCGCAGCAGGCGGCCAGCACGCCGTTGTCGAAGGGCGCGTTGTGAGCGGCCATGAAATGCGCGCCTTCCAGCATCGGGGAGATCTCCGGCCAAGCCTGTCCGAACGTCGGCTGGTCGGCGACGTGCTTCCACTCGATGCCGTGGATGTAGGTGAACTCGAAGAAAAAACGCGGAGGCTGGATCAACTGAACATGTTTCTTGGTGATCGCGCCGTTTTCCACGCGCACGAGGCCGACGGAGCAGGCCGAGTCCGGCCCGCGGTCGGCGGTTTCGAAGTCGATGGCGACGAAGACGGACATTATTTTCTTCCTTTAGAGAGGCCGAAGGCTTTGTGAAGAGCGCGCACTGCGGTCTCGCCGTTGGCGAGATCGACGATGCAGGAAACCCGCAAGTCGGAGGCGGAGATCATATGGATGTTGATCTTGAGAGCGGCCAAGGCCGAGAACATCGTCGCGGCGATCTTCGGCGAATGGCGAAAGCCGGTGCCGACGGCGGAGACCTTCGCCACTTGATCATTGAGATCCACGCGCTCGGCGCGGAGCTTGCGCGACGCGGCCTCCAGCGCCTTCTTGGCCTTCAGCGCGAAGGCCTTGGGCGTCATGAAGGAGATGTCGTTGACCCCGGCCTGGCTGGGCGCGGACTGGATGATCATGTCCAGGGGGATGTCGGCGGCGGCCAAGGCGCTGAGTACCTGGGCGGCCGCGCCCGGCTGGTCGGGCACGCCGACTACGGTCAGGCGCACCTCGCTTTTGTCGAGTGCTAGGCTTGAGACGAAGGCTTTTTCCAGCATGAGCTTCTCCTTGGCGACGACGAGGGTCCCGGGAAGATTGTGGAAGGCGGAGCGCACGTGGATCTCGACGCCGAAGCGTTCGGCGACCTCCATCGAGCGGGCCTGCATGACTTGCGCGCCGGAGCCCGCGAGCTCGAGCATCTCTTCAAAGGAGATGCGAGCGAGCTTGCGTGCGTCGTGCACGATGCGCGGATCGGCGGTGTAGACGCCTTTGACGTCGGAGTAGATCTCGCAGCGCCCGGTCTTGAGCGCGGAGGCGAGCGCTACCGCGGTGAGGTCGGAGCCGCCGCGGCCCAAGGTGACCGTGTCGCCGTTGGGAGTCATGCCTTGGAAGCCGGCGACGGCGACGATGCGTTTTTTCTTCAGATGGGTCAGGATCATGCGCGTGCGGATGCGTGAAATCTGGGCGCGGGCGGCGGCGCCGACGGCGTCGATGCCCGCCTGAGGACCTGTGAGCGAGACCGCGTCCGCGCCGCGGGCTTTGCAGGCCATCGCGAACAGAGAGATCCCGACTTGCTCGCCGGTCGATA
Organism: Elusimicrobiota bacterium; assembly: GCA_043783505.1. Classification (GTDB taxonomy): domain Bacteria; phylum Elusimicrobiota; class Elusimicrobia; order UBA1565; family UBA9628; genus GWA2-66-18. The sequence continues at coordinate 9,634 of JAYVZL010000120.1, forward strand.
TCAGCTGGTCGAGCTCACGCTCGTCGGGCTTGGGGGTGACGCGCTCGGCGAGCGCGATCAGCTCGTCGGTCATGTCCCCGGGAGCGGAGATAACGACCACCACGGCGTAGCCGCGGCGGCGTTCGGCGATCGCCCGCTCGGCGGCGCGCTGGATCTTTTCTGGGTCGGCGACGGAGGTGCCGCCGAACTTCATCACGGTTATCTTCACGATCAGCGCTCGACGCGCACCCCTTGGTTGTCCACGCGCAGGGTCAGCCAGCGGCTGATCGTCCCGTGCTTGGCGAAGGCCCTCGTCATGGCCTCGCCGACCGCGGGACCGTTGCGGCCATCGATAAAGGCCATCACGGTCGGTCCCGAGCCGGACAGCGCCGCGCCCACCGAGCCGGCCTCGACCGCGGCGGTGAGCGCGTCCTCCAGTCCGGGGACGAGCTTGGCCCGGTAGGGCTGATGCAGGCGGTCTTTCATGAGCTCCGACAGCCGCGACACGTGGCCGGACTCCAACGTCCGGGTGAGCAGCAGGGCGCGGGAGGTGTTGAACACGGCGTCGGCCAAGAACACCGTTTCTGGAAGGACGCCGCGCGCCTTCTTGGTGGACAGCTCGAAGTCCGGGATGCAGACCACAGTCGATAGAGAGTGGTGGATGTTCAGGCGCTGCGCGCGCGCGCGGCCGTCGATCGTCAAGCTCGCGGTCAGCCCTCCGTGAACGCAGGGAGCCACGTTGTCAGGATGGCCTTCGAGGGCGACGGCCATCTGCTCGAGTTCGTCCTCGGTGCGGCGCAAAGTGCCGAGCAGGTGAGCGCCCGCCCACAGGCCGGTGACAATGGCGGCGGCCGAGGAGCCGAGGCCGCGGGCCAACGGCACGCGATTTCGCGCCTTGAAGACGAGCCGCCCGGGAAGGACCGCGGGCAGGGCTTGGCGCGCGGCCTGCACGAGCATGTTCCGCTCGTCGCGCGGCAGGGCCTCGTCGCCGTCGCCCGCGATCTCGACGACCGGGGGCCCGGAGCCGTCGTGCAATTCGAGAGTCAGCTCGTTGCGCAGATCGAGCGCCAGCCCTAGGCAGTCGAAACCCGGCCCCAGGTTGCTCGTGGAGGCGGGGGCCGACACCGTCACGCGCGCGAGAATCTTCACAGTTTTATTTTTCCCCCGGCTTTAACGCGGCGGATGCGAGGCGTAAAACGCGCGGTGATGGCCGTGTCTTTGAGGCCGTTGCCGGTGAGCACGCACACGCTCACGCCCTGGGGCGCTTTTCCGGCTTTGGCGAGCTTGAACAGTCCCGCGACGCCGGCGGCCGAGGAAGGCTCGCAGAAAACGCCCTCTTCTCGAGCTAGAAAACGGTAGGCGGCCAGTATTTCCGTGTCGGTCACTTTTCCGATGGCGCCGCCGGACTCATCGCGCGCCTGCAGGGCGGAATTCCAAGAAACCGGGCGGCCGATGCGGATGGCCGTGGCGACTGTAGTCGGGCTGGCCACGGGCTTGCCCGACACAAGTGGAGCCGCGCCGGCAGCTTGCCAGCCGAACATGCGGGGCTTGGCGCCGCGCTCTTTGTAGCCCTTCCAGTACGCGGTGATGTTCCCCGCGTTTCCCACGGGCATGAATTGATTCTCGGGCGCGCGGCCGAGCTGCTCGAGCACTTCGAAAGCGCCGGTCTTTTGGCCTTCGATGCGGAAAGGATTGGAGGAGTTGACGAGAGCGAAACCGAGGGATTTAGCCGCTTCGACGGCCATCGACAGGGCCTGATCGAAGTTTCCGGCGACTTCGACGATCTCAGCACCGTGCATGACCGCCTGGGAGAGCTTGCCCGCTGCGACCTTGCCCTTAGGAAGAAACACCACGCAGCGCAGCCCCGCCCGCGCGGCGTAGGCGGCGGCCGAGGCCGAAGTGTTGCCCGTGGAAGCGCAGAGGACGCCGGTCGCACCCGCTTCCAGGGCTTTTGAGATCGCCAGCGTCATGCCGCGATCCTTGAAGGACCCCGTGGGGTTCATGCCCTCGACTTTCAGATGGACGCTGCCCGGGGCCAGCCCCGCGGCCTTGGCGACGCGGTCGGCGCGCACCAGCGGGGTGTTCCCTTCGCCGAGGGTGACGATCGGCGTGTTGGCCGTCACCGGCAGACGCTCGCGCCAGCGCGCGATCAGTCCGCTCAAGTCATCATCCGCATCGCGCAGTGACGGGAGGACACGGCCGACAGAGACAGGATGCGCTTGCGCGCGCGCTCAAAGAGTCCGCGCGGGCTTGGGTGCGTGGCGATCATCACCGACACCGAGCGTCCGTTGACGGCCTTGTCCTGGTGAATGGCGGCGATGGACACGCTCTCGCCCGCGAGCGCGTCGGCGATGCGCGCCAACGCGCCGGGCCGATCGAGGACCTCTAGGCGGAGATAGAAGCCTGAGATCGCATTGTCCGGGGAAGACAGAGACAGTTTGCGCGGAGAAAGCGCAGTCGAGGGCAAGCCGCCGCGGATGTCGCGCGCGAGCACGAACACGTCGGCCAGCACCGCCGAGGCGGTCGGGCCTGCGCCAGCACCTTTGCCGTAGAACATGAGATCACCGGCGGAGGCCGCGCGGACGAGCAAGGCGTTGTATTGCTTGCGCACCGCGGCCAACGGATGGCCGAGTGGCACCAAGGTCGGCGCCACGCAGGCCTCAACCGAGGGGGATTTCGCCGAGCCGGAAAAACGCAGCGAGGCCACCAGGCGCACGGTCATGCCCAGGCGCTCACGCGCGAAGGACAGGTCTCGAGCCGTCACGGATTCGATGCCGATGACGGGAAAAGAGCCGGGCTTGAGCCAGCCTCCGGTGAGGAGTCCGGCCAGCACGGATAGCTTCTGCGCGGCGTCCTGGCCGGAGAGATCGAAGCTGGGGTCTTTCTCGGCGAAGCCCAAGGCCTGCGCCTCGCGCAGGGCTTGGGCCGGGGTGGTCCCTTCTTCTCCGCGCGAGAGGATGTAGTTGGTCGTGCCGTTGAGGATGCCGTCGAGGCCGAGCACGCGGTCGCCGGCGAAGGACAGCTCGAGCGCGCGCAGGACCGGGATGCCGCCCGCGACGCTTCCTTCAAAAGCCAGCCGCGCGCCGCTTGTGCGCGCGGCGGAGCTCAACTTGGGCCAGGAGTGGGCGAGCAAACGCTTGTTGGCGGTGACGAGGGCTTTGCCGCGGCCGAGTGCCGCCAGCGCCACGCGCAGCGGGGTCTCGAGTCCGCCCAGCAGCTCGACAAACAGGTCGGCGTCGGCGTGTTTGGCCATCTCCACCGGGTCGCGGTAGCGGTCGACGGAGGCGGGCAGGTGCAGGGCTTTCGCCTCGCGCGCGGCGTCGCGGTCGGCGACGGCGACCACGCGCAGTTCCTCGCCCAGTCTTTCCTTTAATTCCTCGCGGCGCGCACGCAGCAGACGCACGGTTTCGCGGCCGACGGTGCCCAGGCCCGCCACGGCGATTTTGACGACGCTCATCGCGGGCATTCTACTAATAAATCGCTTATGAGCTGAGCCGGGGACCTCAGAGGGGCGAGTTTTACACCGGGACTATTTCCTTGAGGCGCCTAGTGGTGGTAGTGGTGGTGGTGGCGGCTCCCATCGAATGAAATTTTGAGTCCAACCAGGATCGCAATCGTCGAGAAGATGAAACCGATAAAGGCCACAGACCCCCAGTTCGCGCCACCGACTTGGATGATAAAGCCCACGATGCCGACCAGCAAGGCCCCGCCGCTGAGCAGGATAAAGCCTGCGAATAATCTCGCCATGATTTCACCGAGGGGGATCTGCTTCTGCCGCTGCGCGGCGGCGTTCACGGCCGGAACAGGCGTCTGGTTTCCAGGAAGGTCAGCGATAAGGGCCGTCGGCTTGGTCAGGTCAGAGGCTCCTTTTTTCGTTTGGCCGACTACGGTATCTGGCTCCGGCTTGGTCCAGTCCTTCGTTCCTTCCTCAATGATTTGTTGGGCCTGTTGCGAGCGCGTCGTTGAGGAATCATTAACCTTCCCGACCCTCGCCGAACCCAAAGCATGTTTCTTAACGTTATGAGTCCCGGTGGTGCGCGGGACCTTATTCGGGTTGGTGTTGATCGTGGTGGATTGACCTCGGGAGGGCATGGGCGAGACGACGGGTTCTTGCGCTGTCTGGGCTGGTGCGAGCGTTTGGGTTGGCGCTGGGATCGATCCGACTTCAGACTGAGGATGATAGAGTTGATTCCAGAACTCCTGACATAGCCCCCGCTGAATTTGTCCGCTTTCCCGTTCAAACGCC
>JAYVZL010000121.1:0-2152 GCA_043783505.1 Elusimicrobiota bacterium
CTATCGGCACCGCGACGGGCACCATATACTCGAACACCGGCCTAAGCGCTTTAACGGCTTACAGCTACACGGTCTCCGCCTACGACGCCGCGGGCAATACCTCGGGACAATCCGTAGCCGCGAGCACCAGGACGCATGCGGCTACGACCGTGGGCCCGGTCGGCACGGTGAACAATCTGAGCGCCGCCTCGGCCGGCGGCAACAGCGTCACGCTGAGCTTTACCGAAGTTACCGACGGGGCCGGCCAGCCGGCCAAGTACGACGTCCGGTTCAGCTCCAGCGGCACCCTGTGGAGCGCCGCACCTTCCGTCATCCAAGGCACGTGCACGAGCCCTTTGGCGGGCACCACGGTGGGTGCCACGAAGACCTGCACGGTCTTGGGGCTCTCGCCTTCGACGGCCTACCAATTCCAACTGATCGCGTTTAGAGGCACGATAGGCGCCGGCGCGGTGTACGGCTCGCTATCAAACGTCGCGGGAGCCACGACCTCGGCCGCGGGGGACGTCATGCCGCCGGCCAAGCCGAGGAGTCTGAGAGCGCAATAGAGGGCATTACGTTTTTCTGTCACCCTTTAGGGGAATTCGGAGAAGACAAATGTCATTAAAAATCCCTTCATGCTTCATTAAAAACCATCTCGGCTGGGCGCTCTGTCTTACGGCGACCCTGTCGCTTCCGTCCGCCGCGGAGACGGTCACCGTGGATTTGGCGATCAGCGAGGGCGCCCCGACCTACATCGGAAGCGGGTTTCTGCACGGCATGACTCCCACTACACCTCCGGATTCCATGGTCAACCCTCTCAAGCCGAAGCTGTTTCGCTGCGCCGAATGGTCGCAGTGTTTTCAAATCTATCCGCGGGCCAAAGCTTTGGGGGCCAGGCTCCAATTGGTCCTGTCCGACAGTTCCGGATACAAGGCCCCCTGGCCCGGCGACGGTGGAGATTGGGCGCCCTGGCTCGCCACCGTTGACCGCATCGTCAGAAAGGCCAAGACGGAAGGCACGACCTTTGAGTGGGACATTTGGAATGAGGGAGATACCAATAAGTTTTTTTGGATTCCGAGCGTCACTCAGTTCAATGAGATGTGGCGCAGAACCCACGGTAAAATCCGAGAGATCGATCCGAATGCGGTCATCGTCGGTCCGACTCCCGCGTCGTACGGACCCTGGCTGAAGAACTTCCTCCTTTATGCCAAGACCAACAATGTTCTTCCGACGGTCCTCTCATGGCATGAGTTCGAAGGCGCGAAAAAAATGGCTCTGAATATCGCCGACATCCGCCAGTTCATGGCGAACAACGGAATCAACATTCAGCGCATATCGATCAACGAATACGTCGCGGCCAGCGAGATCAGCAGTCCCGGCCGCAATGTCTGGTCTCTGGCCGCCATGGGCCGCTCGCAGGTGGAAAGCTCCGCCCACTCCTGCTGGGGATTCGATGAGAACAACGCGGACAATTGCGGCAATTATTCAATGGACGCGCTGGTGAGGGGCGGAGATAAATTGCCGCTCGCCCCGTGGTGGGTTTATAAAGGATACGCGGATATCACGGGAACCTTGGTGCGCGTCAGTCCGGGAGCCACCACCGACGGAGTCGCCGGCCGGGACTCCGGGCCCAAGGCGGCACGCATCATACTGGGCCGAAACGACATCAGCGCCACGGCCGTGACCATGCCCATCGAGACGATCGTCAAAAACATCAGCGCTTCCGCGCCCTATCTTCTCAACGGCGGCAAGGTGCACGTCGTCGCCCAAATGATCCCCAATAAATGGAAAAACACGCTGCCCGCTCCCCTGCCCATGATCAACGCGGATTACACGGTTTCCAACGATCAGGTCAGCGTGATTCTTCCTAATTTCAATCCCGTGGAAGCTTATCTCGTCACTCTCACACCCCCCGGAGGCACGACCACTTCCGACACGCAGGCTCCCACTGTTCCGGCGGGGCTGAGCGCGCAGGCAATGTCGTCTTCTCAGATCAACCTGAGTTGGAACGCCTCCACCGACAACGGAGGCGTGGCCGGCTACAAGATTTTCCGCAATGGTGGGACAACGCCCATCACCACGACGGTTGGAACCTCGTTCTCGAACACAGGCCTGAACGCTTCGACGGCTTACAGCTACACCGTCGCCGCCTACGACGCCGCGGGCAACGCTT
>JAYVZL010000122.1:0-13696 GCA_043783505.1 Elusimicrobiota bacterium
GTCAGACCGGCGCTTCCTTAGCTCAGGTCGCCATCGACACCACGGCCATCGCCCTCTCTGTCGCCAACCACGCGGCCGCCGATGACGCCGCATTCACCAAGCTCTCCGCCTCCACGGTCACTATCTCCGCCAACCTCGCGATTGAAGTAACGAACCGAACGGCGGCCGACGCGCTCAAGCTCGACAAGACCGGTGGCACGATGACCGGCGAAATCCACCTGGCCAACAGCGACCTCAAGCTGAGCGGCCCCGGCGGATACATCACCTCGAACTCCTCGATCACCGCCAACGCCTTCTACGGCGACGGCTCGCAGCTCACCAACCTCACCCCCGCCAACCTCGGCAACGGGCTCATCTCCAACACCAACATCGACGCTTCCAGCATCACCAAGCAAGGAAATATTTTCAATGCTGCCAATCGCTTAGTGAAACTTGATGCTACCGGGAAATACCCCGCCTTGGACGGCTCCCTCATCTTCAACGTCCCGACTTCCACCGCCGTGCCCAACTCCAGCATCGACTCCTCGAGCATCACCAAGCAGGGCAACATCTTCAACGGTAACAATCAGCTAGTGAAATTGGACAACTCCGGAAGATTCCCCGCGAAGGATGGCTCCCAGATTACCAACATCAACGCATCCAACATCAGCTCAGGCCAGCTCAGCGACAACCGCCTGTCCAACAACATCGTGAACCTGAATACCACGAACTTCAACGGGAGCAACGACCTGGTGCAATTAGACGGCAACGGCAGATATCCAAATAACGACGGTCGCAATATCACCAACCTCAACGCCTCCAATATCGGCAACGGCACGCTCAACAACAGCCGCCTGTCCAGTAGCGTGACTTTGATGAACAATACGTTCAACGGCAACAACCAGTTGGTCCAGTTAATCGGGACGAAATATCCGGCACTGGATGGCTCGTTAATTACGAACCTCAACATCTCGACCGCCATCCCCAACGCCAGCATCGACGCTTCCAGTATCACCAAGCAAGGCAATACCTTCAATGGCAACAACCAGCTGGTAAAGCTTGACGCAACCGGGAAATACCCGGCGTTGGACGGGTCGCTTATTGCAAACATCAACGTCACGAACGCCAGCATCGACGCTTCCAGCATCACCAAGCAAGGCAATACCTTCAATGGCAACAACCAGCTGGTAAAGCTTGACGCGACCGGGAAGTACCCGGCGTTGGACGGCTCGCTGATCACCGGCCTCGCCATCTCGAGCGGGAACTTTGTCGCGAAGTCCGGAGACGCGATGACCGGGCCGCTGACCTTTGCCAACCTCCTTGCCACGCCGTCTCCTCTTTTCAAGGGGCAGATGTGGTTCGACCCCAACGCATTGGGCGGGGGCCTGGGCGCGCTCAAAGTCAGCCTCGACGGCCTGTCGTTCGCCCTGCTCCAAACAGGCGCGGCCAGCGGCGGCCTGTCATTCGTGTCCGCGAACGCCTCTCAGTTCACCGGCACCGGCATCGCGGGCGACATACTCGCGCTCAAGACGATCGTGCCCAGCCTGGGCGGAACCGGGGCCAATCTCTCGGGCGCCGCTGCCGGGGGAGTCCCCTACTTCACCCCCGGGGGCGTCATGGCCCCGACAGCCGTCGGCAACGCAAACGATGTCCTTACATCGCAGGGAGCGGCGAGCCCGACTTGGAGCCCCGCCACCGACGCCCCTACGCCCAACGCGATCGTCAGGAGAGACACGACAGGAAGTATAACCGTCAGCACTCTCACCGTGACCGGCCAAGTCTCGGCTGGGTACAAGTTAATTAACAACCCGATTGCCTTCACTGTGAGCGTCCGGGCAGGCTGCGGCGCAGGTTTTAACGTCATGGGAGGCGGGTGCTATATCAACGTCCCGGGCTCCGACAGGCTCATTTCGAGCTTCCCCTCAGCAGAGCCGGATAGCCAACCCACCGCTGGGAGCCAGCCCGGGGGCGGATCGATACCGCACTCGTGGAGCTGTATTTACCCCACCGCTAGCGCCAGTACAAAAACCGCTTACGTCATCTGCGCCCGGATACAATAGGTCCCATACCAGCTCGGCCATAAAAGTTCGCCGATTGTTTCCTTGAAGTTTCGGCCCCACACCCTATACTGGGGGCACCCCTCACCAAGCCCAAGCGAGGTGACGCGCGTGCCGAGCCGCGGACAAGGTCAAGTCTCCGTCGTCGAGGTCTTGAACAACTGCATCCGTGAGCTGTATATCTTCGCCACCGACCTCCCCATTGACGAGATCTCCGCCAAGCACAAAAAAGAACTTCCCGCCGCGATCTCCCATTGGCGCCAAAATCACCTGATCAGCTACTGCCTCCTAGAAGAGTCCCTCCCCCTCGCCGACACCCCTACTTTTATAGCCGCCTACAGCCGCAACATGAGCGGCTACAAAGTGATCACCGAAACAAAGTAATTGTATAATCCACCCATGCCCAAAGCCCAAGCTCGACACATCCTCGTCCCCAGCCAAACCGAGTGCGAAAGCCTCAAAAAGCAGATCGAAGCCGGCGCCGATTTCGCCGAGATCGCCAAGAAGCACTCCAAATGCCCCTCCGGAAAATCCGGCGGCGCCTTAGGCCAGTTCAGCCCCGGCCAGATGGTCGCCGAATTCGACAAAGTCGTCTTCAGCGAGGCCGTCGGCAAAGTTCACGGCCCCGTGAAGACCCAATTCGGCTTTCACCTCATCGAAATCACTAGCCGAAGCTAAGCCGCCCGCCTTACCCTCAAACGCTGACAAACAGCGAACAAGGTTTAATTGTCCCGCATACAATTAAACATTAAATATTTAAAGTTTAATTATACAATTGACAATTAAACTTTAAGGCGCTATACTTACATTGTGGTAGAAAATACCCCCGGCAAAAGCACCCGATCAGGCCGCTGGGAGAAGCAACCGGGACCTGAGTCCTACTACTCCTTTCTTCCTTCGCCTTTACCTCCGTCTCCACCAATTCAATATGACGAGAGACTGCAGGCGCTGACTGAAAAAGCCGCGCGGGCATTGGGGCGCCTTGATTCCATCACCACGCACCTGCCAAACCCCAAACTCCTGCTTTACACCTACATCCGGAAAGAGGCGGTGCTGTCTTCGCAGATCGAAGGGACCCAGTCTTCCCTCTCGGATCTGCTCTTGTTTGAAAACGAGGAGACGCCCGGCGTGCCGCTCGATGACGTGAAGGAAGTCTCGAATTATGTGGCTGCTCTCGAACATGGGATCAAAAGACTCAAGGAACTCCCTCTTAGCCTGCGGCTCATCAAAGAGATTCACGCGATTCTCATGCGGGGCGGCCGCGGCGGCAACAAGGAGCCCGGCGAATTCCGGCGCTCGCAGAATTGGGTCGGCGGCAGCCGGCCCGGCAACGCCAAGTTCGTGCCTCCCCCGCCGCAGGAAGTGATCCGGAGCTTAGGCGCGCTCGAGACATTCATCCACGGCGAACCGACCCAGACGCCGACCTTGATCAAGGCGGGCCTGGCGCACGCGCAATTTGAGAGTATCCATCCGTTCTTGGACGGAAACGGCCGCTTGGGGCGGCTGCTCATCCCGTTTATCATGATCGCGGAAGGAACGCTTTCTTCGCCGCTTCTTTATCTGAGCCTGTATTTCAAGACGCGGCGGACGGAGTATTACGAAGCGCTGCAGCGCGTGCGCACGGATGGGGATTGGGAGGGCTGGCTGGCGTTTTATCTTGATGGGATCGCCGAGGTCGCCAACCAGGCGAGCGATACCGCGACTCAGCTCACCAGCCTCTTTAAAGAGCACGAGAATGCCATTATGGGACTCGGCAGGTCGAAGGAAACGGCCTTAAAACTACATGATTTATTCAAGATGCGCTGCATCCTATCGCTTCCTGTGGTAAGCAAGGAGCTCGACGTCTCATTTCCGACGGCGAATAAGACCATGGGAAAACTCCAGCGCTTAGGCTTTGTCAAGGAGATCACCGGCAAGCGCCGCCATCGGATATTCTCTTATGAACCCTATCTGCGGATGCTGCAGGAAGGGATGTAAGAAGGACGCTGACGCATGGATTTAGGCACCAGCAGCGGCTTCCCGTAAAAAAACTGCCGGAGGGATGATTCGCACGCCCGAGAAGATTCTAGGAAAGTGCTTCAGATTTCCGGTCACCACGAAGGATGCCCCGGCGGCGACGGCGCACTCGAGGAACTTGTCGTCCGTCGGGTCTAAACAGACGCGCAGCGGCTCCGAGGGAACGATCTCGACGGCAAGCCGGCGCAGACTTTTGAGCAGCGAGCCTACGGTGGATTCGAACAGTCCGAACTTCTTGCGGGGAAGGACGGCTTCATATTCTGCCATGATCATCGGACTCACGATCAACTGAATCGATCCGTCGGCGATCAGATCGAACACCCGAGCAGGAGATCCCGCAGGGCTAAGGACCGCCGACACCAATACATTGGTGTCTAAAACGATCTTAAGCACGTCTGCGGCCGCGGGCCTTGCCGATCTCTCCGGCTATTTGCGCCGGCGTCAGCTTGTCGCTCCCAGCCAGCCTGGCTTCCTCGCGAGCCGTGTCGGCCGCCGCTTTCAGCCGCGCGCCCTGCACCGCGCGAAGGATCTCCTCCAGCATCTTCTCGCTGGTCGGAATGAGAACCGCCACCGGCTTGCCGCGCCGAGTGACCACGACGCTTTCCTCCGCGCCCGCGCGTCCCAAGATCACGGCGGCGTTGAGACGGAAATCCCGGATACTGGCAAATTGCATATTCGCTGCCTCCAATGTGCTACGTTTAGTGTAACGTTAAGTGCAACACATGTCAAGGGCACTCTATGACTTGATTTTGAAACAGGCCGGGGCTATACTCCAGACGCTTGCGAAATATCTCCTCTATAGCCCTCCTTACGGCGCTGTGCGCCGCGGCGGCACCCGTTTCGGCCGCTCCCCGCACGGTTTCTTCGTCGGACATCGCGACCAAAGTCGCCCTGGAAAGCGTGATGGAAAAGCGCCTGGAAACGGTGCTGCGCAAGGTTCTGGGATCTGAGGACGTGTTCGTCGTCGCCAACGCCGAGCTTTTGGCCGATTCCGACCGTCCCGACGTGGAAGTCCTGCCCGGCGTGGTGGTTAAAACCACGCCTTCCACCCCCGCCCCCTTGGAGCTGCCCGCCTCGCTCATCAAGAGGATCACGGTCAGCGTCTTCGTCGGCCGCACCATGTCGGAGGCGAACATCGAGCTCGCGCGCAAGACGGCCGAGCGCATGGTGGGCCTTAAGCCCGAGCGCGGAGACGTCTTAAACGTGGAAAAAGTCGGCGCCGTCTCCGCGGCGGCGGCGGCCGCGGCCGAGCCGGCGGTGTCGCGCCTGAACAGCCTCGCCGATCAATTCCTCCACCCCAACCCGCTTCTCATGCTCACCTACCTGGCGGCGGCCTTCTTGGCCCTGTTTCTGCTCATGCGCCGCTTTCTTGATCCCTTCTTGATCGTTCTTCGCGATGCCGCCCAGAACATACAGCGCGCCATCGCCGAGCGCGCCGTGGCACCCGCCGCCGCCGAGCAGGCGCCTGAAAACGCCTCCGCGGCCGCGCCGGTCCAATTCGCCGCGACGGGCGGCGGCAAGGAGGATGACCGCAAGCTGCCTTTTTCCTTTATAAAGGAACAAGACGTCGCCGCGCTCAACCTGCTGCTGATGGAGCAATCCGAGAAGGCCAGCGCCATCATCATCCAATACCTTCCCCCCGCCTTGGTGTCCAAGGCCATGGCCTCGATGACCGAGATCAAGCGCGAGCAGGTCATCGCCTGCATGAGCCAGACCGCGCTGCTCGACACCGCCGAGGTCAAGAGACTCGAGGAGGTCATCCGGGCGAGGATCGACTACATGATGGGCGGAGAGGAAAAGCTCGTCGCGATCATCGAGCAGGCCTCGATCGCGATGCAGACCTCGATTATGGCCAACGTGCGCCGCAGCGACCCGGACCTCGGACGGCGCCTGGAACGCCGCATCATCGTCCTCGACGACATGGGGCTCCTCGACGAGGCCGGACTCGCCATATTAAGCCGTCAAGCCAGCGTGCGCAGCATGGCCGTGGTCCTCAGATTCGTCCCGTCGCTGCGCGCGAAGGTCCTGCCCAAGTTCAAGACCGGGCTCGGCGAATGGCTCTCGCAGGAAACGACGATGATCGGCGAGCTGCCCGAGAATATCAAGGATCAGGAGATGCGCGTGGTGCTCCAGGCGCTCGTCAAGCTCGTGCGCGAGGGCAAGATCGTCATCAAAAAAGACGCCATTCCCCAGCTTCCCATCGCCTCCGCGCCGGCTCACATGCCGCAGGTTCCAACGCCCAACGGCGCTACGGCGAAAGCGGTCGCCGCCAGCGGCGGGACCTAGGCCCCCATGGACTTAATGACGATCGTCGGCGTCTCGGTCGGATTCGGTGTGATCTATTTCGTCCTGAGCACCGGCCACATGATCCAATTCCTGCTTAATCCCGAGGCCATCATCCTGATCTTCGGCGGCACCTTGGGCTCGGTCCTTATCAGCTATCCTTGGTCGGCCATACGCCACGTGCCCAGCGGCCTGCTGATGATGCTTCGCCCCCCCAGGCGGCCCACGGCGCAGACCTTGATCCAGGTCTTCGTGCAGCTGGCCGAGACGTCCCTGCGCGAGGGCACACAGGCCCTGACGAGCGCCATTCCCAACGCCCCCCACCCTTTCCTCGTCGACGGGCTACACATGCTCATCGACGGCCTCGACGCCGAAATCATGCGCGACCGCTTTGAGCGCGACATCCTCTCCACGCGCCAGCGCCACATCCAGCTCAGCGGCATCTTCCGCTCGGCGGGGACCTTCGCGCCGATCTTCGGCCTGCTGGGCACGCTCATCGGCGTCGTGCAGGTCCTGCGCAATATCACCAATCCCACCGCCATGGGTGCGTCGATGGCCGTAGCCATGACGGCCTCTTTCTACGGCATCTTCTCCGCCAATTTCCTTTTCCTGCCCATCGCCACCAAGCTCAACTTCTATTCCGAAGAGGAGATGCTCAACCGGGAGATCATCGCCAAAGGCATCCTCTCGCTCTATCACAAGGAAGCCCCCTGGCTGATCTCGCGCAAGCTCGAGGGCTACATGTCCTTCTATCTGCGCCGCGACGGGGCCAAGAAATATCGCGTAGCCGCATGATCCCTTTCATGCATCGTCTGCCCGCGGCCACGATGGAGGAAAGCCCTCTCTGGCTGATCGTGCTGGCCGACATGATGACCAACCTGATGTTGTTTTTCCTGGTCATGTACGCTTTAGCCCAGCAGGCCCCGAGCGCTCGGCAGGAGATGGTCCGCAGCTTCGACGCCGCCGGCGTCGTCGACGTCCGGCCCCGCCCCGAGGAAGCCAAGGCTCGCCAAGATTTTTTGGAGAAACAGGCGACGGACAGGCTTAAATATATTTTCTCCGACACCACCGTCACCGAGAACATGATCCGGGTCCGCCTTCAAAATCAGATTCTGTTTCCGGTGGCGCAGTCCGAGCTTTCGCCCGAGGCGGGGGTGCCGCTCGCCAAGCTGGCCAAGGTGCTGCGCGACATGCCCAACGTCGTGCTCATCGAGGGGCACACCGACACCACGCGTCTGACAAAATCGCCCTACCGCAGCAATTGGGAGCTGTCCGTCGCCCGCTCCAACTCGGTCATCGAGGAGCTCGTGCGCGACGAAGTCCCCCCCGAGCGTCTCGTGGCCGCCGGCTACGGCGAACATCGCCCCGCGGCGCCCAACGATTCCATCGAAAACCGGGCCCGCAACCGCCGCGTCGAGGTCATCATCCTGCGCGGCAAAGGCGAAGCCCAATGAACGAGGACACGACCCAACTATGGATGATTCCGTATGCCGACTTAATGTCTACCTTAGTTCTACTTTTCATGTCGCTGTTCGCCTACTCCTATCAAGAGCATCCCCCGGAGTATGATCGCGCCTTAGCGCAGATGGAGAAGCAGCTGACCAAGGGCGGCAAGCAAGCCGACACGCGTTTTGAAGAGACCGAGCTCGCCGTGAAGATCAAAGATGAGATGGGCCGCCTGCATCTAAGCGATTTCGGCGTGCGCGTGACGGAGAAGCAGGTCCGCCTTACCTTGCCCAACCCCGTGCTCTTCGCCGAAGGCTCGGCGCGCCTGTCGCCGGAGGCGGGAACCGTCCTGACCCCGCTGGCGAAACTTTTCTCGCAAAGCCCCAACCCCATCCTCATCGAAGGCCACACCGACGATGTGCGCATTGTCGCAGGACGGTTTAAGAGCAACTGGGAGCTCTCAGCAGCCAGATCCTTCGCGGTCATCGAGTTTTTGATGGGACAGGGACTCAAGCCGGAGCGCTTCAACGCCCGCGGCTACGGGCAGTATCGTCCGCTCGCGGCCAATACGACGGCCGGGGGCCGCGCGCAGAACCGGCGCATCGAGATCAGCCTTATCCGCGAGGCCAAGACGGACGAGGACAAGAAGGAAGGCTCCTGATGGATTTTTCAGATGGACGCCGCCTGAAGCGACTAACCTTAAGGATAGTGACCCTGCTTTTCTGCGTGTCTTTAAACGCGGCCGCCGCTGAAGACAAGGATAAATCGAAGAACTCGGCGCTGATCAAGCAGTACTACCAGGACGCGCTGCAGTCCTACGCCGTCGGCGACTACCGCGCGGCGGTGATGAAGTGGACGGCGATCCTCAAGGAGGACCCCGATCAAAAGACCGCCCAGTCCATGATCTTGGACGCGCGCGAGCAGATCAACCTCCTGACCAAGAAGCGGCGCATGCGCGCCTTCGCCTACATCGGCCAGGCCCAATACCGCAAGGCGTCCGGCGAGCTGCAGATCTTGCTGGATCAGGACCCCGGCGACCCCCAGCTCACGACCCTCCAGAACCGCCTCCAAAGCGTCATGAAGAGCGCACCTCTTCTCAGCCCCAAGGCCAGGGCCTCGCGCGCGGCCATTCTGGGGCTCAAGGGCTACTTGACCCTCCCCCCCGATCTCAAGCTCGCCCACGACGGCCTGCGCTACGCCTGCGAGATCGCGCCGCGCGACGAGGTCTACAAGGAGCTTCTTCGTCTTCTGCTCACGGATTATCCGGGCTTGGAAAGCGAAGACGCGCTCACCCCGGGTATGAAGCTGCTCGAATACAAGCACCAAATCGCCCTTCATCAAATTTACGACGCGAAATACCATCTGGCGGTGCTCACCCTCAACCAAATCCTGGCCCTGGAGCCCGACGACGGTATGGCGCTCAAGCGTCTGGGATCGGCCTACTACTCGCTCAAGCGCATGAACGAGGCCCGCGACGCCTGGACCGCCGCCCTGAAGTTGTCTCCCCACAATAAAACTTTGGAGAAGTTCCTGGCCAAGATCGACCGCGCCGGCGGCCCGCGAACGTCTAAGAAAAAGATCGAATAAAACTGGGGTGGACCAGCGCTAAGCCGCGGCCGACCAGCCCTCGGGATTGAGCTTCTCCGCGATCAGGACCAACAGGACCGAAGCGTCTACGGGTTTTCTCAGAAAATGGACACGCGGCTCCGGCGGCGCCTTGGAAGAGTAGCGCAGGGTTTCCATCGTGCTCAGAAAGATCACCGGCAGCCGCCGCGTCTGTTCGCGCGCGCGCAGATCCGCCAGCAGCTGTGTTCCGGTTTTGCCCGGCATTGAGTAATCGATGATCGCCAAATCCGGTTTCTTCGCCAAAATCAGATCCTCGGCTTCGGTGGAGTCGAGGCAAACCACGACCTCGTAGCCTTTCGCGACGAGTATTGTCTTGAGGAGCGCCGCGATTGACGGCTCGTCGTCTACGACCAGGATCTTCGCCATCGACTCTAGAAAGTGTATGAGAGCCGGAACGACGCCGTGACCTCTTTGTAGGTGTTGGCGGCGATGACCGCGTCCTTGTTGGTGTTGGCGCCCAAGCCGAAGGTGACGTTGGTCTGCTTGCTGCAGTTCCATGTGTACTCGGAGTTAATCGACATGTTCTTGGTGTCGGCCGGCAAGGTCGTGGAGGTGTTCTTAGTGGCGGTGTAGGTGCCCCAGAACTGCGCGCTCCAGAGCGTCCCCAGCGGCAGCGACAAGCTCGGTCCGAAGGATTGGCTGCTGCGCTTGCTGCCGTCGATCTTGTCTTTGGTCTCGGACTGGCTCACGCCCAGGGTCAGGCCCCAGCTCGGGCGCAGCTTCCAGCTCGAGGAGAAGCTCGCCGTGAACGTATCTAGGTCATGAGCCAAGCGGTTCTTGTCGCGGAATTGGCTGCTTTGGGCGTTGAGGGAGATGTTGTGCTTCTTGATGGCCTGGCCCACGGACAAGCCGATCGTGGTCGTCTGGTTGTCTAAGACCGTGCTGGGCTTGCCTTTGGCGGTGTTTAGCGAGCCGCTGAGGCCGATGCTTGTCGCCGTCGGCAGTGAAAAGGCGTGCGTCATGTTCACGATCCGCTGGACCGTCGTGGTCCTGTTGGGGTTGTTTTTGAGATTGTCTTGGTACTGGTCGGCGCCCAAGCTCAAGTTGTACCAGGCGACGGGAAATAGCCCCAGCTGCACGTTGAAGGTGCGCCGGTCTCCGACGATGGCCGGGTTGCCGAAGGCGACGAAGTTGGTTCCCGCCTCCTGGATGTAGGTTCGGATCCTGAAGTGCTTGCGATCCAAGCTGACCTCGGCGCGAATGGCTTTGTCATTGACGGCGGGTCCGCCAAGATCGGCCCAGAACGCGTTCTTTTGATAGGCGGCGATGAACTTAAGCCGGGAAATGGGCTCCCAGGAAAAATCGAGGCCATAGCCGGAGTTTTTTTGAGCCACCAAGGTGGGACCGCGAAAATTCGGCGAGTTGGGGTCCGAATTCAAGGAGCCGGTCTCGTCGCTGCTCGTGAAATAGTTCGCGTTGATCTTGACGCTGCCGACTGGAGAGAATCCGACCTTCCCCGAGTACAGGGAGCGCGCGTAGCGGCCGTTGGTGTTGACCGCGCCCGCTTGGGAGGAGATAGTGCGCCCGCCCAATATGGCCCAGTCCCATTTGCCTTTCCTTTGCTCCAGCATGACGCCGCGCATGCCCTGCCCGTTGACGGCCAAGGGCCCGAGATTGGGCGAGATGTCGCCGCCGTAGATCGTCCCCCAAGGCGCGTAGAAATTGCCCACGATGATGAACGGGTCGAAGGCGTTGCCGGGCGTATGGAGAATATAGAGGTTGATCAGGTACGAATTTTCCTTGATCTTGCCCACGGTGTTGAACGTCGTAGCGCCCGAGACGCGCTTCCAGCTGGGATGGCTGGAGCTGCGGAAGCTCGTGGTCAAGTTTCCTTCCATGTGATAGGTGACGACCTCGGGAGGCGGCGGGATCGGCTTTTCCACGATCTGGAAGCCCTTGTACTCGGACTCAAGCAGCGTGCGCGTGTCCTTGACCAGGAAGACGCGGTAAAGCCTGCGCCCGGTCATCGTGTCCGGGATGTGGAAGGGCAGCGAGATGGCGGCCACCGCCCCGGGAGCCACCGCTTCCTTGGGCGAGACCTGCTCGGTGCGGCCGATGAGATGATAGTCCAGGTCATAGACCTCGCCGACCCAGTAGTAGGCCCCCGGATTCCATTGAGTGTTGCCCGTGTTGACCGCCAGCGCCTGCAGCGACACGATGTCGCCGGCCGGCGCCGGGTCGGGTGCGGGCACGGTGAACTGGAGGCTGGCCGCGTCCACGGCGAACGCGCGCGCGGGCAGAAATGCCAGCGCCGCGGCCAAGACGAATTGCCTCGCTCGATTCATTCCGGGCTAGTGTGCATGCGCGGTGTGTCTATTTCTTTTCAAAATGCATCCGAACTTTCTTCGCTTTCCCGTCCTTGCCTTTCATCTCCAGGTCCAAGGTCCGGCTCTTGTCGGCGGCCGCCTCGAGTATCTTTAGGCTGCCGCCCAGGTCCTTCGCCTTCAAGGCTTCCTGCCAGGTCCCGTAATCCGACGCGGACATGGCCTTGGCCGCCTGCGGAGCCGACCCGCCGCCCGCCACAGAGGTCTGCTGGCCGGCGCGCAGGGCCGTCGTGCCCTTGGCGTTGGTCACATCGACGAAGCCCTCGTAGACCTTGACCGTCATCGGGCCATCGCCTTGATTGACATCGGCTTCCGTCCCGCGCACGGCGGCCACGGCACTCGGCGTGCGAACCTGCATGCCGGATTTGCCGTGCAGAAGGCGCGTCCAGGCGTTGCCGAACTCGGTGTACACGCTCGTGGGCTTAGCACCCCCGCCGCTTTCCATCCTAAAGCTCGAGTTCTCGTTGATGCGCAGCTCGGCTCCGCCCACGAAGGCGACGCCCACTCGCGCCCCGGGCCCGGTCTTGACCGTGTCGCCCTCGTTGAGCATCTCGTTGAATTTCAGGGGCTTGAAGGCCTTGGCTGCGGCTTTCTTAAACTCCGGCTTGCCTTCGATGGAGATGACCACCCCCGCCACCGGCGCGGCCGCCCGCGCGAACGCGGACGCCGCGGCGACCAGCATAAGCGCCAGCATCGCCGCAATGCCACGTCTAAACCCGCAGTCGTTCTTATTCATTGGAATTCTCCTTGATTTTCTCGAACTTGACCTTCAGTGATGTGCGCGCAATCGCGACGAACAAATACGGCACGTTTTTCTTGGGCGCGGCCGCTCGGGATTTATCGAGGTCGAAAGGCCGGGCATACGTGATGAGCCGGTAGCGGACCATCAACACCGACGACATCGAACTGAATTCCTCGATGGCGACGCGATCGACGCTGTTTTGAGAGCCCGCGACGATGCCCACGACCGTGTGTTCCGTGAAGTTCACCTGCGGTACGGGCTCATCGCTGGTCTTCTGCCAGAGCCTTCTCCAGACGGACTCTTTGTTGATCGCGAAGAACAAGGGCTTGGGCGTCATGGCCGGCGCGGTCCCCGTCCAGGTCTTTTCCTGCACGACGGTCTTGGGCTGCTCAGGAGCCCGTTCGGCCGTGGAGGTCGTCGCGGTCGATTCGTCCCCTGGCAGAGGAGGAGGCTCGGCTTGATCGTACGTCGCGTTGAGCGTGGCGGGCGTGGGCGTAGAGGCCAGCGCCCCCTTTAGCGGCGGCCCCGATAGGCTGGCCTGCGCCTGGCCCTGGCGCAGCTGGTCGAGCAAGGCATTTAAATCGGCCTGCGACAGGCTGCCTTCCATGTCGGTGTACGAGTAGCCGGACAAATCGGTTCCCTGATCTCGAAGAAGCTGCTGGATCGCCTGCCAGACCTGCTCGCCCGACAATGCGCCCGCGTCCCCCGCGAAAGTCCCGCTCGACAGCGTCGCGGCCCGGGTGACGGACAAGGTCTTGCAGTTGTTGGCCACGTTATCATCGAAGATCGTCAGGCAGGCAATGGTCAGGCTTTGCGTCTGATCAATGGGGATGGCCGCGGACACGTTGAAGGTCTGCACGTCGGAGGGAGACATCTGCGGCACCGATATCGGGCCTCCGGGCGCGCTCAGGCCGCCTAAGGTCACGCGCAGGGGCGTGTTGGTCTCCACCGTGTTGCCTTGATTTTTGATCGTGACGAGAAAGGGGATGGCGCCGCCGGAGTCCGGGGGGCCCATGATGTCGAGCCCGGTGACCGCCAAATCCCGCGTCAAGGCGGTGTTGGCCACCGAGAAGCTAAACGGCGACTGGCTCTGCGCCACGACGTTGCCGTTGACGTCGAGGCCCTCGACTTTCCACCAATACGTTTGTCCCGTGGATAAGCGCTGTCTCGCGTCGCTGGGATTCTGCGGATAAATCAGGGAACTAGCGCCGGCGGACGTCGTC
>JAYVZL010000123.1:0-2117 GCA_043783505.1 Elusimicrobiota bacterium
TTCGCTGACGCGGCCGAGTTTTTTCGCGGTTTCAAAAAACGGAGGTTGGTACCCCGAAGGTGCAAGAAGGTGCAGGTCGGTGAACCGCGGCGCCGGAAATTTACAGGCGCGGGGATGCCTTGCCTTGAACGAACCGATACGCTTGCGCGCCGAGCAGCGTCCCCAAGATCGGCGCGAGCCAGTAGATCCAGTGGTGCGCGAAGTTGCCGGAGAGCAGCGCCGGCGCGAACGAGCGTGCCGGATTCATCGACGCCCCCGAGATCGGCCCGCCGAAGGCGGCCTCGAGCGTCACGACGGCGCCGATGGCGATTCCCGCCATCGTGCCTTCCGCCCTATCATCGGTGGCCACGCCCATGATCGTGAACATCAGCATGAAGCTGAGGATCGTTTCAAGAACGAAGCTCTGTACTGCTCCTCCCGCGGGAAGCGTGACTCCGAGGTTGGTGGCCTGTCCCGAAAAGATCAACTTGAGCGCCGTCGAGGCGGCCACGGCTCCGAGCAGCTGCGCGGCAACGTAGGGAAGAATCTCGCTTCGCTGATGTCGCCCGGTCGAAGAGAAGGCGAGCGTGACCGCCGGGTTCATGTGCGCGCCTGAGATGTGGCCGATCGCGTAGATCATGGCCATCACGATGAGCCCGAAAATCAGGCTGATCCCGAGTCCGGTCACGCGGCCGCCGGTCACCTGATCAACCACGACCGCCCCTGTTCCCGCGAAGACGAGGCAGAATGTCCCGATGCCCTCGGCGAGCAGCCGCGACCTATCGCTGCGCACGGACGGTCTCCGTCCTTACAAACTTTTCGATCTTCGCCTTGATCTCATCGCGCACGACGCGAGTCGCCGCCAGACGCTCTTCGTGCGAGCCCTGGAAGCCGGACGGGTCCTTGAAGCCCCAATGCATGCGCTCGCGGATGATGCCCGGGAAGAGCGGGCAGCGCTCGGAGCTCGATTCGTCGCAGACCGTGACCACGTATTGGTACATGCGGCCTTGCTTGTAGAGGTCGAAGACACTCTTGGTCTTGGCATTGGAAATATCGATCCCGATCTCCTTGAGCGACTCGACGACGATCGGATTAAGCTTGCCGGGCTCGAAGCCCGCGCTTTCGACATCGAAATGTTCCCCGCCCACGTGCCGGAGCAGCGCCTCCGCCATCTGGCTTCGGCCGGAGTTGTGAATACACACGAACAGAACCCTGCTTTTGCTCATCGGACTCTCCTATATTCGTCTAGGCAGATGTTTGGGGTCAAAAAAATTATCGGCAGCGGCGCCGCTCGGAGGTAGCCAACCTCTTGGCGTCGCTTTTGAGCGCGGGAGCGTCGTCCAGGCAGGAGCCGACGCAGGCAATCATTTTCTTATGGAATGTGCTCTTCGGCGCAGCCAACGAGTAGTGCCGCCATTGGCCTTCCTTGCGGTCCGTAACGAGCCCGGCGCGCTTGAGATAGCTGAGATGGCGGGAGACCTTGGATTGCGGCGCGCCGATCACTTCGATAAGGTCGCAGACGCACAGCTCGCCCTTGGTCAGCAGGTGCAGGATGCGCAGGCGGGTTTCGTCGGCGAACGCTCGAAAGACTCTATCAGCTGGAATCATATCTGCTTAAGCGAATATAGCAAATCAAGACCAGTTCCTCTAGGAAGCCAGTAGAGTCAAGCGTCTAAGGGCGGATAGTTCGCCGCAGCTTCGATCTTCGGAAGCGGACATTTTTCACGATCCTGAGCTGGTCCAAATGGTCGGCCGCCGAGTGCGTGTCCCAGTACGCGGCTTCTTCCAAATTGGAATTGAACTGCGGCAGCCGCTTGCTTCTTCGCTTCATGACGCTCGGAGCGCTCGGACCGGCTGACCGCTGACGCGGGTCAGCCGCGGGCTCCAGGAGATATTGTAGCGCGTTTCGCAGGAAACGACACGTCTCTCCCATGCTTTACAACAACTCCGCACGCACCTCGCAGAACGCTCTATTTTTCTCGCAAAATGACTACGATCAGATTCTCAGGGGCAATAATCATCGTCGGGGCCTCGTCGGCTGCTGTTCCACGCTGATCGCGGGCGTCAAAACGGTGGCGGAATAAACACCCGCGCCCCGGCGGACTGTATGCGCCGGCTGGGTCGAGTTAGCGTATGAG
>JAYVZL010000124.1:0-13634 GCA_043783505.1 Elusimicrobiota bacterium
GGGCGGCCGAGGCCGCGGCCTCGCGAGCGAAGGCGGTTTCACGAGCTATGGCGGCTTCGTGGGCCATGGCGGCTTCTTGAGCCGCCGCGACTTCACGGGCCACGGCGGCCTCGCGAGCGACGGAGGCTTCGCGAGCGGCGGCGGCTTCGCGAGCGGCGGCGGCTTCGTGGGCCGCGGCGGCCTCACGCGCCGCGGTGGCTTCTCGGGCCGCGGCGGCGACCTCACGGCCCGCGGCGGCGACTTCGCGGCCCGCGGCGGCGGCGGCCTCGCGCTCTCTGCGCAGCTCCAAGTCTTTTTCCGCCAGACGGCGCAGAAGGTCGGTTTGGCCCGATTCGAGCTCGGAAATGCGCCGATCGAAAATATTAATACGAGTCAACAGCTCGGAGACCTTCTCTCGGGAGCGGCGCAGTTCCAGCTCATCGGGAGGCCGCGCGGAAACCATGTCGCCGAAACTCTTCTTGAGGTCCGCGTCATGAAACAGCTCTTCGGACAGCGCTCCGGGAAACTCATTGTCGCCGACCAAGCCCGCCGCGTCTATCTGCAGGCGATCGAGAAATCCCCGCATGGAGGGCATATCCGTCCCAGTATTTGCGGTCGGGGCCCCGGCTCGGGGAAATCCGCCAAGGTCGGCAAGCTCGCCGGCGGGCGTCCAAATGCCGCTATCCGGGTCCCCCGTGCACATAAGAGTGCCCGAGTTGATCCCAGGGATCTCCGCTACGGCCGCTCTGTCGAACGGGCCGAGTATACGCGCGTCCTTATAAACCCAATACTTCAATCAGGGAAAGGATAGCCCCAACCTGTTACATTTTCAAGACGGAAACAACGGCCGTCGTCGAAAAGCTTAGGCGTCCGAAGCGCGCTCGAGTTCGCCGATCACGCTGAAATCCAGCCCCGGCTCGGCGGCTTCGGTGACCTTCTGCTCGAGCTGATTCTGGTAGGCGATCGAGTAGCGGGCGTAGGGAATAGCCTCGAGACGGGCGCGCGAGATCGCCTTTTGAGTGGCCTCGCATCGGCCGTAAGTCCCGTTGTCGATTTTGCGGATGGCGGCCTCGAGCATGTCGAGGGTGGTGCGCTCGTTGTCGGAGAGCTCGAACATCAGCTCCTTCTCGATGGACTGGCTGGCCTGATCGACCGAGTCGCCGTTGTCGACGTCGTCGACGGTCTGCTTGCGCACGGTGCGCAGGATGTCGTCGCGCATGGTGACAAGCTCGGCACGGATGGATTTGATCTTCGCCGGCGTAAGCCACGCCAAATCTTTCGCCGAAGTATCCACGGGAGCGGGCTTGGCTTTGGGCTTCACCGCGGATTTCGCGGTCTTTACAACTATTTTTTTCGACATAGACACCTCCGACTAATTGGGACGAGATAGTATATGAGAAACGCCGCCTCGCGCAAGGCCCATATCAGTTCAAGCGCGCGGCCGCGTCCCGAAGACGCGCGAGCACGACATCGCGGCCAAATATTTCGAGCATCAAAAATAGGGTCGGGCCCTCGGTCCGGCCGCTCACGGCGGCCCGCAGCGGATGGAAGACTTGGCCGGGTTTGAGCGCTTTTTCCTCGCAAAACCGTCGGATGCGCCCCTCCAAAGCCTTATCCTCGAACGGCGCGAAGTCCTTGAGCGCGTCGGCCAGACCCAACAGGACTTCCTTGGCGCCGGGAACCTTGAGGACCTTGTCCATCGCCTTGGGCGTAAACTCCACCGGCTTATAGAAGAAGTCGACCAAGGCGGGGATCTCGGAGAGAAGCTTGAATTTCTCGTGCTCCAAGGACACGACCTTCTTGAGATCGGGCCCAGGCAAGCCTTTGAGGCCCGCCTTCTCGAGAAACGGATCGGCGAGCTTAGCCAGCTCTTCCGTCGACATTTGACGGATGTACTCCCCGTTCATCCAATTGAGTTTGACCGTGTCGAACGTGGCCGGACTTTTCTGGCAGCCCTCGAGATTGAACTTCGAGATCAAGTCTTCGTCGGTGAACAGCTGCTGGGACTCGGAGGTGGACCAGCCCAGCAAGGCCAGATAGTTGCGCATGGTGTGCGGCAGATAGCCCTGGTCGCGGTATTCCAGTACGGACGTCGCGCCGTGCCGCTTGGACAGCTTGGAGCCGTCCGGACCGAGGATCATCGACAGATGCGCAAAGAGCGGCGGCGTCCAGCCCAGCGCGTAATAGATCTGGACCTGCGAGGGCGTGTTGGAGAGATGCTCGTCGCCGCGGATGACGTGGCTGATCTCCATAAGATGGTCGTCGATCACACAGCAGAAGTTGTACGTGGGGCCGTCCGTCGTCTTCCAGATGACCAAGTCCTGCTGCAGCGAATTCTCGAAAGAGACTTTTCCGCGAATCTGGTCGTCGACAATGCTCGTACCCGACGCCGGCATCTTGAAGCGGATGGAGAACTTCTTGCCGGAGGCCTCGATCTCCTTGCGCTTCTCATTGGTCAGCGCGCGGCAGCGGCCGTCGTAGCGCGGAGGACGCTTCTCCAACTGCGCGATGCGGCGCATCTCATCGAGCTCTTCCTTCGTGCAATAGCACCGGTAGGCCTTGCCTTCATCGATCAGCTGGTTCAGGTGCTTCCGGTAAATATCCACGCGCTTCATCTGATAGTAGGGCGCGTACGGTCCCTTGTCGGTCTTGCCATCGAGAGGGCCCTCGTCCCAGTCCAGGCCCAGCCATTTGACCGAGTCGAGGATCGCGGTCACCGAATCGTCGGTGGAGCGCACCTCGTCTGTGTCCTCGATACGGAGCACGAATTCTCCTCCATGCCGGCGGGCGAACAGCCAGTTGTACAGCGTGGTGCGCGCGCCTCCTATATGAAGGAAGCCGGTGGGCGACGGGGCGAAGCGAGTTCGGACTTTCATGCGAGGGAGCTCTCCAGTAGTTCTTGCGCGTGCTTGCGGCTGGCCGCGGTCACGCCGCGGCCGCCCAACATTGTGGCGACGGTCTCCAAGCGCCGGTCGCCGTCTAAACGGTCCACGCGCACGCGTGTGCGTCCGGCGACGGTTTCCTTGGAAACGTGAAGGTGAGTCTGCGCGAAGCATGCCACCTGGGGCAAGTGCGTCACGCATAGGACCTGGCGGCCGCGCGCGAGCGCCGCCAATCTCTCTCCGACGGCGCGCGCGACCTCGCCGCCGACGCCGCTGTCCACCTCGTCGAAGATCAGCAACGGCGTTCGGTCGGCCTTGGCGAAGGCGCTCTTCAGCGCCAGCATCACGCGCGAGAGCTCGCCGCCCGAGGCGACGGACTTCGCCGGGCGCAGCGGTTCGCCGGGGTTGGCCGCGAGCAAAAATACGACGGAGTCGGCCCCGGAACGCGTCCATGCCCCCTCTTCCATCTCGACTGAACAGGAGAAGCGCGCGTGCGGCAGGCCCAGGACCTTGAGCTCTTTGAGCACCGCGCCGTCGAGACGCTTGGCCGCCTTGACGCGAAGCTCATGCGCCTTATCGCTGAGCGCGGCGATGTTCTTCTCCGCCTTCTCCAACTCGCGGCGGGTTTGCTCGAGAGTCCAATCGGCGTTCTCCAAGCCGTTGAGTTCGGCGGCCAGGCGCTCGCGCGCGGCCAGCACTTCGCAGACCGTGGCGCCGTGCCTCTTCTTCAGGCGGGCCAGCGCGTCCTGGCGAGAGAGCAGCGCGTCGAGGGCGGCAGGATCGGAGCTGACGCGATCGCGATAGTCGCCGACCTCGTGGGCCACCGACTCGGTGGACAGACGCGCGCCTTCCAGCTCGTCGCGCAGGCGCGCCGCCGAGGGATCGATGCGGGCCAGTTCGCCCAGCGCGCGCTCGGCCTTCTGCAGGCGCGAGAGGGCGGCGTCGCCCTCCGCGTACAGAAGCCCGTACGCCTGGTCGGCGAACGTGCGCAGGCGTTCGGCGTTCTTAAGACGAGGCAGGCGCTCCTCGAGCTCCTCCTCCTCTCCTAGACGCGGTCCGACGGCGTCGATCTCCGACATCTGAAAGCTCAACAACTCGATGCGGCGGCGGCGCTCCTCCTCGGACATCTGCGAGGCGTTCAGGCGCGACTGCACAGAAGACCACAGCGCGTAAGACTCCACCAAGGCCTCGCGCTCCTTGTCCAAGCCCCCGAAACGGTCGAGAAGTTCGAGCTGGGCGGCCGGACGCAGCAGGGCCTGGTTCTCGTGCTGGGCGTGAAAATCGGCGACCGCTTCCCCGAGTGCTGCCAACGCGGCCACCGGCGCGGGCTGGCCGGAGATCGCGGCGCGAGTCTTGCCCCCGGCGTCGAGCTCGCGGCGCACCACGACGGTTCCGGAGGCGGGCAGTTTCCAACGCTCGCGCAGTTCCGCGGGCAGGTCGGCCGCGTCAAACACGCCCTCGACTTCCAAACGGTCGGAGCCGGCGCGCAGCCACGACGCCGAGCCGCGCGCGCCCAACAGGAACCCCAAGGCCTCAAGAAGGATGGACTTGCCCGCGCCGGTCTCGCCGGTCAGCGCGGTGAAGCCCGCCGAGAACTCGAGCTCGATGCGCTCAGCCACCGCGAAATTCACGACTTTAAGCCTCCTCAGCATGTCAGCGCGCCCCCCATTTCAATTTGCGGCGCAAAACTTCGAAAAAGGAGCGTCCGGGCGGCATCAGAAGACGCAGCGGCGTCTCCGCGCGGCGCACGCGCACCTCGTCGCCGATCTTCAGCTCGCAGCCCGAGCGCCCATCGAGCGAGACGAGCACTCGGGGGACCTCGTCGGCGCGGCGCCGGCCGAGACGGATGGTCAGAGGCAGGTGCGCCGGCACAATGAGGGGACGCTGGGTGAGCGTATGCGGGCAGATCGGCGCGATGAGCGTTACGTCCAGACAAGGATCGACGATGGGGCCCATCGCCGCTAGAGAGTAGGCCGTCGAACCCGTGGGCGTGGCCACGATCAGGCCGTCGCCGAAGTAATCGGCCACGAAGCGCTCACCCGAGCGCGTCGACAGTGTGACCGCGCGGGCCTGCTCGCCGCAACGGATGACGACCTCGTTTAAGGCCAGGTCAGGACCGAACACGCGCCGGCTGCCGCGTAAGACCTCAGCAGAGAACATCGAGCGCTCCTCCACGGCGAAACGGCCCGAAAGGACCTCGTCTAAGCAGCGGCGCAGAGCGCTCACCTCGGTCCCCGAGAGGAAGCCCAATGTTCCGATGTTCACTCCCAAAAGAGGGATTCCGCGCGGGGCGACTTCGCGCGCCACCGCCAGCATGGTGCCGTCCCCGCCCAACGCGATCGCGAAGTCGGCGTTGCGCAGGGAGAGGGCCGAGGGCTTTCGCGCGGCCGTCACCGCGCTCACGCCGCGCGCCTTGAGCAACGAGCGCACGAGCGACAGCGTCCGTGACGAATCGGGCTTGGCCTCGTTGCGGAAAATGAGAGCCGAGCCGAACGCCCGGCCGGAGGGGATCTTGGACAAGGAACGAGTCGCCATCGGTCACAACCTCGAACGCCCGAGGAGCCTCGATTATAGCAAAAGCGCCCACCCCGCTCCGGACAGCCGGGCCCAAGGCGCTTCCAATTAAAAGACTGACGCGCCCGAGCCTCAATATCCACGGCCCTCCGACGGCGGCGCGGTCCAGCGCCCCCGCGCCCAGGACCCGAGCCGCGCGGCGCGCCGCGGCATGCGGCGGCCGTCGCCCCAGATGCAATGCCGGGCCGCCGTTGAACCGAAGCAAGGCTCCTCCGTCTGTCAAGAAGACAACCGCGATGGCCGCCGCGGGCGCTCGAGCCCGCCCGACGACGAGCGCCGCAACGGCAAGAAAAACAAGCCCCAAGCGCGCCCGCCGCCGGGACCAAGCCACGATCGCCGCCAAAAAAAAGCCCCACGCGGCGATCTCCCAGGCCGTCCATGGACGAAGCTCGACCGCGGCCCACGGCAAAGCCGCCGCGCGCACGCAAGCCCGTTCAAAGATCCAAAGCCCCACCCCCGCTAGACGCGCCGCGGCGGGCGCCAACACCGGCAGCCAGCTGTCCGCCGCCCACAGCGCGAAGCCCCCCGCCAGCAGCGGCCCCGACAGGGGGATCAATAAGATGTTGACCAGAGGCCCCACGAGCGAGGCGCGCCCGAACACCTCGATCCACAACGGCCAAAGCGCCGCGGTCACCGCGATGCTGCACAAAAAAATGACCGCCGCGGCGCGCGCGAAGTCCGGCCAGGCCTCCGGCACGGCGCGCTCGGCAGCGCTCCCGGCCCAAAGAATGGCCGCGCACGCTCCCACGCTCATTACCGCGCTCGGCGACAGAGCCGAAGCCGGATCGACGATGAGCAGGACGGCCGCCGCGAAGGTCAGGGCCGCCGCGCCCGTGGTCTCGCGCCCGAAGGCGCGAGCCGCGAGCACGGCCGCGAGCATCACCCAAGACCGGACGCATGGGGGATCAGCGCCCGTCATCAAAGTGTAAAAGCCGGCCAACGTCAAAGCCAACACCCCCCTCGCCAGCGGCCTAAGGCCCGCCGTCAATCCGAAAAAAAGCGCCGCCGCGGCCGCAAAACCGACGTTCGAGCCCGAGGCCACCAGTAAATGCGTCGCCCCCGCGTCGCGCACCGCGCGCGCCAGGTCATTGGGCAAGGCGCCGGCGTCCCCCAGCGCGATCCCCGCCAACAGAGCCGCCCTCTCCGGCGGCAAACGCCGCCGATACGCCGCCTCGGCGGCCAGACGCGCGCGTTGAGCCCAGACCCAGGGAACGAACGACGCGGGCACGGGCGCGCTTGAGACCATCACGACCCTCGCGTGCAGGACCCAGCCGCATCCGACGGCCGTCAGCGCCGCGGACTCGTCGAAGTCGCCGGGATTGCGCGGCCTTCGCGGGGGCCGCAGCTTTCCCGCGACGACCACCTGCCTTCCCGGCTCCAAATCCGCGATGTCCCGCCCGCGCGGCAGCCACACCAGCGCTCGTTGGACGCCGCTTCCGGAAGCGAACTCCAGGCGGGTGCGCCAGCCGCGCCGTGTCTGACGAACGGGGCCGGCCAATCGCCCGGACACAGTCGCCTCCCCGGCTCGCGCCGCCTGAAGCCAAGTCTGGTCGCGCACGGGCGACAGAACCCCGGCGCGGCGCGCGCCCATCGCGGCCAAGGCGCCGACGATGACGGCCCAGAACAGGGGGCGGCGAAGAAGCCTCACCCCTTCATACGATCGAACCCCCGAAAAAGTTCCCTTGCCTGGAACAAAAAAGGCACGCCAAGCGCATGAGGTAAGTTACATAATAGCCTTCTCATGACCGTGATCATCGCCGGCGGCACCGGCTTCATCGGAAGCGCCTTGATCGACGCCCTGCTCGCGCGCGGCGACAAGGTCGTCCTGCTCACGCGCTCGCCTGCGGCGGCGCAGCTGCGCTGGGACGCGAAGGTCGACGTGCGCCTGTGGAACGCCAAGGATCCCGGACCATGGGTCATGGCTTTCGACGGCGCCGACGCCGTGATCAACCTCGCCGGCGAAAACGTGTCCTCCGAGCGCTGGACTCCCCAGCGCAAGCTGGCGCTCATCAAAAGCCGCCTCGACTCCACGCGCGCGATCGTCGCGGCGCTAGTCGCCTCAGCCAAGCGTCCGAAGGTCTTCTTGAACGCGTCGGCCGTCGGCTACTATGGAGGCGCGCGCAGGAGCGACTGCCCGGAGGACGCGCCGCAGGGCGCCGATTTCCTGGCCGCGCTATGCGGGCAATGGGAGCGTGAAGCCCACGCGGCCGAGAAGTTGGGCTTGCGCGTGGTCATGCCGCGCATCGGGGTGGTCCTGGAAAAAGGCGGCGGCGCGCTGGCCAAGATGCTCCCCCCCTTCAAACTCGGCGTCGGCGGCCGGCTCGGCTCCGGCCGCCAGGCATTTGCCTGGATTCACCGCGACGACGTCGTCGGCGCGATCCTATTTTTACTCGAGACAAACGTCTCCGGGCCGGTTAATCTCGCCGCGCCCGACTTAAAGACCAACGCCGCTTTCACCAAGGCTCTCGGCCGCGCGCTGCATCGTCCGACGTTCTTCCCCGTCCCCGCGTTCGTCCTCAAGCTTGCGCTCGGGGAAATGAGCGCCATGCTTCTCGGCGGCCAGCGCGCGGCCCCCAAGAAACTTCTCGACGCCGGTTACACGTTCAAATACCCGGCGATCGAAGACGCGCTCGCCGCGATCCTCAAAGCAAACCGGCTATAATCGACTGATGCGCGTGCGACTCGCCGTCGGATTGATGTCCGGGACCTCCGCCGATGGCGTGACCGCCGCGCTCGTACGTCTTTCCGCGAATAATATCCGCGTTCTGCGCTGCGAGACCTACCCTTACGAGCCCGAACTCAAGCGTCGTATTTTAAACGCGCCAAACCTATCCGTACCGGAGCTTTCTAGACTCAACTTCGCGCTCGGTTCGGCGTTCGCCGCCGCCGCGATCGCGATCGGCCGGCGCGCGCGCCCGACGGTGATCGGCTCTCACGGCCAGACCGTCTGGCACGGGCCCGACGCCGCGCCCCCCAACACGCTTCAGATCGGCGAGCCCTCGGTCATCGCCGAGCGCACCGGAATCACCACGGTCGCCGACTTCCGCCCCCGCGACATGGCGGCCGGCGGCCAAGGCGCGCCGCTGGTGCCCGCCTTCGATCTTTTTCTTTACGGTCGCGGACCGCTGAAGGCCGTCGTCAATATCGGCGGCATCGCCAACGTCAGCATCCTTACAGCCGGCAAGCTCCACGCCGCCTTCGACACCGGCCCCGGCAACGCGCTGATGGACGAGGCTATGCGTCGCACGACGCATAGCCGACGCGATTTCGACCGAGGCGGGCGTCTTGCCGCCTCCGGACGCGTCGATGAGAAAATTCTCAAGCGATTGCTGTCGCATCCGTATTTCTTGAAAACCCCTCCCAAATCCCTCGATCGTTCCACTTTCGGTCCCGCCTTTCTCAGCCGCGTCTATCCGCGCCTGACAAAAAACAATCTTTCGGACGCTTTGGCGACGCTGAGCGAGCTGACCGCGCGGTCGCTCTGGTTGTCCATCCTGGAGAACGCTCCCGGGCCGCTGAGCGAAGTCCTGATCTCCGGCGGCGGGGCGCTCAATACCCATCTAATGCGCAGGCTGAGCGCCTTATTCGCGCCCACGCGCGTGAGCCTGACGAGCATCCCGGTCATGGCCAAGGAAGCGGCTTGTTTCGCTTGGCTCGCGGCGCGCGCGCTCGAGGGGCTCGACAACAACGCCCCCGCGGCCACCGGCGCGCGCGGGCCGCGCGTCCTCGGCAAGATCATCCCCGTCTAACGGTACTCGGGGGGCAAGTGTTATAATCTCGCCATGAAGACCTTTTCTCTTCCCAAGAAGATCGCGACCGCCATGAAGTCTTATTCCCCGTTTTATCAGTCGGTGTGGAAAGCCTGTTCCCTCATCCCCAAAGGTCAGGTCCGCACTTACGGCTGGATCGCCAAGAAGATCGGCAAGCCGGGAGCGGCGCGGGCCGTGGGCATGGCGCTGGGCAAGAATCCGTTCGCGCCGACGGTGCCGTGTCATCGCGTCGTGGGCGCCGACGGGCGCCTGACCGGCTACTCCGGCGCGGGCGGCGTGAAGACCAAGCGTCGCATGCTCAAGGCCGAGGGCGTTCCTCTCCCCTAACATCGGCGCGTGACCACCGCGGCCCTCGTCTTATCCGTACTCACCCTCAACGTCGCGGGCCCCCGCCGCATCCACCAGGGCTGGCAGACGCGCCGCGCGGCGCTGACCGAAAGACTCAAGTCCGAAAAAGTCGACGCGGCCGCCTTTCAAGAGATTTGGCGGGGCGAGGACCTCGACGCGCTGGCGCAGGCCGCGGGCTTGAAGAATTCCGTGTCGGATATCCCCTTGGGCTTGGCCGCGGCCAGCCGCTATCCTCTCGAAAGTTCCCTCCGACGCGACCTGGGCTGGGGCGGCGGAGTCCTGCGCGTGCGCATCGCCATGCCCGGCCGAGCGGCGGACTTATATTCGGCGCGCTTGACGCCGGGCGACGACTCCACCGCCGCGGCGAGGCGTCTGGCTCAGCTCTTCGATCTAGCTGAGTTCGTCCGCCAATCCACCGGTCCCTTCATCCTGCTGGGCGACCTGGCCGCGCCGCCCGATGATCCCGAGATCCGACTCTTTCTCGACCTTCTTGGCGCGCGCGACCTGTGCGTGGCGCACGCAGACGAGGCCTGCGGACGCACCCTCGACGAGCGGCGTGTGGACTACGCGCTGATCCCCTATTCCTCGCGCCCGCCGCGCGAAAACGCCCGCGCCGCCTTCACCGAGACTCAAGTCGACGAAAACGAGGTCCGCCCTCTCTCCGCGCACTTCGGCCTGACGGCGCGGCTTGACGCCTTTTGGCTTAAGTCGTCGCTCGCCTCCGAGCCGGACGGACGCCAGGAAGCGCTCGCCGCCGTCGCCGATGCCTTGGACTCCGCCCGCAACGAGATCGAAACGCGGGCCAATCGCTCCGGTTGGATCCCCTGGCTGGGGACGCGCCGGCTCATGGAGCGTCAGTTGGACGTCGCGCGTCTAGTCGCGGCCACGGAGCGCGTGCGCACGGCGCAGTCTCGCGCGGTCAAACCGGCCGTTTCAGCGAGCTACGACTATCCCTAGAAAAGCGTTTTAGACTTTCCGGACGTGACGCGGTCGGCGGCCTCATCGATCTGCTTGACGAAATCGACGATCTCGCGCAGCGCTTTTGCGTCGCGAGCCAAAAGCTTGTCGAGCATTTCCTTAAGGCCGACCTGATCGCGCTCGAACTGCTTGGCATTCGGATTGCTGACCGCATGCGCCGAGATCTCAATGCCGTTCAAGCCGATGGAAACCTCCAGCTGACCGTCTGTGATCAAGACATCCTTGGGATCGACGCCGCCGGGAAGCTTGGAGAGATCGATTATCAGGCTGAGCGCGAGTCCCAAGCCCGTGATATTGCCCTTGGGGTCGGTGTCCTTGCGAGTAATGCGCGCCTCAACCTTCGCGGCGTCGCCGTACCGCTTGTTCAAATCCGACAAATAGGTCTTGATCCTTTCATCGGCCGCGGGCGCGAGTTTGTTGATTTCCTCCTGCGTCATGACGTTGAGCAGGTTGAATTTCGCGGAAATATTGGCATTGAGCTCGGGCTTGGCTGAAGGCGTATCAGGATATGCATATGAGAAATCCTTGATGGCCAGGCTCGCCGAACCTTTCGGGCGGATCAATGAATAGTCGAAAGAAAAAGCGACCTGCGTTGCGCGCTTATCGTTCGTGGCCACCTTGCTAAAGGAAAGCTTCACGTTTTTCAGAGCGCCGTTGAAGGGCAGCAGCGCCTCGGCGACCGCGGCGTTGAGCGCGTCGATCTGCTCGGGGCTGCCGTTGAGCTCGACGGCCGCCGCGTCATGGGCGGAAGCGGCGTTGTCGAAGAGCGCGTTCGAGGCGTTCATGGCCGTACCGGCGGCGTCGGCGTTGTTCGCCGCGCCGATCTTTTCCGCCGAGAGGACTAAGGTCTCTTTGGCGGTCGTGGCGGGCGCGACGACCGGGCCGGCGACGGAGGTCATGGGCATGACCGGAGCCGCTAGCATAGGCAGCGTCGCCAGTTTCATCTGGGACGCGGCGGGCAGAACGACGGGGGCGACCATGTTCGCAAGGAGCTGACCGGGCATCATGGTCGCGGGAACGACGCTGACGGAGGCGGCGGCGGGAACGGCGCTGACGACGAGAGACAAGAAAATATTTTTCATGGACGCATTCTAACGGTTGCGCCCCTCCGACCGCATAGGTCGGAGGACCCAACATATCGGCGATTTATGGTCCCCGCGAATTTAGGCCCCCCGGACCCACGACTCATGGGTCTATTGCCCCATGCGGCCCAAGCCCATTCGCCCTACACTCAACTCAACGCCAGAAATGCGGCTGGAGAGGTCTATTGAAGAACAGCTCATCACTGCCATCTCAGAGAAGCCAGCTCACGTCGCTAGAGGCGGACGTCTGTCTGCCAAACCTCGATCTAAGGTGAAGACGCCCGTAACTGCCGTAGCGCCAGGGCACTTGGTTAGCGCAAAAACCATTCGCGAAGAATTAGCCGCATTTGCCGACCACTATAGGCAGACAACCGATTATACATCCCGCTATGGCAAGGCGTATGAACACTATGTGCAGCTATCTCAGCTTCGCGCTGACTCTGCAACAATCAATGTCGCTTACCAAGAGGCGGACTCGATAGCTGAAGAATACCGTCAGGCAATGGATACATTCGAGAAACAGCTATTTTCGCACCTTGTGCATTTCGACACCAACGAACCGGCGAAACCCACGGACCTCGACTCCTATCAACTCGTAAGAGTTCCTTGAGACGCTACTCCCAGCGAAAGGCCCAAGCGCCGACCGTGAGGAACAACACGGTCATCCCGCCCAGGATCCAAAGGTGCGGCGCGACTTGGGAGAGCGTAGCGCCCTCGGTCATCACCGCGCGAGCGGCCTCGATTAGGTGGGTCAGCGGCAGGGCGTTGGCGAACATCCGCAGGGGCGCGGGCGCGCCCTCAAGCGAAAACCACACGCCCGACAGGAACATCATCGGCCAGGACAGCATGTTGAGCAGGCCGCCGGCCAGCTCCTCGCTGGTCACGCGCGCGGCCACGAGCAGGCCAAGCGACACCAGGCACGCCGAACCGAGCGAAAAAATAATATAGAGATCGAGCAGCGAACCCAGGCGCTGGAAGCGCAGGAAGAAGTCCGCGCCCTGGTAGACGATGGTGAATACGCCCATGATCAGCACCAAGCGCGAGGCCACCTGCGCGGTCAAGAACTCCGCCGCGCGCAGGGGCGTGGCCTTTAAACGCTTGAGCACGCCCGTCTTGCGGTAGCGCACCAAGCTGTAGCCCACGCCGAACAGCGCCGAGAACATCATGTTCATCGACAACAGGCCCGACACCAGCCAGTCGACGTAGCGGATCGGCCGGCCCTCCACCGCGCGGCGCACGGGCGACGCCTTGGCCGCGTCGGTGCCGAGCATGAGACGCTCTACGAGATAGCCCTTGGGCGAGGACTCGTTGATCCAGTACTCGAGCGGTTTTCCGGGCTTAACTAAAATGTCGAGCTGATGATGCCTTAGCTTGCCTTGAGCCGCGGACAGGTCGCCGAACGTCACAAATTTCAAATGCTTGGTCGCCGAAAATCCGGTGGGAAGCCCCGAAATCTCGCCGACGACGCCGATTTTAAAAACGTCTTGACCCTTGTCCGAGAACGCGAAGGCCATGCCGAAGACGACGAAGAAAGGGAACATGAAGTTCCACGCCAGGGCGCCGCGGTCGCGCAGGAACTCCGTGTTGCGGGCCCGAAAAACGGCCCAGAGGCGGCGCATCATTCGCGCAGCTCCCGGCCCGTGAGATGCAGAAATAGGTCCTCGAGCGTGCGCGCGCGCACGCGCAGATGCGTCAATCTCGAGCCCCCGCGCTTGAGCGCGTCGAGGGCGGCCTCCACCTGCCCCGTCATCAGCTCGACGGTGCCCTCGCGCTCGACGACTTCGCCGGGCACCCCTTCCTGCGGCGCCTTGTAGTCGGCTTTGGGCAGCTCGATGGTGACTCCGTTGAAGTGCTCCTTAAGAAGGCTGTCCGGCGCGCCCTGGGCGATGATGCGTCCTCGGTCGACGATGGCCACCTGGTCGCACAGCGCGTAGGCCTCTTCCATGTAATGCGTGGTCAGAAGAACGGTCTTGCCGCGCGCCTTGATGCCCCGGGCCAAGTTCCAGAAATTGCGCCGCGCC
>JAYVZL010000125.1:0-5662 GCA_043783505.1 Elusimicrobiota bacterium
GGAGAGAGTCATGAAGAGATTTTAACACATCCGTGACTCGGGCGGCGCGCTTAGTGAGAGCCGACTGGGGAGTTGCTGAGCGCTAAGAATTGGCCCAACCAGGCTCGGACCGGTTCGGTGTCGAGTCGCGTATAAACGACTATTGGTGTGAATCCTATTGACTTGACTCCTATGACTTCATCATTCTCCGAAAAGAGAGGAGAACCGGAGTCTCCGTGACAGCCCTGCTCTTTCAGAGTGATAAACATGGTATTCAAAGAAGCAATGCCTGCTCGTGATAGATGTGGATAGTCATAGTTTGAGTCGTCGGCTATTGTGGTCCAGGAACAGTTGTGGCCAAAAGCAATAAGGCGTCCTTGTTCGGGGAGTGAAGGGGCGACAACAGCCTGTGGTATGCCGGGAGTGTCTTCATTCACTTCGATCAAGGCCAAGTCAGTAGCAGCGCCTGTGAGGCCAATATCCAGAAAAGGGCCCACAAAGGCGTTGTGTTCAAAGCCGGGAAAGATGTGAATCTTGCTGATCTGGAGATATCGGATATATTTATAAAAGACCGATGGCCCCTCGATGAGGATGTTCTCACCATTTTCCCAGTGACCTTTGGGGCAGTGTGCGGCGGTGAGAAACAGGCGTGTCCCTAGTTTCGTCCCACGACACCGACCATCACCCGAATATAAACTAACAGTGGCCCCAAATCCTTTGCCCTCCGTTTCCGGCAAAGGCATTTTCGGTCGGAGGTGGGGATTATCCACGCGGAGCGCCTCCTCGAAATTGCGGGAGGAGCCTTCGTCCGTGACAGCGAAATCGCCCGCTTGGGACGCGGCCAAAGCGAGCTGAAGGATCAGAAATAATGCGCTATGCATGGGATATTCCAAATGACTCATGGAAATAACTATGAAGCTTTACAGTTTAGCCCCCCTTCCCCGCCTACGCAAGGGCGTCAATAGACGAAGGCGCTGCACCGACAGAGGGCTGCCTTGGTAATTGTCTATTTTAGTAGACACTAATTCCAAATAGGGGTGGTCCGGCTCCCGGATCATTTGGCATAATCTAGGGATGGTTAATCGAAAATGGTCCCTACTGACGTTATTGTTTGTGACGGCTGCGGTAGCGCCCGCCCGGGCGCAAAGGCTGCAGGACCTGGGCGTCGGCGTCGTAGTCGGCGATCCTATGGGCGCAACGGCGAAGTTGTGGCTCAACGACACTATGGCCGTCGATTTCGGCGTGGGCCTCAGCGGCGACGCGGCGCTGTGGGGCGACGTGCTCTGGCACGCGTGGGACCTGTTCCCGCAGCCTCCCCAGGGCCGCCTGGGGGCGTACGTCGGGATGGGACCCCGCGTGGAAGCGGCCAACGACACTCAGTTTGCGCTGCGCACCATCGTGGGCCTGGCTTGGCGGCTGCCCCGCCACCCTATCGAGCTGTTCGCCGAGGCCGGCCCGGTGTTCCGCCTGACCCAAGGTGGAGCCGTGGACGCGGACGGGGGCGTGGGCGTGCGGTTCTATTTCGGCAAGCGTTAAGCGTCAGGAAACTCTCAGAAAACTGAAGCCGGAGCCGGTTGACAGACTCGGGTGAGTCTGTTATAACATCGAAGGCCCTCATCTGCGCATGCGCAAAAAAATAAACGACTTCCTGGTCCGCCGTTTGACCGTTTTGATCATTCCCCAGACCCAGATGAAGCCCTGGCGCTGGCAGTGTTCGACGGCCTTTTTCCTATTTTGCCTGATGTTTTGGTCGACGCTGACCATCTGGGCCGGGGTCGTCGTCGGGCGGCACACCGACTATTGGATCACCAAGGCCGACAACCAGGTCATGCTCACCAAGATGACACGCTTGGCCCAGGAGATGAACCGGGCGCGCATGGCACTCGACCAGGCGCAGAGTACGGACCGCCAGCTGCGCGGTCTTCTGACCATGGCTCATGACCACGATCCCATCGAGGCCGCCACCGGCGTCGGCGGGCCGACGTTAATCGACCGGCTGAGTCTTGGCCGTATGATGGGCGGGGGCGCGGCCGACATCCGCCAGGCGGACTGGCACCGGGAGATCGCGCGCCTGCGCCAAGACGCCGAGGGGCGGCTGGCGAGCTTCCAGGAGATCGGCTGGTACGTGGGCAACCAGAAAAGCCTGCGCAACGCCACTCCCAGCCTTTGGCCCACCGAGGGCTCGATCACGTCCCTATTCGGATACCGGTTTTCCCCGATGCAGCGCGACGACGGCGAGACCGGCGAGTTCCATCCCGGCCTCGATATCGCCAACGCGGCCGACACTCTGGTCCACGCCACGGCCGACGGGACCGTGCGATTTTCCGGCTGGTCGCAGGGCTACGGAAACATGGTCGTCATCGATCACGGCTACGGCGTGAGCACGCTGTACGGGCACACCTCCAAGGCCTTGGTCAAGGTCGGCGATCGCGTGATGCGCGGCCAGGTGATCGCCTACATGGGCACCACCGGCCGTTCCACGGGCGCGCACTTGCATTATGAGGTGTGGCGCCAAGGCCGTCCCGTCAACCCGATGTCCTATTTGAAAGTCCGCGCCGGCCCCGATCTCTTCGGAGACGCTTCGTCCGGCGGACGAGGGAGAGGTTAAAATGTTCGGAGATAAGACCGCGCGCGGCGACGCCCGCGAGGGCACCACACTCATCAGCGAGGAGGCTTTCTTTCATGGCTCCCTCGTGGCTAAGGGATCTTTGCGCGTGGAAGGCGGCTTCGAGGGAGACGTCTCCGACGCCGTGGACATCGAGATCGGCGCCAAAGGCCGAGTGATCGGCAATCTCGCTTCCGAGACTTTGGTCATCGCCGGCGAGGTCGTCGGCGACGTTGTCGCATCCCGTTCCGTCGAAATCCTCGCCAGCGGGCGCTTGACTGGAGACGTGCGCACGCCGAAGCTCAAAATCGACGAGGGGGCTTTTTTCGACGGCTCCTGCTCGATGGGCTCCGGCGAGGACAAGCCCCGCCGGCGCCGCGTGCGCGCCGAATCCGACGCGGCCCAACCGGCCGATTCCATCACTTAAGGAGCCGTCATGATCTCGTTTCTTCGCCGCCATCAAAAAAGCATCTTCATTGCCACGGTCGCCGTGTTCCTCTCGGGCACGTTCGTGGGCATGGGGGGCTACTGGTTCACCAGCCGCGACATGGACGGCGTGGTGGCGCGCATCGGCGCCTCGAAAATAACGACCGAGCGGCTGTTCTCGCGCGTCAATCAGTACGCCGACGCGATGCGCGCCAAGGGCACCGAGGTCGACGACGCGATGATGGCCCGGCTCAAGCGCGAGATGCTCAACGACATGATGATCGAAGAGATGCTCTCCATCAAGGCCGACGAGCTGGGGCTCAAGGTCACCGACGACGAGCTCTCCCGCGACATCCGCGCCACGCCCGCTTTCCAGCGCGACAACCAGTTTAACCAGGACGCTTATTTCCAGCAGGTCCGATCCCTTTTCCGCGAGACGCCGCAGGAGTACGAGCGCGCGCGCCGCAAGTCCATCAAGAGCGGCCGCCTCAAGCAGCTGATCTATCGCATGGCCAAGGTCCCCTCCGGCGAGGTCGAGGCAGCCTATGTCGAGGCCAAGAAGAAGGCCCCGGCCAAGGACGCCGCCAAGATCACCAAGGACGCCGTCGCGCAGAACCTGCAACAGCAGCGCGCCGTCGAGCTGATCAACTACTGCTTGCGCCAGCTGTCGACGCAAGTCGAGCACCAGATCTTCGCCGACCGCATAGACGGGGGGGCGTGATCGTTATGAACTCAATTCTCGTCGTCGGCTCCGTCGCGCTCGACACCGTCAAAACCACCGCCGGCCAAAGCATCGAGGCGCTCGGCGGCTCGGCCACCTACTTCGCGCTTGCCGCGAGCTACTTCTCGCCAGTGAGCCTCGTCGGCGTCGTCGGCGAGGACTTTCCGCGCGAGCACCGGGGCACACTCGAGCGCCGCGGCATCGAGCTGTCCGGCCTGAAGACCGCCAAAGGCAAGACCTTTCGCTGGTCCGGCAAGTACGGCAAGGACGCCGCCGTCGCCAAGACCTTGGCGACCGATCTCAACGTGTTTAAAACGTTCAAGCCCGTTCTGTCCGAGATCCAGCGCAAGGCTCCGGTCGTGTTCCTGGCCAACATCGATCCCGATCTCCAGTCCGAGGTTCTGGCGCAGATGAAGGAGCCGGCTCTCGTCGCCTGCGACACGATGAACTATTGGATCGATTCCAAGCCCGCGTCGCTCAAGAAGCTCCTAGGCAAAGTCGACGTGTTCTTCTCCAACGACCAGGAGTCGATGAAGCTCACCGGCGCGCCCAACGCCCTGCAGGCGGCCCAGCTGCTCGCGGAGTGGGGACCGTCGGTGATCGTCATCAAGAAAGGCGAGCACGGAGCGCTGATGAAGGTCGGCTCCAAGTTCTACGTTTTCCCCGCCTACCCGCTGGCCCGCATCAAGGACCCGACGGGTGCTGGCGATACGTTCGCCGGCGGCTTCCTGGGCTACCTCGCTTCCTCGGGAGCGCACGACGACATCGGCCACCTCAAGCGCGCGATGGCCTACGGCACGACTATGGCCTCCTTCAACGTCGAGGATTTCTCGACCAA
The DNA here is from genome assembly GCA_043783505.1 of Elusimicrobiota bacterium. Classification (GTDB taxonomy): domain Bacteria; phylum Elusimicrobiota; class Elusimicrobia; order UBA1565; family UBA9628; genus GWA2-66-18. The sequence goes on from JAYVZL010000125.1 coordinate 4,570, forward strand.
GAACATCGAGGACCTCGACCGCGAGGTCATCGACGAGCGCTTTCATGACCTGGCCGAGCGCATGTCCGTGCCTCGCGCCGACGACCTGCTCAAGAGCCGCCGCGCCGTCTCGGTGTGATTCGTCTTCAGGGCCTAGGCAAGCGCTTCGGCGACTACGCCGCCGTCGATGGCCTCAACCTGGAGGTCGCGCCCGGGGAGATATTCGGCTTCCTAGGCCCCAACGGCGCCGGCAAGACGACCACCGTCAAGATGATGACCGGCCTGCTCCGCCCTACGGCCGGATCGGTCTTCATCAACGGCGTAAGCATGGCGGTCGATCCGATCGCCGCTAAGCGCGGGATGGGGCTGGTGCCAGACGAGCCCTTTGTCTATCCCAAGCTCACCGGCGCCGAATATTTGCGCTTCGTCGGCGAACTCTACGGCGTGCCTTTGACCGGCATGGCAAAGCGCGTGCCCGAGCTGCTGGAGATGTTCGAGTTGGCGCCGTGGGGAGGGGAACTTCTGGAGAGCTACTCGCACGGCATGCGCCAAAAACTCGTTCTGGCCGGCGTCCTTCTTCACGAGCCCAAGGTCTTGGTGCTCGACGAGCCGATGGTCGGGCTCGATCCCAAGAGCGGACGGCTAGTCAAGGACATCTTCATCCGCTTGGCCCGGCGCGGCACGGCGATCTTCATGTGCACGCACGTTCTCGAGATCGCCGAGAAGCTGTGCCATCGCATCGGCATCATGATCGGGGGGAAGATGGTCGCCTGCGGCACGCTCGCCGAGTTGCGCGCGAGGGACGGAAAGGGCGACGGAGACTTGGAAAGCGTCTTCCTGAGTCTGACCGGCGGCGCCGAATACGCCGCGCTGCTGCGCTACCTATAGATGCTCGGCACGCTTTTGCGCCGCCGCGCGCTCACCTTAGCCAATACGGTCTCGCATTGGACTCGCTACGAGTGGACGCGCAACGCGGCCTTCGGCTCCGCGGGCCTGGGGCTGTTGTACGGCCTGCACTTCGGTTTTTACCGGCTGCTCAAGTATTTGACGAGCCTCGAGCTCATTGGCCTTCTGTTATTATGGAAGCTGACGGCGATGCTGTTGATGATGACGT
>JAYVZL010000126.1:0-2097 GCA_043783505.1 Elusimicrobiota bacterium
GAGCCAAGGGGAATCCTCCGTCGTAGAATGGCGTCTAAGCAACTTCATTCTACAACTGGCGAAGGATTCCCTGTCGTTTTTCCCCGGACAGGAGTGTAAAGAATTGGGAAATGATAGCCGGTGTTATTGCACCCTGAAATTCCTCGGCTTAGCCGGCGGCATGACGACTCCGGCGGCCGAGGTCGCGGCTCCCGCGAGATTCGACAAGGCCCCGTACATCGCGACGGCGCCTATCGTGCCTCTAAACGCGATCATTTGGAATTGGTAGGCCGTCGAGGGCGACAGCCCCAGGACCGTGCAGATCTTCGTGTCGACGCGCTTAGGCCTGTGATCGAAAACCAGGTAGTCGCCGTGGTGGCGATAGGTGTGCCGGCTCGGAAGATATTGTAGCCGGCAACGCCCACGTTGTCGGTGGAGGTGTTCCAGTCAGGTTGATCTGGGACGACGACACGGCCTGCGCGCGCGGGCCTCCCGGGACGGACGGCGCTTGAGTGTCGGGCGGCAAACCCGATGAGCGAACAGCTTGAAGTCCTTAAGACCGTAGCCCAACGGCTTTCTCAAGCGGGGATCCCTTATATGGTCAGCGTGTCTTCATCGGAGAACTCCTCCTATTGACGCCTCAACCCTCGCGGCTGCGCGGGCGGCATAGTGTTCGGCGTCGCTAAAGTCGTGGCACTGGCGGCTGAGGATTGGACTGAGGTGTTGCCCGCGGCGTCGTAGGCGGCGACGGTGTAGCTGTAGGCCGTCGAGACGGCCAAGCCTGAGTCCGAGTAGGAATTGCTTGGACTCGTGCCGATCAGGGCGCCGCCCCGGTAAACCTTATACCCCGTGACGCCGACGTTGTCGGTGGACGCGCTCCAAGTCAGGTTGATTTGCGATGACGACGCGGCTTGCGCGCCTAGTCCCGCCGGCACGGAAGGCGCTTGTGTGTCGACGACGGTCGTTCCACCGGGCGCGGTGAGATTGACAAGATAAACGTCCGGTCCGTTGAACGTCAGCGTAATACTCGCCTGGCCATTCACCACTGGATAATTCGCATCAATCGTCGTTGTGGGCGCCGCCATTTCATTGGTCCAGGTATTCGCAACTCGTTGGGCCTGCGCCCGCGAGTATATTTGAGCGCATTGCGATTGTTCGGAACATCGGAGCATCTTAGGCTTCAAAGGATCCACCAAGGAAGACGACGGCGACGTGGGCGTCATGCCGTGCAGGAAACCGCTCCCTCTGATAGGTCGGAGCTCCTAAGCTGACCGCCAGATCCACGGTGGCCGTTTCCGCGGATAGGGGCGTACAAGGAACTCCAATCAACAGCAGCATCAACAAGCTGTCCCTATTCAGAACGGGGAATCGCTCACGACAAATTTCTTTTGATTTCAAGTTCATTGTATTTCCTTTCATGAAGGAACGATGAGGGAACACGACGCTCAGAAAGAGCATGGCCCCGCCTCCTGGAAAAAATATTGCCGGTTGGAAAAAATTGGGTAAAGAAACGGCAAAAAGTCGGTAATGATCCCAAGACGATGCCCATGCCGGGCACGCTCAATAAAGCGTTAAAGGCGGGCTACTTCTTCGCGGAGCCGTTGAGGGCGGCGATCTTGGAGCCGGTGATCACCTCGTCGATGATGCCGTAGGTCTTGGCTTCCTCGGCGGACATGTAGAAGTTTCGCTCCATGTCGTTGGACACCTTGGCGAAGGTCTGGCCGGTGTGCTTGGCCATAATCTCCTCGAGGACCTTGCGGGTGTGCGCCATCTCCTTGGCCTCGACGATGATGTCGGTGGCCTGGCCGGAGATGCCGCCCACGAGCGGCTGGTGGATCATGACGCGCGACTGCGGGAGCGCGTAGCGCCGGCCTTTCGAACCGGCCGCGAGGATGACCGCGCCGAAGCTCATCGCCATGCCCATGCAGATCGTCGTGATCGGCGACTTGATGAACTGCAACGAAGTAGGAATTTTTAGCACGCACTGCGCTTGAAAGACGCCGCATCCGGTTAGTGTAGCCCCCCCTTCCCCGCAAATTCAAGAGCCCCCGCCTCGTCGCGGGGGCTCGATTTTTCGCCAATCGGCGCCGGCCGCCCTCAAATTCGTTCGGCCGGGCG
>JAYVZL010000127.1:0-5635 GCA_043783505.1 Elusimicrobiota bacterium
CAACGACGGGCTCGACGAGGACATCTACCATGTCATTTCAGCGGACCTCGACGTCAAGCGCACCGTCAAGTCGGTGATGTTCAACGCGATCTACATGCAGGACACCTTGATCGGCCACTCCTCGGCCCTTCAGTCCCGCACGATCGACAAGAACCTGCTCATCGACTCGGGCTTCAACCCCTACATCAACGCCGGCGGGGGCCCTGGGCTGGGGACCATCGGCGGAACCCAGACCTTGCAGCGCGGCAACATGTGGTTTCTCGGCGCCGACGCCGCGATCCGCCATCCGCTCGGTATTGGTAAAGCGATTTCATCAGAAATCGAAGGGAATTGGGGCGGCTACCAGAACCGCTACGGCGTGATCCACATCGCCAACGCCCGCGCCCAGGTGGCCTATCAGGACAACCCATTCTCGATCGGCGTGCGCTACGGCGCGCTGTTCATGGACCGGAAGTCCGGATTCCTGACGACCTCGGCGACGGGTACGGGCACGGCGGCCGGCGGCGCGGTCAACCGGGTCATCAACAACAACCTGGCCGCTCCGATCCATGAGATCACGCCGGCCATGACCTGGCACTTCAAAGGGCACAACATGAAGCTGGTCGCGGACTTGCCCATCTTCCTCAACTGCCCGCTGTGGTACGACAGCATGGGCACCGCGCTTCCATTGGGAAGTCAGCCGGTGGGCGCGTACGCCTTCCCGGACCCGACGTCAACGAGCCAGAACTCGCTGTTGGCTACGCCCGGCAACAGCACGGCGCGGCGGACAGTGGTTCAGGGCCGCATGATGTTCCAGTTCATGTTCTAAGCGGCACGTGTTCGCAGCCGGCGCTTCTCCCAGGGGGGCGCCGGCTCTTCTTAAACGAGGCAATGACCATGACCTTCATCGCGACGATGCTCCTAGCTCTTCCCTTGGCCGTCCCTGCGATCGACCTCCCCGACGTCGATATCCGGCTGAGCCGTTTGCCGAGCCAGGCCTATGAGCTGCACGGGACATTCATCGTTCAGGCATCCACGCAGGCGGTTTGGCGGGTGCTCACCGATTACGAGGGCATCCCTTCCTTCGTGTCATCGATGAAGGAGAGCCGCGTGCGGGAGATGCGGGCGGATGGCAGCGTTCTCGTGGAGCAGAAGACGACCGGGGGGATGGTTCTCTTTAAGCGGACGGTGACGATACTCCTTGAGGTCAGCCGCCAACCGCAAAGTCTGCACTTCGAAGATGTCGGACGCGAGAGTTTTTGGAGATACGAAGGGGGATGGACGACCGAGGAAGCTCCGGGCGGCGTGAAGGTGACCTATCATCTCATCGCTCAGCCCGATTTCGTCGCTCCTTCCTTTGTTTTAGGCCGCGTCATGAAGCGCGGCGCGAGGAGCCTGCTCAACGAAGTTCGCGCCGAGATCGCGCGCCGCTCGGGTCTGGAGAGGAGAAAATTATGATGGCTTTGCTTCCGGTGGTGGCCGCGTTCATGACGGTCTTTGGCATGATCGCCTTCCTCATCTACTGCGGCAAGGAGCTCGACGCCGAGGCGGCGCGGGTCGAACATTACCGCACGCAGAAAAAATAGTCGCGGGTTCCGATTTTTTGAAAATCAGAAAGGCTTCCTTTCAGCGCGAGAGGTCGTCCCAGATCGGCACGGCGGAGACGACGAACAGCAGGGCGGCGAGCGGTATGCACGCGCGGAAGCCGGCATGCTTGAATCCCAGCGCTCCAGCAAAACCGCCGAGGACGAAAAGGCCGATGAACTCGGCGTGAATGCGCATCTTTTCGCGATTGGCGAGGACTTTCTCGAGCTGCATTCCGGAGCGATTCCAATAGAAGAATTTGCCCAGCTCTATGCCGAGGTCGGTCGTATTCCCGGTCATGTGCGTGGTCCGGATCTCCGCATTCGACACCTTTGTGATAATGGCGTTTTGAAGGCCCATCATATAGCAGAGCAGGATGACCGTCGCGGGAGCGAAAAGCCCAATGAGGAGCTTGAGGTTCGTTCCTAAAAATCCGAATGCGAGCATGAGCGCCGCTTCCAGCATGAGAGGCAAGGCATAGAGGCTGTATAATCCGCGACGGCGCGCCCAATTAATCAGCACCGCGGAAGTGGCTGCGCCGACGACGAATGAAACCCAGGAGGCAAGTCCGGAGGCGACGAGGTCCAATCGATTTAACGCGAGATTGTCCGATAAGGACGAAAGAATCCCCGTCATGTGAGAGGTGTACTGGGAGATCGCCAAATAGCCGCCTGCGTTCGCGGCTCCCGCGACGAAGGCGAGGGTCATACCCAAATGCATATTGGCGTCGCGGCTGCGCTCTTTCCCGGAGAGGAAGCGGAGATAGCTAATCATTGAGCTATCGGCTGCACGAGGAGGGCGTCCATCCGCAACCCCGCTTCGGCTCTGAAGGGGAGGGAAACCTCGATGGATTGGGCGTTATTGATGAACAACGGAGCCATGGACTTATGCAGCGCGCGGTCGCCGTCGAACGCTTTCCTCAAGCGACGTATGCCCGCACCTCAGGCGGAGCCGCCGCTTGGGAGACTTCCGGAAGAGCGTTTTGCGCGGAGATATTGTCGAAGAGCCGGTCGTTGAGTTCGCGCTGCACGTCTGCTTTCTTGGACGGAATCGGACCCGGCTCGGCAGGTCCGGCGGAAAGCGGCTGCGGAACGATCGTCAACAGGCGCTGCGAAAGATCGGGGGAGGGACTGATCGCGGGAAGCGCCAGGGGGATAGGGGAGTTGGAGACTAGAGGCGCGATGTTGGCGTCGGGCTGACACGACATGTTGATCAGGGGGACCTGGAACGCGGCGTTAGCCGAGGGAGCCACGTTGACTTCCTGCGCCGGGGGAACGATCGACTTGGGATGCGCGAAAGCAGCCTCTCCATACCAGAGAGGAAGCGCCAGGATCGCGAAAATAAACGCGCGGTTGCCGTTTAACGTATCAATAGCTCCACTCGAGTTTATCGCGCTCGATGACCTTGAAAATCTTGTCGTTGGAAAGGATGTCCCCGAAGACTTGATTTGTCAAGGCCCCGCTGGGGGGTCTAGAGCGAGAGTTCGGCGCGGGCTTTCTTGTAGCGGGGGTCGTCGGCGCGCAGAAGGTCGGGATCGAGGCCGAGTTGGTTGCAGGCGGCCAGGGTGAAGCGTTGGCCCCAGAGCAATTGGGCCAGCCAATCCTCCGAGGACGCTTCCACGAAGGGAACCTCGATTGTCTGAAGATAGCGCCGAACGGTGTCCCAGCGCTTTTGCTTTGGGCCGGTGAAGCCCACGACCAGTGAGCCGGCGCCCACCGAGACGCGCGGGCCGTGGAGAAACTCCTCGAGGCCGAAGGAACGCACGCGCAGGTAGGCGGCTTCCTGGAGCTTGAGGGCGATCTCGCGGGCGACCCATTCGCGGAGGCCATCGCCCAATAAGACGAGGTCGAGGTCCTTCGTGATCGCCGGAAAATCGGGGCCCCAGGAAAGGCTCGACTCGACGCGTTTGAAGGGAGAGAGCAAAGTGGGCATACCTGGCCAGCGCAGAAGCCAGGCCAAGGTGGTGGTCAATGATTTAGTGAAGGCTCCGGTATCCTCCAGAGCGCAAGTCTCGATTCGTTTCTTCGGCCCGAGCCAGGGACTTCCCACGCCGGTGATCGCGACTGTCTCGGCTCCGCAACGACGTGCCATGGCTTCGGCTTTCACCGTGTACGACTTAGTCCCGCGGTGAGATAAAAAGATACCGAGATCGCCCTTCGACACCCTAAACGGACGCGAAATAAAGTCGAAGCTGTGGACGGCGCGCGCGTCCAAACCGGCACGGCACCAAAGCCATCCGGCGATTTGCGCTGCGTGATGGTTGGTCCCTACTCCGACGATGTAGATCTTGCGGCCTTTCGGAGCTTTAAACCAGACGGGCGCCCGCGTATCGAGCGCGGCGCGGATCAGCGCGGGCTGGGCGAAAATGTTCGCCTCGTAGCGGCTCACTTGCCTTTCTTGTGACCCCGGGCCATCATGAACTCGTAGGGGACTTCGATGCCGCTGCCGATCTTGTTCTTGGCGGCGCGGCGCAGGACGGTTTTCTTGACCCAGGCCTGGCCTTTTTCGGAGAGGCTTTGGAGCATGGTTCCGGTGCGGCCCGCGCCCTCGGTCATCGTCGTCCAGTATTCCTCGGGCGAGGTGAACCGGAACGTGCCGTTTAAGCGCTTCGTCGAGATCTCAATTAAGCCCGCGCGCGCGAAGGCCGCGTCCAGGGCGCCGTCGGGGCCGAAGGTGTACATGGTCGGAGCGCCCTGCGGGGCCCGCAGAGACGGCTCGCACTCGACGATCGCGTGCAGGACCAAGGAGGTGAACAGCATCTTCTCTCGCCGCCCTTGGACGAGACAGGCCACCACGCCGCCGGCCTCGGTCACGCGCGTCATCTCGGCCAACGCCACGTCGGGCTGGGCGAAGAGCATCAGTCCCAGTTGGGAGATCACGGCGTCGAAGGAAGCGTCGGGCAGGGGCAGGGCGTGCGCATCCATCTCCCGCCACTCGATGGGCGCGGCGCGCCTGGGCGCGGGGGCGGCCGAGGCGCGGGCGATCATGCCCGGGGCCAGGTCTGCGGCCAGCACGGAGCCGCGCTCGCCGATCTTGGCTGCCGCCGCCCGGCTGGCGATACCGGGCCCGCAGGCCAGGTCCAAGACGCGCCAGCCCCGCTTAAGGCCGGCGAACTCGACGAATTGCTCGGCCGTGCGCGCGAACAGGGCGTTGGAGAGCTTCTCGTAGCGCTCGGCGGCCTCGCTCCACACCGCGCGCGACTCGGCGGTGTGCGCTGCGGGATCGAACGCGGCGTTATTGTCCACGCCCCATTATAGCGCCTTGCGGCTTATAAGGGGGGTATGCTTCAATGGCGGTATGAACCTCATCCCCCAAGTCATCGAGCGGGCCACCCAAGGCTCCGTTATCGGCTACGACATCTATTCTCGCCTTCTCAAGGACCGCATCATCTTTGTCGGCGGCTACGAAGGCGAGTTCACCACCGACTCGGCCAACACTTTGATCGCCCAGCTCCTGTACTTGGACTCCGACGACAGCAGCAAGGATATCAACCTCTACATCAACTCACCCGGCGGCATGGTCACCGCCGGCTTGGCGGTCTACGACACGATGCAGTTCATCAAGTCGCCGATCACCACCATCTGCATGGGCATGGCCATGAGCTTCGGCGCCGTCATCCTGGCGGCGGGCTCCAAGGGCAAGCGCTACGCTCTGCCCAACTCGCGCATCATGATCCACCAGCCGCTGGTGGGCGGCATCTCCGGCCAGGCCACCGACATCATCGTCGAGGCCAAGGAGATGGCGCACACCCGCAAGATCCTCGAGGAGATCATGGCTAAACACACCGGCCAGACCTTCGCGAAGGTGTCCACGGACATGGAGCGCAACTATTACATGTCCGCCGACGAGGCCAAGACCTACGGGATCATCGACGAAGTGATCATGGGTGCTAAGGCCGTCGCGCTCAACGGCATCGCCAAAAGATAAAACGCACGACTCACGAAAAAGCAGTCCGACTCAAATGAGTCGGACTGCTTTTTTGACGGCTTGACTGCTTTTTTTTAAAGCTGGATTGAGTCGAAAACCTTCAGGTGATTTCTTTCAAGATCGCTGATGATCAGTTGCCCTTCCG
>JAYVZL010000128.1:0-5634 GCA_043783505.1 Elusimicrobiota bacterium
ATGAGCCAAGGGGAATCCTCCGTCGTAGAATGGCGTCTAAGCAACTTCATTCTACAACTGGCGAAGGATTCCCTGTCGTTTTTCCCCGGACAGGAGTGAGATAATGTCGCAACTCAAGCTCATGGAGGGGCAACGGGGTATGAATGTCGAGATGTTCACCGCGCTTGAGCCCGATGTTTCATTTGCCGAGTTCGTCATCCCCGATTCTTCTAAATCCGAAGTGACGATTTTCGCGAAAACCTGGGGAAATCGCGCGTGGGGCAACTTCAGCTGCACCAGCAATAGTTATACGCGTACGCGGTGATGACGCCGCCCGGCGTATCTCTTAGTTTAAAGGGAGCCTATTCCGCGCGTTGCCGGACTTTTTCGGCTTCGAGCGCATCGACGGGAATTTCGCCGCGCGAAAGCGCGTCGGAAAGCGCTTCCCCGTCCCAGGGCCGCCACCAACGATACTCATGCGCGGCGAGCCACGCCGGCGGGACTTTCGCCCGGTCGACGAACACCAGCGCCTTGTCGTCCCACCAGACCAACGCCCAGCGCTCCCGCGGCAGATAAGACAAATACCAAGGCCGCGATATCTCCTTGCGCGTGCCGTCCGGGTAGACGCGCACTCCGGGCAGGCGGTCGGGATAGGCACGGATCAAAAGCGCATCGAACATGTTACGCTCGATAAAGTCCCGCATGGGCTCCGGGCCGGTCAACGCCTGCTGAAGCTCGAGCAATTGCCCGTGGAATAGATAGCGTCCATCGCCATATACCCGCCTATCTAGACCCAAACGCCACCCCAAATAGCCGCCCCACTCATACGTATTGAACAGCCGCAGCGGCGAGAAGACCTCGCGCTCGCCCGCGACGAAATCGACGGCCCGGCGCGCCACGTACACATCCGAAAACACCTTGCCGCGCGCGGCATGCCTCGTTGAAGTTCCTATCAACAAAGTCGCCGCCACAAGCCCCGCCACAACCCAGGAGACTTTCGGCCGCGGGAAAGACGCCGCCAGACATCCGACCGCCGCGGCGGCGAAATAGATGCCGAAGCGCGCGCTCACAGCCGTCGCGATAGCCAGCACCCCCGCGCTCAACGCCAATGCCGGCGCCTGCCCAAAGGACCTCCGAGCAAACACCGCCCCGACGATAATCGCCCCGATCAACGGTCGCTGAAAACGAAGCCGCCAATCCACCGGCCCCCATTCGCGAATGAAACTCCCCACCGGATCGCTGCCATGCGTCAACAGCACCGAATAGATTTTAAGCCCATAAGGATTCACCAACGCCCCAAGCAAAGCCCCGCACACCTCCGCCCCAAAACTCGCCGGCTTCTTGCCACGCCCAAACCTCGCCGCCAGCGCATACGCCGCGTAAAGCGCCAAGCCGACGGCAAACCCCGCGTGCAGATTTCCCCACAGCGCGAACAGGCCGAACCCAAAAAGAAACGAGGCGCGACCCGATTCCAACCGGCGAAGAAGAACGGCAAAAAAGGAGGCCGACAAAAGATCAACACGAAGGTCGGCCTGCGCCAGCGCCGCGCAAGACCACAGCGCCAACCCCGCCGCGCGCGTCGACCCGCTTGCCCCCTTGTCGCGCAGAAGCCCATCGACGGGAAGAAACGCCCCGAGAAGAAAAAGAATCTTGAGAACCCAAAGCCCGCCCAAACCAGCCAACGAGTGGACCCCATAGAAAAGAATCTGGGCCGCCCACTCAAAGTCGATCCATGGTTGCCCGTAACGTGTGAAGGAAAAAGGATCCGCTCTAGGGACCGCCGCATGAGCTAAAATCCAGCGGCCGGCGGACAAATGCCAGAAGAGGTCCGGGCTATATAAGGGAAGGCAGAAAACAAGCAGGGCCAGGGCATAGGCCCAGGCCCTGAGCATGACCCCTTCCGTAAGGGTGGACGCTTTGGGTATTATCGAGTCGGGCGAACCGCGCGCCCGGACTTGATGCAGTCCGTGCACACGTAAACGGTCATGGTCCGACCGGCGAGCACGACCTTCTGCCGCTGTAAGTTCGGGCGGAAGACGCGTCTCGTGGCCTTATGCGAATGGCTGTAGCTGTTGCCGGACTTGGGGCCTTTGCCGCAACTGGGAATCTGACACTTGAATGACATGGCGTTGACCGATTGTAGCAAACCCATCACGGCACCCGCAACCAGGTGACCAACGAACCTCTGCGCACCCCCATCCAGTTCCTGAAGGGCGTCGGCCCGCGTCGGGCGATCCTCTTCGAGCATCTGGGCGTCAAAACCATGGGTGATTTACTCAACCATTACCCCCGTCTGTGGCAGAACCGCCACGAAACCCAGGATCTAAGACTCCCCACCGCCTCCGGAATTATCGTTTTGCGCGGGCGTGTCCTGCGCTCCATGACCCACAACGCCGGCCCCAGCCTTGCCATACACAAAGCCGTCCTCGCCACGGCTCACGGTAAAGTCGACTGCCTGTGGTTCAAGCACCAATCCCGACGCTATGACGCCTTCGCGACGCTTAAGAAGGATACCGCAGAGGGCGCCGACGTCTGGGTCGTCGGCCGAGCCGAGCCCGACCTCACCGGCGTGCGCGAAATTCGCGTCGACGAGCATTACCCCTTATCCGATGAGCGTTGGCGCATGCACGTCGGACGTCTGACTCCCATATACGCCTTGACTGAAGGCCTGTCCCAACGCTTCGTGCGCGAGGCGACTCACAAGGCCGTCGAACTGTCCGCTGAATCGGCGCGCGACACCGTGCCCGCAGAGCTCATCGCCAAGAGAAAACTTCTCGCCGCCTCCCAGGCCCTGCGCGGCATTCACTTTCCCCGCTCCGAGGCCGAGCTCGAGGCCGCGCGCGCGCGCCTGGCCTACGAGGAACTGCTTTTACTTGAGCTCGCCTGGATACTCAAACGCCGCCAAACCCGCGGCCTAACCAAACGCTTTTCTTATGAGATCAAGCGCACCCTGCTCACGCCTTTCCGACAGGGCCTGGGCTTTGAACTCACTCACGCCCAAAAACGCGTCATCAACGAGATCTTCGAGGACATGCGCCAGCCCTACCCCATGACGCGCTTGCTCCAAGGCGACGTCGGATCGGGTAAAACCGTGGTGGCTCTCTCGGCTTTGCTTCTGGCCGTGGAAAACGGAGGGCAGGGCGTGCTGATGGCGCCGACGGAAATCCTGGCGGACCAACATCGCGCCACCCTCGACCGATTCTTGAAGGGACTGAAGGTTCGAGTCGCCTCTCTGACCTCTCGGGTGCCGAAGAAAGAGCGCGAGAAAATCTTAACGTCCATTCGCGCCGGCGAGGTCGACATCGTCGTCGGCACCCACGCTTTGCTCGAGGGAACGGTCAATTTTCCGCGCCTGCGCCTGGCCGTCATCGACGAGCAGCACCGCTTCGGCGTGCGTCAACGAACGACTTTACGGCAAAAAGGCAATCTTATCGATCTTCTGGTCATGACCGCCACTCCGATTCCACGCACCCTCGCCCTGTCTTTGTACGGAGACCTCGAGGCGTCGACCATCGACGAACTACCTCCCGGCCGCCCGCCGATCAAAACTTTCCTGTCATCGGAAGCCGAAGCCTTCGCCGCCGTGCGCCGCGAAGTCTCCGTCGGCCGCCAGGCCTACGTCGTCTATCCCATCATCGAGGAGTCCGCGCGCCTGGACCTCCAGTCGGCGAAAGCCGAGTTCGATCGCCTCAAAAAAGAGGCGTTCCCCGACGTAAAGGTCTCTTTGATCCACGGAGCCATGCCCGGCAAGGCCAAGAGCAAGGTGATGGGCGAATTTTCCAAGGGGGAATCCCAAATCCTCGTCGCCACCCAAGTCATCGAGGTCGGCATCGACGTCCCCAACGCGACCGTCATGCTCATCCAAAACGCCGATCGCTTCGGCCTGGCCAGCCTCCATCAGCTGCGCGGACGTATCGGCCGCGGGGCGGCCGAATCCTACTGCCACTTAGTGGCCGACCCGCGGACCCCTCAGGCGCAAAGCCGTCTTCAGATCATGACCGCCACCGCCGACGGGTTTCGAATCGGAGAAGAGGACCTGAAGCTGCGCGGACCGGGCGAACTGCTGGGCGTGGCCCAGAGCGGAGAGCTCTCGCTAGCCGTCGCCGACCTGCTCAAGGACGTGGAACTCTTGGCCCAGGCCCGCGTCGACGCCGACGAATTGCTGACCGCCGACCCCAAGCTGCTGACCCCGGGCCACAAACTCATCCGGGAACGTCTAATCGCCCTCTACCAAAGCCGCTGGAACTGGATCGACTTAGCCTGAGCAACGGACAAACGGAGGGAAACCCTTCGACCACACGAGCTTAGGAAGGACCGAATAGGCGCCGGCTCGCGGGGCCCGCCGTGGCGTTGAGTTCTGTTATGGTGTTGAGTTTAAATTCACGGATTTGTCCCTCCAATTCCACCAGCAGCACGCTGCGCTGCTCATCGATGCCGCGGAATTGCCACAGCACGCCGGGTTTTTCGATCTCTTTTACCGCTGCTTCGAGTTGAGCGGAGTTGAGATTCTTATTCGCCCGGCTTAATTCCGCAGTGAGTTGAGACCGCAGGAATTTAATTTTAATAGGGTCGCCCGGGCGGAAAACGGCGGCCAACTTTGAAGACTGATCCCCGGCTTTATACGACCCGGCCTCTAGAAGTTCATCGATGGACTCGATGGCGTGCTGTCCGCGTTTGAGCGCCAGCTGATTTCCCTTATCACTCAGCAGGACGATCTCCTTGTCATTGGCACTCAGGACTTTACCAATCGCCGCAAAATCGTCTCCATCGGCGACGTGGTCGATGCTGACCCGCAGGCCGACGAGCCCCTGGTTGTGGCTCCAGGGATCGGCCAGTGAGCCGACACTGCTGTAGAGCGTGGCAAAGCGGGGGGCGGATTGCTGGCCAAGCCCTCTCGTTTCAACCTGGATTTCACGCGTGAGCGTAGTTGGCGATAGGCCGCTGAGACCGTCTCGCGTTCTCAAGATAAGAAAGCCGTCATCGGCAACTCCATGAAGCGTCCCCGTCAATGTTTGCCCATCGGCCGTCTTAATGGAAACTTCTCTTTGTTTATAGAGATCCTTAGCCAGCGTCTTTAGCCCGGCGTCGACGTTGGGGACATCCGCCAAGCTATCAAGGGAGTTGAGATTGACCGGCCCCTTGCCCGCGTAGGAGATCAGTTTCCCGGACTCGACGACAGTCTGTTGCGCGGCAGGACGGGTCGCTTTCTTCCCCGTGTCGGCCGCGCGCTTCCCGCCCCGACAGGTCATGCCCGCTAAAGAATTGGCAGCCGCGATATAGGTGCAGGGGCTGGTGGCCACCGACCAAAGAAGATCCTGGGCCGTCAGCATGGTTGGGATCTGTCCGGTTAAAGCGAGGTCATGGTTCTCCATCATGCAGACCCCGATGGTTGGAGCGAACGCGTTGAAAAGGACGGGGTGGTGCTGATAGAGCCGGTAGGCGCTGATGCCGAAATAGTTGACGCCCGCCAAAAGATCATTGAAGACGCCGCCTTGGTTGTTAAGATAAGCGACTTTAAGCGCCCGGCCGTCCGCGAAATTCAGCGGACGACCTTCTCGGGAGGCGCGTTCGATAATATCTCCCGCTCGAGCAAGCAGGAGTGGAGCCCCCTTGGAGTCGCTTGGTATTTCAGCGGAGGCCATGAGACGGGCGACG
>JAYVZL010000129.1:0-13533 GCA_043783505.1 Elusimicrobiota bacterium
CCACTCTATCGCCGTTTATCCGCCATCATCTTGTCCTTGATCCTGGCCGCACCGGCCTCGGCCCTGGACAAATATCAGGGCGGACCGATCGTAGCCGAACTCGTCGAACGCCTGCTTGAGCAGACCCACTACACCCACCGCGCCATCGACGACGCCGTCTCCAAGGAATTCCTGCGCAACTACCTCGACAGCTACGATTACGCGCACATGATCTTCGAGAAGTCGGACATAGACGAGTTCGAGGCCAAGTACGCGACCACCCTCGACGACAGGATCAAGGGCGGCGACGTCGAGCCCGCCTACGACATCTTCGACCGCGTGGTCCAACGCCTCGAGGAGCGGATCGCTCTCATCAAGACTCTCACCTCCTCGACGTTCACCTTCACCACCGACGAAAGCGTCGTCCTCGACCGTCACGAGCTTCCCTGGCCCCAGACCAAAGCCGCGGGCGAGGAACTATGGCGCCTGCGCATCAAGCACGAGGTCCTGCTCGAGCGCATGACCAGGCTGAAGAACGAGGAGAACAAGATCGCCGCGGCGAAAGCCGCTCAGGAGAAAAAAGAAAAAGCGGCGGCCAAGCCCGAGCCGAAAAAAGACGAGACCGCAGCGGCCGTGGTCAAGAGCACCGACACCAAGCCCGCCAAAGAACTCTCCATCAAGGAGACAATCGACCAGCGCTACGACCGCATCTTGCGCAGCTACAAGGAGTACGACGGCATCGACGTGTTCTCGACCTACCTCTCGGGGCTCACGCGCGTCTTTGATCCGCACACCGACTACCTGGCCGCCGCGCAGAAGGAGAACTTCGACATCAGCATGAAGCTCTCGCTTGTCGGCATCGGCGCGGTGCTGCGCTCCGAAGACGGCTACGCGCGCATCGTCTCCCTGGTCCCGGGCGGACCGGCGGACTCCGACAAGCGCCTTAAAGCCAACGACAAGATCGAGGCGGTCGCCCAGGGCGACGGCCCCTTCATCGAGGTCGTGGGCATGAAGCTCGACCGTCTCGTCCAGCTCATCCGCGGCGAAAAGGGCACCACCGTGCGCATGCGCGTCATCCCGTCGGACGCCCTCGACACCGCCGCGCGCGCGGTCATCAGCCTCGTGCGCGACGAGATCAAGCTCACCGATCAGGAGGCAAAGGCCAAGCTCTATACCTTGCCCGTCAAGGGCGGGCACGCCGCGAAGATCGGAGTGCTCGACCTACCCTCGTTCTACGCGGACATGCACGGGGGCGCGGACGGCAAGAGCGCGACTCGCGACGCCGAGCGCCTGATCGGAGAGATGAAAAAGCGCGGCGTGGACGCGCTGATCATCGACCTGCGCCGCGACGGAGGCGGCTCGCTGGCGGAGGCCGTCTCCTTGACGGGACTCTTCATCAACAACGGGCCCGTCGTGCAGGTCAAAGACGCGCGCGGAAGCATCAAGCTCCTGCGCGACAACGACAGCGCGACGGCCTTCGACGGACCTCTGATGGTGCTGACTTCGCGGGGCTCGGCCTCGGCTTCGGAGATTTTCGCCGCCGCCATCCAAGACTACGGCCGCGGATTGGTCATCGGCGAGAAAAGCACCTTCGGCAAAGGCACGGTCCAGTCCGTTCTCGAGCTGAACGCCTATATCCCCCCGGCTTACCGCTCCTACAAGCCGGGCGCTCTCAAGCTCACCATCCAGAAATTCTACCGGGTCTCCGGAGGCTCCACGCAGCACCGCGGCGTGATCCCCGACATCCACGTGCCGTATTACGGCGACGACAGCGAGTCGACGGAGTCCTCGCAGAAAAACGCTCTGCCCTACGACGAAGTCGAGCCCGCTCCGTTCGCTCGTTCCACGGAAATGCAGGCGCGACTGCCCTCCCTACTAAAGAATTCCTCATCTCGCATCGCCTCCTCGCGCGAGTTCCAGTGGATCAAGGAAGACATGACTCGCTGGGAGAAGCAGAGAAAGGACAAGACCACCTCTCTCAACGAAAAAACGCGCTTAGCCGAGCGCAAAGCCGAGGAAGACCGCCAGCAAGCGCGTAAAAAGGATCGCCTGGCGCGAAAAGAGAAGCCCTTCTCCTCAGTGGACATCACGCTGGCCCTTCTCGACGGAAAGCCCCCGCTCGTTTCCACCGGAACGGCCGTCTACAACCCGCCGCTCGACGACGACGAAGTCGGCTATGAGCGCGCTCCGGACGCGCCGGACGCGGTGCTCAACGAGGCGCTGCTCATCTCTTCAGACCTCGCGGCAGCGCCGGCGTCGGCGGACGGACAGGCGGCGCGGGCCGACGGGCGCGTCGTCCCGCAATAGGTCTTCCGTCCCATAAGCGCCTAGGCTCTTTGCCGGACACGCTGCGCCCCTATTGCCCGGGCCAGATGGCGCCGTGAAGGCTAAACTCCTGGTGTGCACCTCATCGCCTTATCTTTCTTCTTAGCCGTACCGGCTCCGTGCGGTGTCGTTCGGGCTCCAGTTGTCCCGGCTGCTGTTCCCTCTTCAATCGTCCCCGCGGTTTTGGCGACGTCCCTCGCGACTTTGCCTTCCTATCTCAGCGTCGCCGATCCGACGAGTCGTCTTTTGCTTGCCGACGTCCTTCGCGCCGCCCAGGGATCTCCCACCGCTCAAAATGTGCTCGGCCGCGTCGAGCTGATGGCTCAAGAGCGCGGACGCCCCGTCGTAGTCGAAGTCTCCAAGTCGAGGAACGACCTCGGCGCCTATAGCTTCGACACGGGAGTTTTGACCGTTAACCTTCAGGATATCAACGGCAATCCGAACGCCAACGTCGCCACCCTCAGTCACGAGCTGGTGCATTACATGCAGGAGAATATGCGGCTTCCTTCCGATCTTTTGGAAACGGAGGTTGAGGCCTATATCACGGATTTCCAAGTCTCCAAGGAGCTCGGCTACAAGCCGCCACACCGCGAATTCAACGCCGCCGTCCAAAGAAATATCAAGAAGGGTTTCGGGCCCTTTATGAGAATGCTGCGCAAGCAGTATCCCGAGGATGCGTCCTTATGGAACACCACCACTCACGACTATAAAGCTCGCCTGCATTTCATCATTAAGGATTCGAGAACCAAGCTTGCGACTGAACGCGACGAACGCGCGAAAAAGAAAGGAACAATCGAGGATATGCGGGACGCTGGCTACCTCAAGTCCCAGATCAGGGCTTATCGCCAAGACAACATGCCTAAAATCGACGCCCGCATCATCAAATTCCGACGTCTCATCGAGTGGGCGCGCAAGGACCTCGCGGTCCTTTCCGACCCCGCCACTCTCGGCCCAGCGCGGGCTTATGCACGCTCCGTCATCCGCCGCGCGCGCGAGTTCCAGAAAAAATTCGCGCGCGATCAAGTCGCGAGAATTAGAGCTATCTGATCAACAGCCCTTTTGGCGGCGCCGGCGGACTAGCATCAGCACTTTGCGAGTGCGCCTCGTCTCCCGACGCCGAAGCGTAGGCGCTGAGAGTCGCATAGTTCTGCGAAAGATAGAAATACGTGCCGCTCCCTTTAAAGATGTTGTAATCGCTGTCCCAATCGGTCGCCGCGCCAGGAGGCGTCGGATCCACATAGACCTGATATCCTGACGACTCGATGACGTTATTGCGCTGAGTGTATGCGCCTGGATTCCAGTTGCTCAGCGCATAAATGCCGTACCTGGTCAGTCCAGCTAATGTGTTGTCATGAAACTTGATCGCGGCGGCCGGGTGCGCGCCCCCGAGAAGTACTCCAATTCCCGTATTTTCGATCAAATTTTCATATAAATCCAAAGACCCCGCTATAGGCGCCGCTGCGTCTCGAATAAAAAGTCCCGTGCCGCCCGGGATATCGTGAATGTGGGCTTTTCTCATATAACTACCGGTTGCTGCGCCATCAATCGTGACTCCACCGAAGGGACCATGCCCAGGTTCCGCCGAGCAATCAAGTCCATCGATGATGGCTGGTCCATTAGGGCCGCCGATTAGGATGCACGCCTTGTCCGTTCCGCGCTTGGTGACCCTGACATTCCTGATCGTCACTCCACCCCCGCCCGGTTCCTCTTGAATGCCGTCCCCCGTCGAAAGATGCGCGGACACTCCCGTGATGGTCGAGTTTAGAATCTCTCCTTGATGCATTCCCGTCGAGCCGTTGCCGATAAAAATCCCATCATTGCCGCAGGGGCCAATTTGGACGTCATCCACGAGATAAGACGAAAAATTCAACTCCAGACAATTCTGACCAGCGGCAGTCCCTACGCCGATATCTGTGATTTTTAGATGCCGAAAAGTTGCTCCGGGCGGCTCTTGGGTGAACGACGAGGAGATAGCCGTGGACTTCGTGTTTTTCAAATGAAAATGCTGCCAAATCGAATAGGCCCCTCCCACTTGAATGCCCAAATCTTCCGACTGTTGGGCGTCGATGACGGCCTCGGTCAGGTCACCTTGCGCGGAACAATCTCCATCAATGACAATCGGCTCGCCAAGAATCCCTGCGAGCGGAGTCGGCGGATTAAACATCGCGCCCGCGTAGTCCCGCGATGTGCTTAGGAATGTGCCGCAAAGATAAAGAGTGTCGCCTTTGTCCAGAAACCCGACCGTGTCGATCCATGGCGTAGTGCTCCCTAGAATTCCTGAAAAACCTCGAAAGGCACCCACCCCGTTCTTGGAGGACGCGCAGGCATATGCTCCGCCATTCCCATCAAACAAAGGACAGGCTTCGAACGAACGAACATAAAACGACTCGTTCGGTTCAGTCCCCGCTGCCCTGGCCAAAGGAGCTCCTAGAAGCAAAATGGCGCAATGGGTTAAATGAATCCATCTTCCCTCGGGGATTCCCTGCATTTGCAAAGTGTAACCCCGCCTAACGGGTTAAATCAAGGGATGTTATGCCGCTGTTATGCCGCGCCTAAATCCGCCTCGAGCAGGATCTCATAGGCGTGACCGAAAGGCGCGGGGCGGCTGGCGTACAAACTGATCTTAGTCGCCAGCCGCCGCAGACCCAGGACCGGCTCTTCTTTAAGCGCGGCGAGAAACTCAGGGGTGGAGTAGGCTCCCCGCCGGCGGCCGAGCGTCAGGTGCGGGGCGTAGGGCCGCGGCTCCTCGCGGCCGAGCCTATCCGCCAAATGGCCCATCGGCGCGGTTCCATCCTCAAGGCCTAACCAAACGACTCGCGGGTCCTCCATGGAATCAAACGCCCCGACGCCGCCGTACGCAAGCTCAAAGGGCGCGGTTTGCGCGGCGCAACGACGCATCAACGCCTCGATCTCCGGAAGCTTATCTTCGGGCGTCTCGCTTAAAAAACGCAATGTCACATGCATGTCGCGCGGATCCACCCAGCGGTAGTCGGCCGGGACGCGGCGCAGACGCAGGACGACCGAGGCGGCGGCCGCCTGGACCTCCGCGTCGGCGGCCACCGCGATGAACAGGCGCATCTACCAGGAGTATTTCACGGTATAGGTCACCACGGTCTCGCCGTCCTTCTTGACCGCGACCGGAATCACGATGGTCTGCGCGTCTTTTTTCTCCCATTTCGAGGAAGAGTCGACGATCCTCCAGTTGTTCCAGCGATACAAATGTTCGACGATGTTGACCGAGACGTCGGCGTCCTTGTGATTGCGCAGGCGGATCTCGAAGGTTTCCTCGAAGCGGCGCTTGCCCACCTCGGAGTTGAAGTTCACGCGCTTGCGCTCGCCCACGAGATCAAACGACTCCCCCATCTTCACGCTCACTTTCTCGTCCTTGGGCGTGTGGTCGATGGCGTCCTCGCCGGCCAGCTGGAGCGAGCCGTCGTCGTCTTTCTTGTAAACCCGCACGCGTCCCTTGGGCAGAGGGATGCCCAGGCCCGTCGCTTTCTTGTTCTCGATCTCGAAATGCACGGAGACCTTTTTGCCGGAGGACACTCCGTAATTCGGATCCCAGTAGGCCGAGTCCCCGAAGCTCGTCCACTGCACGTTTTCCACGCCGTCATACACGTATATTTTCTTGACCGGGATGTCGGCGGCGGCGGCCATCTCAACTTGTTTCGACGAGTTCTCCGTCAACGTCGTCAAACGTCCCAAGCTGTACATGTGGTACTCAAAGAATGTCTTCTCGACCATCCCGCTGGCCTCATCCGCCATCGCCATGTTCATCTTGGCGCCCACGTAGCCTCTCATCGTCCGTACCGGCTGGGGAGCGCGGTGAACGTCCCCGGCGACGAGCTTGAGCTTAGCGTCCTTGTAGGTTGCGCCCGAGGTGTTGGCCACCGTGACCCAAGCGTTGAGATCGGCCCTGGCGTCGTCCTTGTCGATGACCAGGACGTAGTCCGCGTTCCAGGACAATCCGCCCGTGAGGTAGGAGATCTCTCCCTGATGCTCACCCGCCTTGCGCGCGGACAGCTTCCACATCAGCGTGGGCTTGGTGAGCAGGCCTTCCGGCAGTTCCGGGAGGATCGCCTCGCCCGGGGGATTGAGCAGTATCTTATCTCCGACCTTCATGACGCGCCCGCCCGCGGCCGAGAGAAGAACGCCCTTTATCGTCTCCCTCTTATCTCCGTTGAGACCAATGACGCGCTGGAGCTCGATCTCCTTGCCGAGGTAGCGCTCTAAGAGCTTCTCCTGGCTGATCAGATCGTAGCGGAAGTCCTGCTCGAGAACGGAGACCGCGTCGGGCGCGGTCAGGGACTTAAAGTGCACGCTGGTCGGGTCTATCTGCGCGGCGACGTCGACGATCTGAACCTCGTTGACGCCGTTCTTGAGCGTAAAAGGACGCGTCTCTTTGATCAGGCCGAGATTTGAATTGTAGACCGTGACTTCCAAGGCCGATGCGGGAACAGCGAGCGCGGCGCAAAACGCAAAGATTATTTTTTTCATGGGGAATCCTCCAGACGCGTTAGACCCCCTCATCCTAGGAAAGTTCCGGCCTAAATGTTAGCGCGTCAACTTATCCACGCCATTCACAGTCTCAACTGTCTTCGAGCTTGAATTAGAACATTTGTTCGATTATACTTAGGGCATGTTCATTGCAAGCGAGGATTACAAAGACACGGGTTTACGTCTCGACGACCGCCTGATCACGCGCCCCGCCGCCACATTCTTCTTAAAGGCGGCCGGCTCCTCGCCCGACGCCGGCGTCAACGACGGCGACTTGATGATCGTCGACCGCGCCGAGCCGCCCGCCCCGGGACGCGTGATCGTGGCCGTCGTGCGCGGGGAGATGATCACCCGCCGCCTTCCGCCGGGCTGGCGCGAAGACGACGGTTTGGAAGTCTGGGGAGTCGTTACCTGGATCGTGCGCGCTCCTTAATATGGCGGCCTTCGCGCTCGTCGACTGCAATAATTTCTTTGTTTCCTGCGAGCGGGTCTTTCGTCCCGAGCTTGAGGACGCGCCGGTCATCGTCCTTTCCAACAACGACGGTTGCGTGATCTCGCGCTCCAACGAAGCCAAGGCCTTGGGCATCGGCATGGGCGTACCCTTCTTCGAGGTGCGCGCGATCGCCGCCGAGCACGGCGTGACGTCGATCTCCGCCAATCACGAGCTGTACGTCGACTTCTCGCGGCGGGTCTTCACCGTGCTGGAACGCCACGCGCCCGTCGTGGAGAATTATTCAATCGATGAGTCCTTCTTGACCTTGCCCGAGGATGCGAACCTCGAGAAACGCGCTCACGCCATGCGCGACGAAGTTCGACGCTGGACGGGACTGCCCGTCTCCGTCGGCTTGGCCCCAACCAAGGCACTGGCCAAACTCGCGGCGGACAAAGCCAAGAAGGCGACCGGCGTGCTGTCCTTGCTAGACGCCGGAGAACGTGAAGGGATTCTAGACATCACGCCCGTCACCGAGGTCTGGGGCATCGCCCGTAGATCCGCCCTGCGCCTCTCGCCCCACGGCATCCGTACCGCCGGCGACTTTGTCCGCGCGTCCGACGAGCTGATCCGCAAAACTCTCGGCATCGGCGGCCTCAAGCTCGCGCACGAGCTGCGCGGCGATTCCTGTCTGACTTTGGCCGAGATTCCCGCGGAGCGGAAATCGGTCACGGTCTCGCGCTCCTTCGCCAAGCCGGTTTATGGGCTCCCCACCCTTCATTCCGCCCTGGCCTCCTTCGCGGCCCGCGCCGCGGAGCGCGCGCGCCGCCACGGCCTCAGGGCCGGAGAGCTAAGCGTGCATCTGGGCTGGCGCGAGGACGGCCGTCCCGTTTATGACGGCGAGTCCGTGCGCCTGGCGCCCACCAGCGACACCCCGACCTTGATCCGCGCGGCGAAGGCCCTGGCCGAGCGTCTTTTCGTCGAGGGACGCCCCTATAAAAAGGCGGGCGTGCTTTTAACCGGCCTAGAACCCGCGATTTCCGGACAGACGGAATTCTTCGATGACGGCCGGGAAGACCGCTCCCGTCGCTTGTCTCATGCCGTCGATCGGCTCAACGCGGCGCTGGGGCCCGGAGCCTTACGCTACGCCGGCGAGAGGACCTCGTCGGCGTGGGCGCCGCGCTGCGAACGGAGCTCCCCCAGCTGGACGACGAGCTGGGAGGACCTAAAAGTTGTTCAGGTCGCGGCGCGCTCGCGTGTAGAGCAAGACGCGAGTCTGGGCGCTTTTGCGCACCATTTGCGCGGCCGCGGTCAGAAGCATGACTCCGGCCAAGGCTAAGAAAAATGGAAATAGCACTCCGTCCTGGGATGGCAGTGCCGGGTTTACACCCTGGCCCGCCGCGGCTGCGACCATCATCATGTTCATCTCGGTGTACTCCTATCGCATGAACTGGCGACTTACGGAGTATAGCCGAGAAGCGCGTTTTTCTTATTACGAGCCGGTATAATTTCGGTAAACAATTATCTATCAATATCTACATATAAATATTGATCTTTTTTTAGTCAGAGCGGCATGGGTCACTTCTAATGCGGTCGGCGGCGCCAGGGCGAGACACGCACCTGATTTGGAAGCGAGCTCTTGACGGGCTCGAACTCGATGCGGCCCAGGGCCTCGTCGACACCCGTCAGCTTCACCCGCAGCCGCTGGCCCATCGTCGCCGACGCCCCGCGCCATAGGCCCACGGCGCCGGACTCGGGAAGAGCCACGAACGCGCCGGCCGTGGTGACGTTGATCACCACACCGTCGAACTCCTGGCCCACGCTGCGCCCCAAGATCGAGGCGCGCGCCATATCCACGGCCTTGCGCTCGGCTTCGGCGGCGCCGCGCTCGCGTTCGGAGCAATGCACGGCCAATCCCTCGAGATCCAGGCCCTCGACGTGCTCGCGCGGCTTGCCTTTGAGAAGTCCTTTGACCGCGCGGTGCACGACCAGATCGGGATAGCGGCGGATCGGCGAGGTGAAGTGGCAGTAATCTTTGGAGGCGAGACCAAAATGGCCGCCCGTCTCTGAAGAATAGCGCGCCTGCTTCAAGCTGCGGATGACCTGGATGTTGGCGGTCTCTTCAAAGGGGTGTCCGACAGCCGCCTTGAGAAGGCTTTGCAGGCCCTCCACAGGATGCGCGACGAGAGAGGTCTTGGCCTTGATGCCGAGCTTGCCCAACTCTTCTTGGAGCTCCTGCAGGCGCGCGGGATCGGGCGTCTCATGGATGCGGCGCAGGAAAGGTACGCGCGCCTTAGATAATGTGCGCGCCACCGCCTCGTTGGCCGCGACCATGAACTCTTCGATCAAGCGATGGCTGTCGAGGCGCGGGCGCTTGATCACCGCCAGCGGCTTGCCCTGCGCGTCCATCTGCACGTAGTACTCGGTGGTCATGAAGTCGAGCCCGCCCCGAGCCATGCGCACGGCCGTCAACTTCTTGGCGAGAACGCCCATGCGCAGGACGACCGCTTTGACCTCGGGCGTGACGCGCTCCACCGTTTGGCCGTCGATGATCGCCTGCACCTCTTCATACGTGAAGCGGCGCGCGGAGCGGATCACGGTCTCTTCTAGCTGCACGCGTCCCGGCTCGCCGAGCGCGTCGAGCTCGAGCCAGCAGGTCAGAGTCAGGCGCGGAACGTCCGGGCGCAGCGAGCAGAGATGATCGGAGATCTTGGGCGGCAGCATTGGGATCACGCGCCCGGGAAGATAGACGCTCGTCGCGCGCCGCACCGCCTCTTTGTCGAGCGGCGCGTTGCGCTTGATGTACTCGGCAACCGCCGCAATGTGCACGCCCAGTTTCCAGCGCCCTCCCGGCAGTTCCTCGAGAGACACCGCGTCGTCGAAATCCTTGGCGTCGGCCCCGTCGATGGTGAAGACGGGGAGGTCGAACAGAACTCGCCGCCCCGCCCACTGCGCTTCGGTCGGATCAAGCGGCAGGGTCGCGGCCTCTTTAATCGCGTCTTCTGGAAACTCGGCCTCGATCTCCTTGGAGGCCAGCGTGGCGCTCAGGCGTACGGCCGGTGACTCGGCCTTGCCCAAAATCCGAATGACCGTGCCGCCCGCGGGCCGGTCGGTGGTGGGCCAGCGCTCGATCTTGAGCGCGGCCAGCATCCCCGCCTCGGGTGCGGCACCCGGGGCGAAAGCCAGCACCTGCAGGGCTTGAGACTCGTCGCTGCCTTCGGGAACCACGACCCATGCCTTGCCCGCCTTGCGCAGAAAACCGATCGCCGTCGTGCGCGCGCGCGTGACCACCATCACGATCTCGCCCATACGCTTGCCGTTGCGCTCGCCGCCGAGGCGGACCTTCACGCGGTCGCCGTCCATGGCCAGGCCGAGAGTGGGGCCGCTGATGTACGCGTCGGGCTGGCCCGGGACTTCGGAGATAAGAAACGCGAAGCGTCCCTTATGCTGGAGCTTGCCTTCGATGAGCGCCTCGCTTCCACGCCCGCGTCCGCTTCTTTTCACCTCGGCATTATGGCATTAAGCGCAGGCGGCCTGGGTTTTCGGGCGGTCTAAAAATCAGGATGAAAAAAATACAATGGCGCGCCGGTCAGCCCCACGAAATCCGCCGCCACCGGCTTGCGGGCTCGGGCGCGGACGCGCTCGAAATAGGCTTCGTAGCCGGCGACGTCGTCGGACGCGTCAAGAAAAGAAGCGTTCTCGTAGCTGTTCTTTTCGCCGTTTCGCGTCCAATTAAAAGAGCCCGCCTCGACGAGGGCTCCGTCGAACACCGCGAACTTGTTGTGCATGACGCCCGTCTCGTTTTTCTTGCCGCGGGCGAGCATCACGTCGAATCCGTTGTCGTTGAACCAGCGCATCTCGGACAGAAACTTGTATTGGCTCAAGTCAAAGACGATGCGGATCTTCACCCCGCGGGTTCGGGCGCGCGCGAGCGCGTCGCGCAGCTGCTCGGAAGTGAAGGAGAAAACGGCCAAATCGATCGTCTTGACCGAGGCGTCGATGGCGCGCGTCAATTGCGCGGTCACCCCTCCCGGGGAGAACGCCTCGGCCGGAAAGGTCTCGCCGTTGAATACGATGGGACGCTCCGAGTCCTGCGGCGCGGACGGCAAGATCGGATAGGAGCCTTCCGTGTAGGCAGACGGCGCGCGGTCCGGAATCTTCGAAGAGATAGACCACATCCAATTCCAGTAGAGCTGATAAGCCTTGATCCTGGCCTTCTCCGCGAGGAACATCGCGTTTTCCCAATTGAGCGTATCGGCCGCGCGCGTCCAGTTGAACGAACCGGTCTCCAGCACCTGCCCGTCGAACACCGAGAACTTGTTGTGCATGATGCCGTACTGGTCGCCTCCGCGCAGCATCTTCATGTCAAAACCCTGGTCAATGAGCGCCTGCACCTCGGGAGTCCGCTTGTCGCGGTCATTCTCGGGGAATATATGCGTCTGGTTCATCACGATGCGGATTTTGACGCCTCGGTTCTTGGCGCGCAGCAGCGCCTCCTGGACTTCGCGCAGCCCCAGGCCGTGGATGGCGATGTCGATGGACACGCGCGCCGCGTCGATGGCGCGGATTAGATGCCCGGCGATGCTGGTCTCATCGGAGAAGGCGCGCGAGGGCAGTTCGACCCCGTTGAGAGAAACCGTTTCGCCGCGCGCGGCGAACCGCGTCCGCTTGACCGCGAGAGCCGCGCCGTCGGCGATCCTGACCCCGTCAAACAGGCGCCGGTAATTTAAAAAGTTCTCAGGAAGAAGGGTTGGAGCGAGCGCCGGCGCCAACGAAGGCGTCAGCGCAAGCGAAAGGACGGGCGATAGCGTCGCGACCGGAGACGAATGAAAAGGGACGAGAGGAACGGCTATCCCGCCGAGGGGCGCGGCGGGCATGGACAAGCGGACCTGCGCCGGCGCGGACGACGCGAGAACGCCTAAGACCAGCGTCAAGACCGCGACAATATTTTTCATGCACCCAGTCTACTCATCCGGCGCGCTCGATATCGGGCCGAAAGGCCCGGAACTCGCGAGGCAAAAGGCCTAGGCACGGAGAAGCCGATTCTTATACGATGGCCTATGCGCGTCCATGTCGCCGCTTACGCCTGCTCCGCGTCCTTGGACGCGGAATCCGAAGCCGCCCTGTATGACGGCTTAGCCGACCTCGGAGTGGCCGGACTCGAACAGCCTTTTTTCGGCAGCCTGCACCGCCGCGACGACGCCTGGCTCCTGGACCGCCTGCGCCCGGATTGGACCTTCGTGTTCACGCTTTTACCCGGCGTCATGGACCGTCTCAAGGATGACGCTCATTTCGGCCTGGCCTCGGCCGATTACGACGGCCGCGCCCGCGCTCTCGACTTCGCCGAGTCAGCGCGCCGAACCATCGAGCATCTCCACGGCTATCTGGGACGCCGCGCCGTCGTCGCCGTCCAAATTCACAGCGCCCCCCGTCTGGCGGACGCCGGCGCGAAATCCTCGATCGAGGCCTTCGCCGATTCATTGTCGCAGCTCCGCGGCCGCGACTGGATGGGCGCCACGTTACTGGTCGAGCATTGCGACGCCGCTCTTCCGGCGCATATTCCAGACAAAGGTTTTCTGCGCATCGAGGACGAGATCGAGGCGATCACTCAGTCCGCAGGAAAGACGCCCATCCAGCTGGCAATCAACTGGGGCCGTTCCGCCCTCGAAACCCGTTCCGCTATGGGCCCAATCGAACATATCCGCAGCGCGGTCAAAGCCAAGCTTTTAGGCGCCCTGTTTTTTTCCGGCGTGACCGCCGACCATCCCGATTACGGCACTTGGAAGGACTCCCACGTCCCGTTCTCAACAAGCTGCCCTTCCTCCCTTCTTACGCCCGCCGCCGCGAAAGCCGCGCTGACAGCGGCCGCCGACTGTCCGATCTATGGGCTCAAGCTCCAAACCTTGCCTCTCACGCTGAATGTCACACAGCGCTTGGCCGTGATCCGCGACGGCCTCGACCAACTGAGAAAACTGGCCTAAGAGCGCTTGGTGGGCTTGCTGATCCGCCCACGATTGCGGGCGGCGGGATACTTCAGCGCGTTCTTCTTCATCTTGGCGAGCGCGGCCTCGACCAAGTCGATGCCGAAGTGTTCGCCGATCTTGGTCAGATAAACGAAGGTGTCGGCCAATTCATCGGCTAAGTGCGCACGCTGGGCCGAGGAAAGGTTCTTGGCTTGGGCAGGCGTGAGCCACTGGAATATTTCCACGACTTCGGCCGCTTCCTTGACCATGGCCATCGCCAAGTTTTTAGGGCCGTGGTACTTGCCCCACTTGCGTTCGCGAGCGAACCGGACGATGACC
>JAYVZL010000130.1:0-5612 GCA_043783505.1 Elusimicrobiota bacterium
AGCAGAGAATGAAGGCCTATCAAGAAAGCCGTTTCATCCACAACGCCGCGGTCATTTTGACATTCCATTACGTCTGTCTAGCCTTTCTGTTTTTTCCCGCCGACATACATAAGACGTTGTCGATCCTGCGCGCCGCTGGGTCCATCTTGAAGATATGAGCCAGGCTCCGGGTCGTCTTTGGATGCAAGTTCTATTCAAGACGGTCGTCGTCTCCATTCTCCTCATCTGTTTGTGGGCGCTCAAAAACAAAGACGCGGTCGTCGTGTACCTTCAATTTTAATGAGAGCACGCGTCTCCCTCGCCGTTTTATCAATCCTCATCGTCACCGTTCTCACTGTGGCCGGGGTCACCCACCTGCTCACCCGAAACCTAGTCAATGAGGACGTCTACCTTAAGAACTACCGAAAACCGTTTTTTGAAGAGAGCATGGTCTACCACAAGATGGACTATGCGCTGCGCTCCAGCGAGGCCAACGACGTCATCGTCCTGGGAGACAGCTCGGGCTTGATGGACGTCGACAGCCTGCAACTGGGAAAGGCGACCGGCCTGCGCGTGTACAACTTGAGCACTATGGGTTGGCTCCACGCCGACGGGCATCTAGACATCCTCAAGAATTATCTCGCGCATCACCCCAAGCCGAAGCTCATCGTCTACACCGTCCTCCCCAAGGAGGTGCAAGCCGACAACAGCGGGAGCGAGCCCTTCAAGGACCGCTTTATTTGGGCCTACGGGATCGATCTCAAGAAAGAGCATGGGTTTAAGCGCTGGCCTCTGGAGTTTCGCCTCCGCGAGGAATTCCGGACGCTGGCGGGCATGGTGATCGGTGGGCGGAAGCGCTATTTCAAGAGCGAGCTCGTTCCGGGGCTAACACACGATCAATTCGGCGAGATCCTCGCCAAGCGCAGGGGTTTTTACAGTCTCACGGCCAAAAAATTAGCCCCCTACGAGGTCGATGTTCTGCGCGTTTCGGATACGTCGGCGATCCGTCTGCGGCGACTAGCGCTTTATGCACAGGAAAATCGCATTCTTCTGCTCATCCGGCTGGGGCCCATTCCTCGCCAGAAATCATCGAAAGACCAGCGCGAGTTTTCGGGCTGGTTCGACCGTTTTCAAGGCGAGTTCAAGTCGACGGTCCTTGTAGATAAGCCGCTCATATTGGAGTACGATCTCAACCGCTTCTCCGACGCGTCGCATTTAAACCCCGCCGGCACGGCGCGGTTTACCGCGGCGATCGCCGACCGGGTGTCGCGGCTAAAATTAAAACGAGGCCCATGACGAAAAACAAAGAAACGATCCTTCTCATCGGCGGGTCTTCCGACCTGGGGCGGGAAATCGCCCGGCAGCACCGCGGCGAGGACGTACGGATCCTTATTCATTACGGTAAATCTCTCGATAAAATCACGGCGCTGCAGAAAGAATCGCCCGATCTTGACATCGTTCCCCTCAAAGCGGATTTAGAGCGCATTGAGGATGTGTCCGCGCTGATCTCCGCTGTCGCGAAAAAATACGGGGCGCCCGACAAGATCGTCCACTTAGCCGCACCGAAGTCCCGAAGCATTTACTTTCGGAAAAGTTCCTGGGAGGAATTCGACCGGGAGCTCAACGTGCAGCTGCGCTCGGCGGTGATGATTCTGCGCGAATTTTTGCCGTTGATGGCCGAGCGTAAAAAGGGAAAGGTCGTGTTCGTGCTGTCGAGCTTCGTGCTCGGCGCGCCTCCCCAAGCCACGGCGCATTACACGACGGCCAAGCACGCCCTGCTGGGCCTGATGCAGGTCTTGGCCGCGGAATACGTCAAGCACCGCGTCAACATCAACGCGGTGTCCCCTTCCATGATGGAGACGGCGTTCATCGACGGGCTGGACAAGCGCATGGTGGAGATCACCGCCGCGCAGAGTCCTTTGGGGCGCCACGCCCTGCCCACGGACGTCGCTCCGCTCGTGAAGTTTCTGCTTTCCCCGCAGGCCGATTACATCGTCGGCGCCAACATACCCGTGGCGGGCGGAACGGCTTACTAATATACTATGCGCTGACCCCTATGACTGAAAACGAGAAGCTCCGGCTCAGCGTCGTCGTCCCCTGCTACAACGAAGAAAAAGGCGTGGGCGGGGTCGTGCGCGGTCTGCAGGCGGCGATCGCCGGGGCGGGTCTTAAGGCCGATGTGGATTTCGAGGTGATCGTCGTCGACGATGGCTCAAGCGACGCCAGCGCCGATGAGGCCGAAAGGGCCGGGGCGCGGGTGCTGCGCCACCCCTGCAATCGCGGCTATGGGCGCTCCCTTTTGACGGGGTTTAACGCGGCGCGTTTTCCTTGGGTGTTGATGATCGACGGTGACGGCTCCTACTCTCCCGCGGACGCGGCTCGCCTGCTGCCTTACGCGCCGCGTTTTGACATGATCGTCGGCACGCGCCAGGGGACATTCTACTGGGGCAATCCGCTGCAGGCGTTCCTGCGCTGGGTTTACCTCATCATGGCGAGCTTCGTGGCGGGCGAGAAGATTCCAGACGCGAACTCGGGATTGCGGCTCATCCGCAAAGAGGCCTTCGACAACTCGATGCCGATCCTCTGCTACGGGTACTCCCTGTCGACGACGATGACCCTCTCGTTCCTGCAGGGCGGGCGCTTCGTGCACTTCCTGCCCATCGACTACCTGGAGCGCAAGGGTAGCTCGAAGGTCCGGCGTCTGCGCGACATTCCGCGCACTTTGCAGATCATGATGCAGGTGATGCTCTATTTCAACCCGCTGAAGTTCGCGGTGTTTCTGGCGGCGGCGATCGCGCTCGTTTTTTCTTTCTTCCTTGGGATCGGCGCGGGCATCTCCTCCGGATTGACGGTGTTCTTCTGGGGCTGCATCCTCGACTCGATCCGGCTCAATCGCGCGGCAAAAGTCAAATAACAGGCACTTGACATATAGGCTAGTTACCTGTTATATAAATAAGCAGGCGCTTTAAGCGTCTCGCCCGACTTATGCCCACCCAATCCTTCGAGCTTCGGGAGCTCTTTCATTTGGCGCTTCTGCGCCAACTCGGCACGCGCTTATCCGGGCGCGCCTACGCAGTGAAGGGCGGAATCTGCCTGCGTTTTTTCCATCGCTCCCCACGCCTGTCCGAAGACATGGACTTAGACATCATTTCACAAGTAAGGGCTAAAACGTTGGAAAAAGCCGTCGACTCGGTTATCGACGGCCGGGCGATGCTCGCTACGCTCATGCCGGTCGGCGTCACGGCGATCAAAGCCACGAAGCCCAAGCAGACCGAGACGACGCAGCGCTGGAAAGTGTTGCTCCAGATGAGCGCGGGCGAAGGGCTGCGCACGAAGGTTGAATTCAGCCGCCGTCGAGATAAGATCTCTTATTCGACAGGCGTCCCGGATGCGAACTTGCTGCGGCGCTACAAGGCCACCCCCTTCGCCGCCCAATATTACGACGCCGCGCGCATGTCCGCGCAAAAAATCGTGGCTCTCGCGGCTGATGGGCGAAATGCTCAACGCGATTTATTCGATCTTCACCATCTGTTCTACACGATAGGCAGCAAAACGGACGATGTGCGCGCCCTGCTCGAGCCCGAGACGCTGAAAGCGGCCTCGGAGAAAGTGTTTTCCTTCACTTTTGAATCCTTTCAAGAACAGGTCGTGCCTTATCTCACGGCGGAACTGATGGATCTCTATAGAGATTCCGTCCTGTTTGATCAGCAGAAAAGCGAAGTGTCCGCGATACTGCTCGGGATGCTGGAATGACCTCCGCCGACATCATCAGTCTCATCCATAAACATGACCTTCGCGTCTTTACGACGGCGGATTTGATCACGCTGACCGGATTGACGGATGTAACGGCAACCCAGGCGCTCAATCGTCTGGCTTCTCGGAATCTGGTTGTCAGGATCAAGCGCGGGGTGTGGGTAAATAAATTGATCCCGGGCCTAAATCCCTACGAAGCCGTCCCCTTTCTTAGAGCTCCCTGGCCGACCTATGTCTCCCTTCACAGCGCGCTCGCCGATTATGGAGTGGTCCAAGAGATACCTCATGTGATTTCCGCCGTGACGTCCACGATGCCGAGACGATATCCGACTCCGCTCGGCGACTTCAGATTTCATCATTTGCCGGAGCGTCTTATGTGGGGATTTGAGATGCGTCAGACCGGCTTGGGACAGTATCCGATAGCAGATCGCGAAAAGGCGTTCCTTGATCTGGTCTACCTGGCGCTGACGCCGCGCTCTCCGCTCCAACTGCCGCATAAGCGAGGGCGCGCCTGGGAACTGGATAAATTCACGCTCACGGTTTATGCAAAACGATTTAATTACGCTCCCTTGAAGTCTTGGCTCAAGAACAATAGCCTTTGGACTCCCGGGGCGCGCTCGACTTAGAACGGCGCCTACCCCCGACGAGGATCGGCCCGAAATTGGTACAATGGGCTGCATGTCTTCCGTCGAGGCGCTCCCCGATACCCCGGTCATGCGCCAGTACCAGGAAATCAAGAGCCGCCACCCCCAGAGCATCCTTTTTTTTCGTCTCGGCGACTTCTACGAGATGTTCGGCGCCGACGCCCAAGAAGGCGCCCAAATCCTCGGCCTTGTCTTAACGCAACGCCAAGGCGTGCCCATGTGCGGCATCCCGTTTCACAACGCCCAGAACTACATCGCCCGCCTTCTGCGCGCCGGCCGCAAAGTCGCCATCGCCGAACAGCTCGAACCTCCCTCTAAAGACAAGAAGATCGTTCCCCGAGACGTCATCCGCGTCGTCACCCCCGGCACCGTCGTCGAAGACGAACTCCTCGACCCCGCCGCGTCTAATTTTCTGGTCGCCATCGAAAACGACATTGTCGGCTGGGGCGCCGCCTGTCTCGACGTATCGACCGGAGAGTCCTGGGCCACCCAGGCCCTCAACGACCGCGATCAAAGGAAGCTTTACGACCTGCTCGCGCGCGTGCGCCCCGCCGAAGTCCTCGTCTCCCAAGAGGCCGCCACAGCCCTGCGCCTAAAACAAATCCTGCCGTCGAAAGCCTGCCTCACCATAAACGAGCTCGCAAAAACGACCTCCCCCGCGCCTGCCTGGGCTAATTCTTCCGTGTGGAGAAACCGCCACCTGGCCCTTAAAGCCGCAATGGCCGCACGCCGCTACGTCGACGACGCCAAGTTTCGCCTCAGAGAACTGCCCGAACCCGCCTACCGCGAAGCGGGCGCCATGATGCAGCTCGACGAGACCGCCATCCGCACCCTCGAGCTCGTGGAGGCCGCCAGCGGCGAGAAGCGCCACACCCTGTGGGGCCTGCTCGACCAATGCCGCACCCCCATGGGCAGCCGCAAACTCAAAACCTGGCTCTTGCACCCGTCGACTGATCTGCGGGAGATCGAGCACCGCCAGAACTGCGTCGAGGACTTGCTCGACAAGCCCGACGCCCGCCACTCCCTGGCCAAACTTCTCCAAGAGATCGCCGACCTGCCGCGCGTGACCAGCCGCCTCTCCACGCGCCAGGCGGGTCCGCGCGACCTGGGCGCTTTGCGGCGCTCACTCAACCGCCTGCCGGAACTGGAGCGCTGGATCGCGGACACCGCGTTCGCCTCCGGACTGGCGAACCTGGCCGAGGATTTGGACGAGACGGCCAAAAGCCTGGGCGATCT
>JAYVZL010000131.1:0-13499 GCA_043783505.1 Elusimicrobiota bacterium
CAAAACAGTGGAGATTGATGCTTGGGTTTACCTCTAATGTGAACGAGGCCCAATCGCCGACATTTGCACCGACGTCAAATACCACCCCATTCTCAATTCCGCGGAGCTTGTTGCGTACAAAGACATGCTCGCCATTGTTCATTGAGTTGGAATTATTATCGCCATTAAATCTGTCCACATAGCGCGCGCAAAATTGATAAATAAGTTGGGTTTGCGGCGGAATAATGCGAAATATCGCTCTGCCCGCTCGTGCTAGGAAACCCACTGGGACACCTCTTTTTTAATCCCAAAGGATTTCCACCGGCCAGGAACTGAATCTCGATTAACAAATAAATCAGAGGCAAATATTTGAGTGGCTGGATTTCTTCGTTCCGCAAGCCAAGCCCCCCACCAATAGAGCGAGCTATTGGAGATGATATGGTGCCGGCAGTGTGATAGTAGCCAGAGCCTGGAAAGAGCGCCTGTATAACCGTTCTCGTGCGTAATGTAATGCACAGGTCCGGGAAGTTGCAGTTTTTCAAGAATAGGAGATTGAGTGGTGCAAAACACAAAGAATACGGGGTTCACTACGGTCTGAGCCAATTTGGTAGCTGCTTGAGTATAGAATTCCGCGGGGGTGACACCGCCCACCCCGGACTTGCTGGCGCCTGGAACTTCTTCGAATAATCGTATTCCGACCGCTACGGAATTGCAAGAAATTATTTGTTCATCTAAAGCTAGGAATTTAGCGTCTCTCGGCGTAGGCGGATTCAATTCGCGGTTTATCAAATGATAGCAATCAGAAAAATAGCTTTCTGATTGCCAATATCCGTTCATCCAAGCGTTGTCAAATTCGGTGAAGGCCGCTATTCGAGGCTCAAATATTAGAGACTCCTCTCGAATTAATGTCCCCCAGACTCGCTTTTGAACGATGCCAGGCGAAGATGTCGTGATCCGCTCCCGTATTTTCTCCAACCAATACGGCAGCCGTCTGCCCAAATCTGCTTTTTTCGCGGCAATCGGCATGAGCCCAAGCTCGAATGTCCGCTTATATACTTTGTCTCGCGTAAAGCCGCTGGTTGCGTCCACATATAATTCAGCGCTATTCCTAATGGCCAGGGCGCGGCCCGCGGCATACTGAAACATCTGATTTCCCAGACCGCCCCTAAGTTGAACGATAACGGCCGGATGTTTCATAAGGGAGTCAGGCAGAGGTTGCGGCTGACCGCATCCGCCAACTTGCGGCGATCTCCGTGAAAATATCATCAAGTGTTTTCGTAATCGACCATTTTGGATAGTGCGATTTCATTTTCCGCAAATCGCTGTAGTAGCAAATGTGGTCGCCTTCGCGATGTTTATCGCTGTAGGCATACTTCATTTTGTTGCCTGAAATGGCTTCAATTTTTGCGAAGGCCTCTAACATGGAGATGCTGTTCTGCTTTCCCCCACCCATATTGTACACTTCGCCGCAGCGAGGGCTCGAGGCAAATTCCGCGATAAAACGAGCGACGTCATAGGAGTGAATATTGTCTCGAACCTGTTTGGCTTTGTAGCCAAAAACCGTATATGGGCGGTTCTCAAGATTGCATTTGATCAAGTAGCTTAAAAAGCCGTGCAGTTCGACGCCGCTATGATTGGGTCCCGTCAAGCAGCCGCCGCGCAGACAGCAAGTCGGCATTCCAAAATAACGGCCGTACTCCTGAACCATGACGTCAGCGGCGACTTTCGAGGCGCCGAACAGCGAGTGTTTGGATTGATCGATAGTAAACGTCTCGGATATCCCTTCAGAATATTCTGGATCCCCGTAGTCCCAGCGTGATGTCGATTCCAACAGACGGATTCGGTTTGGCGCGTCGCCATAGACCTTGTTTGTGGACATATAAACGAACGGGGATTCAGGACATGCGTGTCTGGCGGCTTCAAGCAGATTCAAGGTGCCGACTGCATTGGTATCGAAATCGTCAAAAGGAATCGCCGCCGCGCGATCATGAGAAGGCTGAGCCGCGGCATGAATAATGATCTCAGGTCTTAATGTATTGACCAGCGCCCGCACGCCCTGCCTGTCTCGGATGTCAAGCTCATGGTGCTCAAAGCCCGAATGCGTTTCCTGTAGTCGCCGTTGATTCCAGCGGGTATCGCCTTGAGCTCCAAAAAATTCCGCCCGCATGTTGTTGTCCAGGCCATGAACCGCATGGCCCAGTTCGGCGAAATACCCCACGACCTCGCTCCCGATCAAGCCGCTCGAGCCCGTCACTAATATTTTCATTGTTAGTTTCTACTTAGTTGGAGATCTTTTGAAAATTCAAACAATGCCAAGGTATAACGGCGACTCGCAAGGTCAGCCAGTAGAGTCGGACTAACCGTCTCAGTGGTTGTCCCGTCAGGCCGTATCGTCGTCAGACGCTGCAACGTCAAGGAGTTGTGCGAAGCGAGTTGAATGACCGTTTGGGGGTCGAGTACTCGGTTGGCGTTAAATTCCACTCGTTCAGACCCAATTGGAACAGAGAGGTAAAGGACCCCGTTCGGTTTAAGCATGCGCGCCAAATTTTCAAGTCCATGTTCAAAGCCGCGAGGATCGATTGGGTCACCATATCGGCCCAAGCCAAAGTGCTCCAGCGCATGGAGGCAGGAAATTGAATCGCTGTACATGCTGCCCGAGGAGTGCTCATTCGTATGCATAAGATCAGCTTGTTTAAATATCACGCCGGGAATGTTCGTGGTTATCGGCCGGATGTCAAAAACCTCAATTTCCCTGAAACTGGCAACATGCGCGACAAATCCGTCAACGCGTGAGCCGACATCCACATGTTTCTCAGGCTTTGCGTCAGCAATCAATCGTGCAACGAGCAAGTCTTGCCAAAAATATTCGTTCTGCGCGGATCCGCCTTCTTCGTACCAATCATGCAGACAAGGAACAAGCTCGAAACGGCCCTGATAGTTGGCGCGGAATTGAACCCAATCTTTCAGATAGCGAGGGATGCCTCGTACAGACCGGAGCATTTTCCTGGGATCGAACCCGAATTGTGTGATCAGCAGCCACTCAACACGAATGAGCATAGAACGCACTATTTTTTCGCGATAAAAATATCGTGTTCGATATGCCAGGCGAGACCGTTGCGTCTCGCCCAGTCCACGAGATAATCAAGCGGAGGGTAATCCGCATATTCCTTGAGCGTCGGGTTGAAACAGTGAATGTCGTCGATCAGCACCGTAAGCTTAGTGAATTTCGCGAGGTGCTTCTGGATGATTTCCAACTCGTCGCTTATTGGAGTGTCTCTTGGGCCTTTGTGTGTTATTCCTAGAGAGAAATGACCATCGAGCCAAAAATTAGCTTCGCCGGAAAGATCTAACATCAATTTCGGGAAAATCTCCTCGCTGAGTCCGTTCAAGACGCTCACGTTCGATTTGTCTTTAAATCTATTGTCGGCGTTTCTAAAGAGCGTGGGCTCCGGCTCAATACTGTATACGTGCTTGGAATGGCGGGAAAGGAAATGGGTCGTCTCGCCAAGATATGTCCCGGTTTCAACCCACACAGCGCCGCGAATACCGTTGCGTAGAAGTACTTCCTGTTTGACGAGCGCTGGGCTGGGGGGCGCATATCGCCGTTTTCTCCAGCTGAGAGCATCCAGAAATCGCGAACGAAGCATTGCGATTGGACGTGGGATGAGACGTTTAACAAGCGATTTCAAAGCCGATGGCTTCCGTTCGATCGGCTTCGACCCAAATAGCATTTTAAATAGCCCACTAATTCCTGGGGATTTCGAAATATTAGGAATATTCCGAAAGCTATTTTTTGAAGAAAGTCATAGTCACCAGGATACTGGCGGATGTATCTCGGAAGCGCCTGCAATTGGCCCTGGTCGACGGAGAGATTGTGCCAAAAAAGACTGACCGGCTTGTCTGTCAGGATCGTGCCGTCAAAACCGCAAAACACATGAATCTTGCTGTCCTTGTCGTCACGTAATTGATCGAGAGGAAATCCCTCGAGGCGCTTAATTGCAGGCAGAAATACGTTATCCAAGAAAAATAGATTGCAATGAGTTGAGGCAATGAGTTCGTATCCCTTGCGGTGAGCCAAATTCACGATTGCCTGAGCGCTGGCGCCTTGCTTGACCGTGAAATCCTTTTTTTGAATAAAGTGAACGTCGTTTGGAATCGTGGGATTGTATTCGATGCAAATGAGTTTGGGCTTATAATCAGCAAGAGATTCTAAAATATAGTAATCGCACCCATCGATATCGATCGAAAGAAAATCAAAATTAAACGGGATAGGGGTCTGTCTCAGGAGATTGTCTAGCTTGTTTTCACCTTCAAAATTAACGTACCGATTCAGAAAGATTGCGCCATATGATGACAGATTATTTTTTAAAACATCAAATTTCTTCTTATTGGCTTCGATCAGTACAGCTTTGTAGCCGTGATTCTTTATTATATTGTGCGAGTTTGATGCATGGATTCCATCCCAGGCGCCGAATTCGACGCACCACTTGTCGCATGGCAGTAACTGTAGAACCTTTTCAATTATGCCATCTTCGCCATATTGACTATGGACGTTTCGCGCGGAGGCATTAAATGATGTGTTCAGCATCGACATGTTATTTTCGGAGAGTGGCTGGAAAACGGAAAATTGAATTGAGGATATCGAAAATTATGAAAGCAGCCCAGCGATCAGTCTTTTCTCCAATAAGTACCGCTCCAGTCTATTTCATGCATTTTTGACGCGATCCCATGCTGGGAGCGGTAATCATCGACCGCCTTGCGGCATCCCTGCAAAGCGTAATCATCGATGATGCAAAATCCGTTTTTCGACAATTTAGGATACAGGTTCGTCAAAGCATCCATCGTGGAGCTATACATATCGCCATCAAGACGGAGGACCGCAAGTTGTTCTATTGGCGCGTTAGGAAGGGTGTCTTTGAACCACCCTTTCAGGAAGACCACCTGGCAGTCGAGAAGATCATACTTTCGGAAGTTGTTCTCAACCTCATTTTGAGACACCGCTAGGAATGAGAGAACGTGATGTTTGTCGCCTTTGTCGGCGGGGAACTTGTCCTCATCAGGTTTGGGCAGCCCTGCAAAAGAATCAGCTACGTAAACCTTCCGGTCTACAACAGCATAGGCTTTGAGAATAGCACGCATAAAAATGCAGGCCCCCCCCCGCCAAACGCCAGTCTCAATCATGTCTCCTTGAATACCCTCACGGATAGCTGTTTCAACGCAGAACTGAAGATTGTTGAGGCGTTTAAGGCCGATCATGGTGTCTGAATATTCCGGCCATATTGTTCCTTCTTCACGTTGATCCGGCGTGACGGCGGTCACGCGCACAAGCTGAAATCGCCTTAACATAAGCAGTCGTGAAACTGAGGAAATAACCCACTTTTTCAGCGGTGAGCCTAAATATTTGAAATTACTGATAGGATGCGGGGGCTCCGGCCACAAAGTAAACGCGAGCGTCTTTTTTATTAGATCGAGATAGAGATCTTCGGGTTTAATTTTCACAGGATACCCTTGAAGACTCTCGCCGCCAATCGAAGGGTGATCGGTCAGAGAAAAGAAACTCATTTTCCCTCAGATTTCTTCTTTGAGAAGAGCCACCAGGTCATATCATCAAAACCGCCAGATTCGAATTCATGGGCCCAGAGGAACCCGTAATCTAGAACGGTGACGGGAAAATGCTCCATAAAGTATCGACCAAAGTCTCGTTTAAAGAGCTTATTGTTGTGACCATGATAAGTGATGGTTTCAGGCGTACGGTTGAAATACTCGCAGATTAGCACGTAGTCTTTAGCGTACGAGTATATCTTTGCGAGATTCGCCTCAAGATTTTCTGGAGCGATATGGATCAATACTCCTGACACGAAGCAGAGATCAAACTGCATAGGCTTGAAATTGGATTCTTGAATCGAGCCATTGAAAGCGTAAGTAGGCTGGATCGCTGCTACCGCTTGCTTGAAAGCCGCTGGATTGAGCTCCACTAAACTAAGTTCATTGCGCGGGTAGAGTTGCCGAAGAGCCTGGAGATTTCGCCCGGCATTTGAGCCACATTCAAGTATTGATTCAATATTCGAACTCTTGTCCAACATGCGTTTCCACGCTTTCGTGGTCACATTTAGGTCGAATCCGCTGTTTCGTTGAATATAGCCGGCCCCAAAATCGCCTTTCCAAAAAAGCTCTTGATCGTTCAATGTCGTTCCTTTCATTTTCAGGGAGTTTAAAACTTCGTCCGAGCTGGCAAACGTCTGGAATGTAGGCGTATTAAGAGATTTCACCTATTTATTGATTATAGCAATAGTGTGCCTTTCGGCGCAGTCTCTTATTCAGGCGGATTTCAAACGGCATGGGCAATCGCCAACAAGTTCTGCGCAGAGACTTCATCGGACATATTTTCATGACACCACTGTCGCGGCTTAAAATCAAAATCAGCGCTCTCCCAGCGGGATAGCAATCCATTGAAATCATCAATGTTCGAAAAAAACGATCCAGTGGCACCGGATAAATAGGGGGCCGTATTCCCCCTGTATGCGACTCCCAGATAAGTCGGTTCCGAATTCCGCCAAATAAATGTGGGAACGTCAGATGCCCATGCCTCGGCAAAGGCGATCCCCTGTGTTTCATCTCTTGTGAATCCGACCATGAACTTTGCTTTTTGCAGGATATTCTTGTAATGCTCAGCCGTATATGATCCATACGTAAGCACATAAACTTTATACCCTCTCCGCTCGAGCTCTGCGCGAAACGGTTCGAGTGGGATAGTTGGACCCTTGTTTTGCTTCCAGTAGATAATCACGTGCTCTCGAGCTTCCAAAGCCTTGCGATGCCAAAATCCTAGATCGACGCCGGCTGCCCAAGGGATGCAGCGCGTTGCGAGCGTTGGAAGAAATCGCCCCATTAACTCGCAAACGGGAGCATGGGTAATATAGCGATCAATTTCTGGTGACGCCAAAATTCCTCGGTGTGACCCCGGGTCATCCAAAATACTCGGACCGACAAGTAAACATCGAATATATCCGCGTTGTTTTAGCTTGATCATCTGCCGTAGGGCGGAAATTCCAGATAAGACGACGACTGTCTGAGACAGATCATTTAAGCTCTTTGGATTGTAAGTGAATGGTACAGCCATCTTATTTAATCCATGAACTATACTGCGCGTGACGGCGGGATGTCCCCGAAAGTCAGACATCAGATAAGCCGGTGGTGGATTGAAAATATTTCTGCCGATATTCCGTGCTCTCCGAAGATGCGATTTGACGGATTCAGTGACGAAAAAAATACCTACCGGAATCGGATCGGTGACAATGCTGATTTCCAGGTTATTTAGCTTGGGTCTTAACCACCAGCTCTTCTGATAAAACATAATTGTCTCTGACCTCAAACTGCGGCCATATCTGAATTTACTACCGATACGTATTGATGTTTAAAAAGCAGAACAGGTGTGACAAGAAATATATACACAGTAATTAAATTTAATGAATTCGAATTAATAAACG
This sequence comes from Elusimicrobiota bacterium, assembly GCA_043783505.1. Lineage (GTDB taxonomy): Bacteria > Elusimicrobiota > Elusimicrobia > UBA1565 > UBA9628 > GWA2-66-18. The sequence goes on from JAYVZL010000131.1 coordinate 7,467, forward strand.
ATGACACAAATCCGCCAAATGCAATCAAAACCACCAGCTTATAGGGCATCGGCATTTTTTTATCCCCAAGACATTTGATGGAATGCTGAAACGAAACAATAATTAAAATAAATAGGAAACTTGCACCAATAAGTCCAATTTCTGCCAAAACATGCAATGGGCCGAACTCCGAGTTCATTCCTTCCCCGAATTCTTCCATTTTCGAATCAGGATCTAGAAACTGAGCATAATGAGCAGCCCCAAATCCAAATCCTAAAAGAGGATGGACTTTCACTTTCTCAACCGCAAGCGCCATCTTGTAGTATCGACTTGCACTGCTGCCGCTTTGACCGGTGCTATTCGAATCCACAGAAACAAAATCAAAATAATGAAATGTTACTGCCGCTAGGAAAAAAGCAGTGGCCAACCCAATCAGCATAAATACTTTCGAAATGGCACGTGCTGTTGGTTCGTTGTCCCTGCAGAAACAGATAAATAGCATTCCAGCTGCGGCTGTGCCGATGATGATGGATCGAGCGAATGATAGCGCGATTAGGGCGGAGACTAAAATAGAGATAAGAGCAACAATTATCCGGGGAGCTTTAATAAATAGCGCAAACGGTATAAGCAGGGCTCCCCATATCGGATACTGAAACGAGTATATGACTCGAGAAAACCTTAGTAGATTGGCAGTAACCATCACCCATAGTAGTCCCTCTCCGGAATAACTAAAACACGCAATAAAAGGAATCGCCAATAAACCATAATACACAGGCTCAAACAGACTTTTATTTCGAGGGCGAGAAGCGAGAATAGCTACGAAACTTAGCAGTACTCCATAACGAAGCATCATCCCCATGGAAGATAAATTCAGCTCAGATCCAATCAGTGAAGCAAGACAAGCTAAAAATAGACAGCCTAGAAGAAAAGAGAATTTACTGGCAGCCATTCTTCTGTCTTGAATTATAAAGACCAAAACAAACAGCGTCATGAAAATTTCAATTAACGTCAAGCTGAAACTTCCAACTTTTATATAGCTATTTAAATTCGGAAGTGTCGCTATGCTTGCAAATGCGGCTGATTGCAATGAAACACCAGACAATAAGAGGCCTGCGGAAATCATCAAAATCAAGCTCAAAAGGGATCCTGATCCCCACGTCCCATTTCGTGAAATATTCGCCGTCATAAAAGTCAAACCGCAGAGAATGAAAAAAAATCTATAAGAAGGCGCATATGGCGGATGATTAATGTCACTCATGGACCATTTCCACGCCGTTGACTTTGCCGCAAATGTTTAATTTACCAATGAACCTGGGCTTATGAAAAAAACGATAGATAATATCTTCGACTGAGCTGCCCAGAATAGCGCAATAAAGCGTATATCTAAAGGGCTTGCGAATATCGGAAAGATTCCCATTTCGTATAAAAAAATACCTTGTAGAAACATTCCTGCTTTTCGGGTAATACAGAAAATAGGCTCCCGGAAGAGTTTCGTTGTTGGCAGCAGGGCCCTTCAACATGTAGCGTGCACCCAGGAAATGGAATACCTCGGCGCAATAATGCCCTTTGTTTTCCTCAATAAATTTAACGAGGGCCGTAAATTGAGGCACGCCTTTATTGAAATGTTGCCTGGCGATTTGTATCGGGCGCGACTTGTGGTAATTGTGATACTCATCGACCAGCGGTTTTATTGCTCGCTCGCTCTCCGCGGAGAGTTCTGAGCTTTCTAGAAATATTATGTATCGAGACGGGTAGTGTGTGTGAATGGATTTCAATCCAACTAGAGTTTCAGCAAGTCTGTCTTTGGGTGAAAACGTCAGATTGTGATTGACATATTCATCGCTGTCGCATGTATTGATGCAAGATGTAATTAGAAATATATTGTTGTTAGTAATTGTATCCCGTGAAATTAATCCGTTGTTGCTGCATATTAAATGGAGATATTTAGGACGTAATCGGTGCAGATTCTTTAGGAAGATCTTTATGAATCTAATCACGGTTATTGTGCGACTCCATTTCTTTAAGGATCGGCAAGAAGCGATCGCGCACTGAAAGAGATGTCCGAATCGGGGTATTTCTCATTTCAGAATGGAGTTGGATTATGTTGCTCTCTATATTGCGGATATCTGATGCAGCTATCTCCACGTTTGGAGTAAACGATTTTAGTTTCCCCATGCTGGTATTGGTCAATGCGATAACTGAATGCCCCAATGCCTTCGCTTCATAGAGAAGCGTTGATTGATATCCGATAAAAATCTTCCTTGTCCCGGACAGGCATGTTGCTTTCGGACTTGTATCAACATCAGAAAAATAGCCTAAATAATCGTTGGGCAGTTCGCAGGGATGCGGACGGTAAACCACTCTCCAGGCGAGAATGTTTAGCTGACTTTTAATTTTCTGATAACAGGCAAGCGATTCCCGATAAAAACGGGGCCGCGCGCCCGAATATCCAGTCCCTACCAAAACAATTGTTGAGGAAGCACCTTCTCGTATCTCCACATCGAAAGGAAGTCCAACCTCTAAATAAATAGAGTTGACGCCGCCGATATCTTTGTCGGCCAGTTTATACAGCAGGATGTATTTACAAAGTAGTCCATCTACCCACGGGTCATCTATCAAAGGGACCCCATGCTGGATGCAGGCTGACACATGGAGGCATTCATTAGCGAATATTGCAAAGAATATCCCAATGGGAGTTAAGTCGCTATATAGAAAAAAGTATTTTTTCGATCCACCCAGTGTCTTTTCCACAAGATGCAGCTGTGCTCTGAGCGGCAATGTGTGGCCAGTCCTCGCCGCGATGATGATCGCTGCCATGATCCCGCCAGTCCAAATAAATTTGTAGTTGTTGTTTCTGCAGGCGTAAAAATCCTTTCTGCCCCCCAGTATTACTACCTCTCCGGCATTTAGGCATTCAATTATTTCTTTGTTCCTGAAAGTCTGAAAAACATATTTCCTGGATAAATCAATTTTCAGAAAGTACAGATAAATGACGCCGAGGTATGCCTTGATATAGGCCGCACAATTGGCGCTCCAGGCCTTCCGGATTTCAGCCGCGGCGCCCGGAAATTCGTTGGTTGCAGTATTTATTAATTGATTAAAATTGGTGGCGATAGTTTCGTGCATTTGCCGCTTAGTAGAATGCTGAGCTCTATCCCCCGAGGATGGTTGCAGGGCGATCATTTTGGATACCCCTTCCCAACGGTGGTATAGAGCGGTGTTTCCCGGTCCTGTAGCAGCGCATTCGCGGTAAAAGTGCAGTTGCCGGTGTCAGAGTATGACATTCGGGTTCCCGGATCTTCGTGGGTACTCAAGCCTTTAAAAATCCATTCTCCAGGAGATGCCTCATGCCAAAATCGCGGGTTGCGGTGTCGATCCATCAAGAACTGCATTGAATGAGGGGTAACGCCCAGCCAGCGATGAAACAATTCTGGAAATTCAATTGCTCCTTGTTCGTAATGCCGCACCAGTGCCGCCGCAGCGTTTCGCGTCAAACGCCCATGACGGATTTCCCGGCAGGCGTGATCCGTTACTTTCGAAAAGCCATGTTTATAAAACTTCAACTGATCATGAAGATTGATGTAGTTGAAACAGTCGGTATAGTCGTAGCAATCAAAAGTGCGAGCGAATGGGGCAGTCTTGAAATCGTATTCGCGCATCATCTGTTCATGTTGAGTCTTGGGGTCCCAGCGCACATAATTACCCAAGTATATCCCGCGGACTCCAACGACGTTTAGGTCGCGATCGTCCGGATAACGATACTGCCAAATGTCCTCTTCCTTTAACGTGTCGAAAATGGACAGAAGGTCGTCGGCTTCATGCCCCATCAAATCATGATCCTTGCGATAGCGGCGGGTCATTTCGACTTCATGCTGATGGGAGAACATGCCGACCTGTTCTAGACCCTGATGCGCGCCCCAAATAATCAAGGGCAATTTGTATCGAACGGCGGTCTGCACTGGAAATGCCGTCTGGCCAGCAAGAATCGGCCAATATATACTGCCGAACTTGCGAAAGGTGCTTCGAGTGATCTTTTTAACTGAAATAGGATTTACATTTTGAGAAAGAATGTCGCAATTGAATTGAATGCGGAGGTTCGCAAGATTGCGAATACCGAGCGGGGTATTGAAGTATTTGTTGTAGGTGACAAGCAGAGGGTTCAACCCAAGTTTTACCTTAACCAAATAAACGATGTAATAGGAATCCTGGGCGCCTGTGACTGGTACGATGCAATCGTAGTTCTTGCCGTCAGTATTACGATATGGCTCGACTATTTTATTAAGTAACTCCCAACGAGCCGGCCAGTCGAGGCGGTCCTTTTCATCATGAATACGACAGCCCGAACAGATGCCACCCTCATCCAAAGTGAGGCCAAGAGGATGGGCCGTTGAGTAGAGGCAGCGGCTGCAAAATTGAATATCAGTCATTGGCGAGCAATGAAAATCCCGATGCGTAGGTGGACGATCGAAGAGGCATGCCTGGGAGGGCCTCTTTGTACTTCTGAATGGCATGCTCGCGATAGTTAAGGAAATTGCCGACCGCTACGGCTGCGACATTCGACTGTCTCAGCAATTCGATCATCTGATGCGGTTCGCTTATTCCCCCAAAGACAATCAATGGGATATTTCTCAATGGAAAACACTGAACTAGTCGCTTATCAAACCCTATGTGGTGGCCGTCATGCTGCCAGTCGTTGAGCAGCACTTCCGAAACAACTCTTTGCTCAATAAGTGCCATAACCTTATCATCTATCGCTCCAGAGACATTATTGCGGTAGTCAAGCCACCGCATATTTTCATTTTCCAGACCCAAAGGCATCGATGCAATGACCGCTTGTGATCCGAGACGTTCTGCCAGGCCTCGAACGACGGCGAGGCTATCGTGTAAAAGTGCGTCAACCATTAATCGGTCGGCACCGCCCTGAATTACTTGCACGCCATCAGTTAGGGTGCGAATGCCCCCGCCATAGATCAACGGCGTTTCTAGTCCGAGTTGAGCAAGCCGCTCAAGCAACTCCAAATCCGGTCCTTTATTCTCAACGGAGCGATCAATCACCCGGACCAGAATCTCATCAGCCCCCCAACGATCCAGATTTTCAACTATGCACTCAGGCTTACCCAAGGGCAGATAGCGGTTATAGCCGAAGGATTGCACAGCCCAGCCATTCCTTATCGTGACAACTCCAATCAATCGCTTTTTAAGCATGAATAATTCCAGTGATGAGTTTCTTCAACAGCTCTTTACCCGCGGTCTGACTCTTTTCCGGATGAAACTGCAAACCCACCACGTTCCCGCGCCTAATCACTGCTGCAAAGGGATCGGGGTAGCGCGTTACGCAGATTTGATACTCAGCGGGTCCTTGATATTGAAATGAGTGGTTGAAATAGAATGCCTGAGTGTCACTTGCCTGGAGCAATGGGTCTGGAAGGATGCACTCCAAAGTATTCCATCCGATATGCCAGCTTCGATCCGCGAAGGGCAGAATCTCTCCAGGAATAATATCCAACCCGGCAGTGTATTCAATCTCGTGGGATGCGCTGGCAAGCAACTGCATTCCCAGACAAATTCCAATGATCGGGCGATGACGTCGGGCTGCCCCCTGCAGGTAATCGACCAAACCGTGTTGATGCAGCGCCTTCATTGCGGAAGGAAAGGCGCCAACGCCGGGGAGCACCAAAACATCAACGGCGTCAAGAACTTCCTTATCCTTGCTGACCCGGACACGATAACCTAAGTCGTACAGGCTATGTGTCACCGAGGCATGATTGCCCATGCCGTAGTCGACAATGCCAACTTTCATAGCAGGCTCATAGGCCGACGCCAATTTTAAAATTTCGACGAATAGTGCCATCGGCGTCGATCGTGAAGAGGTCTCGATTGACCGAGGAATGGACCTGTTTCCAGAATGCAGTTACTGATATATCTATATAAGCACAGAAGCTGTCGATGTATTCATCACTGCAGGAATCGTCATATTGTTCAACAAGCTGAATGCCTTGTTCACGCGTCAAGCGGCCCAGACGGATTTCTTCATTAGCATAGTCAGTAACGCGG
>JAYVZL010000132.1:0-5568 GCA_043783505.1 Elusimicrobiota bacterium
CTCGGCAATAGGTGGTTCTCGCAGCGCTACTTAGGCGCGCGCCGCATCGTGCCCTAATACTGCATGACTTTTAAAATAAAAGTATTGCACTAAGGCCGAAGGCCTGGTATACTATCTCAGCAACGATTTATATGAAAAATGCTGAGAAATTGAATATTTCCATGCAGCATGGGCGGGTCTATCGCCGGCAAGATCTTGATGAATTCTCTCCTGCCGTAGACCGCGATTTAAAAACCCTGATTCAGAACGGCTCGGTGCGCAAGCTTGCCTACGGACTCTATTGCCGAAAGCACCCCATCGCCTCCAAGCCCTTAGCTCCACGCGAGCTCGTCCGCGCGTTTCTTAAGACCAAGGATTTCCTGCTTATGCCGCACGGCCTTGTCTACAACCACAAGCGGTCGGGGGATATCCTCTTGGACGGCAACCGCTTGACGTTTCGACTGGTTCCTGCCTATCCGAAAAAGACGAGCTGGGAATATATTTTTGTGGACCGTATCAACAAATTTAAGCGGCGGCCTGATAATGCCGCTCTCTTTTTTTTGAATCTGCAGTCTCGCGTGAATGAGTTGGACCAAAATAAACTGCGCGAGAATCTTGAACGCTACGGGCGCCCGGCGGCGAAAGCCGTTCTAAAACGCGTCACCCAAAATCGGCGCGCGAACATGCCTTTGCGAGTCGTCGTCAAAGAGGACGCACGCGCCGATCTGCGCTACTGGCTGAAAAAGTCCCCCGCCGAACGGGTCGAAGCGGTGGAGTTTTTGAGGGAGCAATACTACGCGCTCTCGGGGCATAAGACCCTCCCGCGTTTGGCTCATGTAGTCCGAGTGGTGCCGCATCCAGCATGAAAATTCATACTGATTTTTCCGACTTCATAGCCGCACTCAATCGCCATCGCGTCGAGTTCGTGATCGTCGGCGCGTTCGACCTGGCCTTTTTGGGAAGCCCCCGGTACACCGGCGATATGGATTTTTGGATAAGACCGACCGTCGTAAATGCCCGGGCTTTGCTCCTGGCCATCGCGGATTTTGGACTGAAGTCGCTCTCGCTCACGGAGGAAGATATTCTCTCCGGAAAGATCATCCAATTGGGCTACCCCCCCGTACGCATCGACCTACTCACCCTCTTGGACGGGCTCAGTGCCGATGATATATGGGCAAGCCGCCAAGAAGGCCCCTTGGGCACCCACAAAGTCAATTATATGGGCCGGGCCGCCTTCGTCAAGAACAAGCGCGCAGCAGGACGGCCGAAAGACTTAGCCGATCTGGAAACTCTCGGGGAGCCGCCGACCGCTTAGGCGCGCGCCGCCTCGTGCCGCAGCGCGAAGCTCAGCAACGGCCAGGCCGCGAGCGTGCCCGCCGTTCCCACCAAGCTCAAGGCGACCATCGCCGTGTAGGCTCCGTGCGAGGCGGCCAAGCGCTCATACAACGCGCCACCCAAGGCGTTCGAGGCCGACGCGGCGATATTGAATACCGCCATATACGCCGCGAAAACAGTGGCCTCCGCGCCCGGCGGGCAGGATTTCGCCGCCAAATCCATCCATGCGAGTCGAAAGACCACGCCCGCGAGACTGAACAGCAAGGTCAGGATGAGGATCGACCCAGGTCCTCTGTAGAGGAAGTACAGCAGGGACAACGGCGCACCGATCAAGATTGACGCGCGCGCGACCCGATCGCTTCCGGCTCCGGTCAGGCGCGCGAACAACGCCGCGCCCGCCATTCCCGAGATTCCCCCCGCCGTGGACAGCCCGCCGATGAACAAAGGCGAGAGCTTGATCGCCTCGCTTTGATAATAGAACTGCGCCGTGCCTAGAAACGGACAAAAACTCCAGAGAAAAATGCCCGCCGCCACCGCCCATGCTCGCTGATCATGAAACATGCCGGCAAGGCCCTTCCAGCCGTGCGCCGCGGTTTCCGCGACCCCGCCGATTTTCTCCTCATTGAGCCAGACAGTCGACAGCGCGGTCATCAACGGGAATACCGCGGCCAGCGCGAACGCAGCGCGATAGGGCGCGTGCCCGACCAACCAGCCGCCTCCCAATCCCGTCACCACGAGCGCGGCATACAGCGTGCCGATCTGCACGGCCTGAAATTTTCCGGTGAGGCCGCGTTCCTTGCCGCGCTCGACCATCACCCCGTCGCAGACGACGTCGGATAAGACGAATCCGACGTTGACGAGCACAAGCAAAGCCAGCGCCGCGCCGTAAGGCGGCGTCTTGAGCGCGGCCAACAAGAGCCAGCCGCCCGTGGTGAGAAGAGACACCGCGACAAGATGCGGTCCGCGCCGCCGCCCGGCCCAAGGTAAGAAGTCAGTCAGGAGGCCGAATAGAGGCTTGATGGTCAACGGCAAGGTCATCCACACGACAAAGGCCGCGGCCTGCGCGGGACCCAAACCGAGGGCGTCTTTTAGATAGTAAGAGACCGGCTCATAGGCCAAGCCCGCCATGCCCTGCGCGAAGTAGTTGACCGCGAAGAAGACATAGAGCCGGTCCTGCCGCATGGAGAGCTCAACCGCAGGAGGACGACGAAGCGTCTTCCTTCCCGGGAAACCACGGCATCAAGACGACTTCCACACCCATGTCTTTGACCGTCTTCACGGTCTCTGGATCCGGGAGCTTTTGGTCGTAGCCCAACACGAGTATGTCGGGCTTCTCTCGGCGCACGGTGCCGGCAAAGCCGTCCGCGTCGCCTATGACCACGCGATCGGCGATGCCTAGGGCCTCTATCCATTTCTTGCGCTGCGCGGCTGAGACGGCGGTGGGCTTTCGGTTGTGAGCGTCGTTGGAGAGCACGACGACGAGCCGGTCGCCCAGGACGCGGGCCGAGCGCAGAAGGTGGAGGTGGGCCGAATGGACGCGATTGAAGCAGCCGGCCGCGAAGACGGTGACGGGCTTGTCCAGGCCGGCTTTAGTGGACGTGCTCGTCTTTCTTGGGGGCCTCATCCTCCAAGCCCTCCTTCATGCCCTTCTTGAACATGTTCACGGCCCGGCCGCACTGCCTGGCGAAATCGGGAATCTTGTTCGGCCCGAAAAGGATCAGCGCGACGACCGCGATGACGACGATCTCTGTGGTTCCAAGTCCGCCCATAATCCCTCCGTGTCCAACGCCATTTTAGCATTTTGAAGATGACACGAATCCAAATAATGCCGAGTTATCGGGGTGAAAAGACCGCACCCCGCGTCAATGGTTTTTAAGAATACCGCCAAGCCATGCGCGCGTCATCTCGCCTCTTAAATGGCTGAATAGATTTCTACTGCTCAGCATGAACCCTATAAATTGCCGGTTATCGCTTCTGCTGACGACTCCGATGACGTGATAGTCCGAGCCATCATCGAGCAAAACCGGCCCGCCGGAATCACCGACGCAGACTTTAACCTCATTGGACATAGAGGCAAACTGGTCTTGTCCGCCTTCACCGACAATAGCCCGCACGTAGATCGCCCGAGCAAAGGCGCGCAATCGAAACTCGTTTTGTCTCGAACATTGGGATGAATACACGAGAACAGCCGGGTTCGAGGCAAGCGTGGTCGCGGCTATCTTCATCTCGGAGCCGAATGGAATGGGTACCTTCGTCTCGATGACGGCTAAATCCGAGCGGCCGGGGTGGATATAAACGCGGCCGATCGACAGCGACGCCTTCTTTTTAAAATCAGACGTCCATACATCGATGCTTCCCTCCGGAACCAAGCTGTCCCGCACATTACCCGTCGCGTCGGAGATGACGCAGTGGGCGGCGGTCAATAGCAGCTTCGGCCCGATGCGTCCGGCCCGGCAATAATTCCACTTATAGCCTTCGGCCATTTGAAGGACGAGCGGAGCAGGCGGAACAGAGGGCGTCAGGTCGGAAGGAAAGCCAGCCCTGGGATTTAAACACATAACTAAGATTAGTCCCCCAACGAAAAAAGGAGAGTTCAGTCCGCCCACGCTCCCAGGATGATCACTCCTAATATTCACTTGTCTCCAGTATACAAGCTAAAATAAACGCATGCAGCGCCTGATCATTCTAGCCGCCTTACTAAGTGTCGCCTGCGCCAAGGGAGACCCCACAGGTCCCGCCGCCGGCAAGGCCTACTTCACCCAAGCCGGCTGCGCGTCCTGCCATAAGATCGGCGAGGAAGGCAGCGCCGTCGGACCGGATCTGACTCTCGTCGGCTTCCGGCATTCGACCGAATGGCTGGACCTCTTCATTAAGGATCCTCAGGCCTGGAAAAAAGACAGCCTGATGCCCAACAAGCGTCTGTCGGACGCCGCGCGCAAGGCCATCGTTGATTATCTCGCCGCTCAACAAGGTCAAGACTGGCCCAAGGGCGCGCGTCCCTGGGACGATGGCTCCTTAAAAGAACCGGCCGCACGCGGACGCGTGATCTATACGCGCGCCGGCTGCATCGGCTGTCATGGCGCGGGCGGCGCGGGCGAATATCCGAACCCCAACGCCAAGGGCGGCTTAATTCCCGCGCTTAATAAAGCGGCGGAAGGATATTCCAAGTCCGAGCTCATCGCCAAGATTAAAACGGGAGTCGCGCACCCGCAAAAAGCCGATCCTGCCGGCCCGGCGCCCATGATCTGGATGCCTTCCTGGAGCGAGAAGCTCGACGACGGAGAACTCGACGCCGTCGCCTCCTACCTGCTGACGCTCTCTCCCGTCAAGACCGAGAAATCCGATTGGTAGTGTTAGCGTCTTTTTGAGACGTTTTTATTGCCATCCTTTTGCGTCCGACCCCCGTGCTGTGATAGAATTCATGCGCCGTTGAACCTCACGGAGAGGAACGCATGCATAATTTAGGTTGGGCGTACCCGGTCGCCGCCTCGAGCTACGCGCGGACCATCGATTTCGGAATCTGGCTCATCCACGCGGCGATGCTCGGCATCTTCGTCTTGTGGGGAACCTTCTTCGTCTATCTTCTTATTAAATATCGAGCCCGCCCCGGCGTTCCCGCCCAGCGCGAGGATCATGACGACACTCCGGCCCATATCTCGGTTCCGGATTCCATCTCCAAGTTCCCCTTCGCCCAGTTCCTTTATAGAAACAAAGGCGAGCTAAAATCGCTGATCCCCGACATGGTGATCATGGCTTTCGAGATCGCCCTGATCGTCTTCTACGCCGTCCCCGTCTGGAGCAAGATCAAGATGTCCGTTCCTCCCGTCAAGGACCCCGTCCTCGTCGAGGTCGTCGCCGAGCAGTTCGGCTGGAATATCCACTACGCCGGGCCCGACGGCAAGTTCGGCGCGCGCAAGTCCGAGCTCGTGCACTTCAGCAACACGATCGGCCTCGACCGCAACGATCCCGCCTCGGCCGATGACGTGGTCATGGGCAACGAGATGCGCTTGCCCGTGGGCAAGATCGCCGTCATCAAGCTCTTCTCCAAGGACGTGATCCACAACTTCTTCGTTCCCGAGTTCCGAATCAAGCAGGACGCCATGCCCGGCCTCGAGATTCCGATGTGGGTCCAGCCGACCAAGATCGGGAAATACGAAATCGCCTGCGCCCAGCTCTGCGGCTTCGCGCACAGCCTGATGCGCGGGGACGTGTACGTGCAGACCCAGGAAGAGTTCGACGCCTGGTACAAGAGCC
>JAYVZL010000133.1:0-5553 GCA_043783505.1 Elusimicrobiota bacterium
CGTACGCCACCAGCAGGCCGTACACCGAACCCGAGAGACCGATCGTCGGGTTCAAAGAATGCGGCGAAAGCCCCAACTGCAGCGCCGCCGCGCCCAGGCCGCACAGAAAGAAGTATTTGAGGAATTCCCGCTCGCCCCAATTGGCGACGACGGGCATGCCGAACATCCACAGCGCGAAGAGATTGAACAGCAGGTGCCAGAAGTTTCCGTGCAGGAACAGGTAGGTGAAGGGCTGCCAAATCCAGCGCGCGAAAATGGTCTGCTCCGGCACCAAGCCGAACAAGCGGTGCACGTCCGGCACGGCCAAGCCGATCAGGAATCCGGCGACATTGGCGACGACAAGCGCCCTGATCCCGGGAGGCAGGGAACGGAAATCGATGGGGTCGTGGCGGAATACGCGCGTCACGCGAGCTTCTCCATGTCCTGCCAATTGGGCCCGGCCTTCACGTCCGCGACGACGGGCACGCGCAGGGTGATCGCCTTCTCCATGACGCCCTTGACCCAGCGGCCGAAAACGGCGGTCTCGCTTTTTTCCACCTCGAAGACGAGTTCGTCGTGAACCTGAAGGAGCATGACGGCGTTCTTATGGACCTTGGCCATCTCCTCGGCGATGTGGAGCATGGCGAGCTTGATGACGTCGGCCGATCCGCCCTGGATCGGGGTGTTGCGCGCGGCGCGCTCGGTGAACTGGCGCACGGCCGCGTTCTTGGCGGAAAGCTCGGGCAGCCAGCGCACTCGGCCGAGCAGGGTGCGCACGCAGCCCGCGGCCTTGGCGCGCGCGAGGTTGGCTTCCACCCAAGCCGACACCCCCGGATATCGTTCCAGGTATTTCTTGATGTAGGCCGAGGCTTCCTGTTGGGAGATGCCGAGCTGGTTGGACAGGCCGAAAGCGGTCTGGCCGTAGACGATCCCGAAATTGATGGCCTTGGCCGCGCGGCGCTGGTCGGTCGTGATCGTCTCGGGCTTGAGGTGGAAGATCTCGGCGGCGGTGCGCAGGTGGATGTCCTCGCCTTTCTCGAAGGACTCCATCAACGTCGGATCCTGCGACTCGTGAGCGAGCACGCGCAAGTCGATCTGCGAGTAGTCCGCCGAGACAAGCAATTTGCCCTTCGGGGCCACGAAGGCCCGGCGAATCCGTCGGCCGGCATCGGTGCGGATCGGTATATTTTGGAGATTGGGGTCGAGACTTGAGATGCGGCCCGTCAAGGTTCCGGTCTGGTCGAAGGTCGTGTGCACGCGGCGCGTCTGCGGATCCATGCGTTCGAGCAGGCCCCGCACGTAGGTGCCCTCGAGCTTGGCGATCTCGCGGTACTCAAGAACTTTTCCTGGCAGGGCATGTTGGGCAGACAAAGCTTGGAGCGTCTCTTCGTCGGTCGAACGCCCGCCCTTGGCGGTCTTATGGAGAACAGGCAGGCCCAACTTGTCGAAAAGCACCTCGCCCAATTGCTTGGGCGACTGCGCGTTGAGCGGAGAGCCGGCGAGCGCATCGATCTCCTTCTGAAGACCCGCCAGAGTCGAAATGAATTCCTTGGACAAATCATGAAGATAATTGTCATCGATGAGGATGCCCGCGCGCTCCATGTCCCGCAGGACCGCGGACAGAGGCATCTCGACGTTTTCAAAAAGCGCGAGGACCTCGACTTCCTTCATGCGGGCGCGCGCCGCCTCGCGCCCGCCGCACAGCGCCGCGCGGGCCAGCACCGCCGCTTCGGCGTCCGGAGCTTTGGGATCTTTCACCGTGGAAGGATCGAGGCAGTAGGCCGCGAGCTTGTAGTCGAAGTCGGGGCCGGCGAGCTCGAAGCCCGCGGCGTCGAGCGCCGCGCGGCTCGCCTTCAGATCCCAGCCGGATTTGAGAGCCTTGCCGGCCAGGGCCGCGCGCACGGCCTTATCCTTGGCCGCGTGCTCATCGAGCACGGCCACGCGCCCGTCCTCAAGCCCGATGCCCAGCCGCACCCGGGAAACGGACAACAGCTCCCCCTCCCCGACCGCGTCCGGCACGGCGACGACGATCAGCGCCGAGGCCTTGGCCAAATCCCTGACAAGCGATCTCCAGTCGGTTTTCTCCACGGCCATGGCCGCGGCGTCCGCCGGGCCCTTGACCGACGGGGCGGGAGCCGAAACCTCGCCGACGGCGGCGGCGGTCCCTCCAAGGTCCTTGGCTAGGGAGCGAAACTCGAATCTCTCGAGGCCTTGGGCGAGCTTTACCGGATCCGGGTTCACCACCCGGCAGTCCTCGACGCTGGCCTCGAGCGGCACGGCCTCATCCAAGGCGATCAGGGAGAGCGCCATGTCCGCTGTTTTTTCCCCGTCCATGAGCGCTTGGGCGAGCTTGGGCGTTAGATTCTTGTCGCTTTTCTTGGCCGCGGCGATGGCGCCCTTGAGCGAGCCATAGGCCTTGATCAGCTTCACCGCGCCGACGGGGCCGACGCCCTTTACGCCGGGGACGTTGTCGGAGGCGTCGCCCACGATCGCCAGATAGTCGCGCACGGCCGAAGGCGGGATGCCGAATTTCTCCTCGACCTGAGGCGGGTCCATCCAGGTATCCTTTGACACATTGAATACGCGCACGTCCGGGCCCACCAATTGGAGCGCGTCTTTGTCGCCCGTAACCAAGACCGCCTGCCAACCGGCCTTCACGGCCTTGCTCGCCATGGTGGCCATAACGTCGTCGGCCTCGAAGCCGGGCTTTTCGATGCAGTGAAACCCCATTGCCTCGGCCAGGGGCTTAGCCTGTCCCAGCTGGACGATCAAATCCGGGTCGATCTCCTTGCGCGTGGCCTTGTACAGGTCATAGGCCTTATGACGGAAAGTCGGGCCGGGAGTGTCGAAGCATACGGCCAAGCCCTCGGGCTTGTCGCGCTTGAGGATCTGGATCAGAGTACGCGCGAAGCCGTATAAGGCTCCCACCGGCAGCCCCTTTGAGTTCGTCAGGGGCGGCAAGGCGTGATAGGCCCTATGAAGGTAAGCGTGGGCGTCGATCAGGTAGAGGCGGGGTTTCATCGACCGAAGGTCGAAAAGGGGACGACTGGACTATGGGACGAAACTGCTTTTACGCGAGCAAACCGTCGAGAAGCTTCTTGATATCGGCCTTGGACTGCACACCGACGCGCTGCTCGACCATCTTACCGCCCTTGAAGAAAAGGATGGTGGGAATGGCCGATATCCGGAAGCGCCCCGGGGCATTGGGATGGTCGTCGGTGTTGAGCTTGGCCACTTTGACCTTGCCCGTGTACTCCTTGGCGATCTCCTCGATGATCGGCGTCAGCATCCGGCACGGACCGCACCAGGGGGCCCAAAAGTCGACCAGAACGGGCTGGGCGGACTCCAGGACTTCCTTGTCAAAGGTGTCGTCGGTCAGTTGGACTTCGGCCATCGGGGGGTTCTCCTCAGAGGAACGTCAGCGACAATCTCATGATAGCAGGAGGCGCCGACGGGTGTCAAGCGCGAGCTGAGCTCAGTGGGGCTTGCCGTCGAGGACCAGCTCGATCTCGGTCCAGAGCTGCTCGACGGAGATGGGCTTGGGCAGGAACTGGTCGGCGCCCGCCAACAGGCCTTCGACGCGGTCGCGAGGATCGGCGTATTTAGTCGAGGCAGAGACGAAGATGATGGGAGTGTCCTTCTGATTTTCCAAGCGCTTGACTCTGCGGCACAGGTCGAAGCCGTGCACGTCCGGAAGCTGAACGTCCATGATGATGATAGACGGCGTGTTCTGCTTGAGGGCCTTGATCGCCTCGTCTCCCGTGCGTACGCCCGACACCTCCACGCCTTTCAGAGACATGACGTCGATGAAAGTCTCGCGAAAGTGATCGTCATCTTCAACTATGAACATCGTCTGGGCCAACATATCCTGATCTCCTTACCTGCTCAAATTATAACGCCGTCAACGGCAAACCCAGCGGGTCATAGGTCCCAGTCGGGGTCCGGCATTGGTCCCAACAAAGTAGGGGACTTTCGACTTGCCGCGTAGGCCCTACGGCTTCCGGCCCATGGGAAAAAACCAATGAGTGCAGATGAAATCGATGAGCGCGCAGACGACCAAGACCCCCGCGGCGATCCAGAGCACGGTCATCGTGGCAAGCGTGCTCATCAGCCAGCCATAGAGCAGCACGCCGACGACAGCGCAGATCATCTGGTGCAAGGATATCGCCGCGTAGACCTTGCCCTGGCTCTCCGGATACCGGCCCGCCACGACTCGCGTCAACAGTCCCGACCAAGCCACGCCTTCCGGGGCGGCGAGCAGGGCCGAGAGGAACATCAGCGCCACCGAACCGTACAGCGACCCCGTGAAGAACACTCCGGCATAGACGAGCCAGGAAACGCCGTGCAGCCAGGAACTCCAACGCCCTTGACGCTGCATCTGGTCCGTGCCCTCTCGGCTTTCGCGGCTCGACGCCGTCTTTTCTTTATTGCGCATGAAAGCCATCAGAGCGGAACCGATCCCAGCGCCGAGAGCCGCTACGGAGAGAAACAGTCCTAAGGAACCGGTGCCCACTAAAAGGACGTCTTTAAGAAAGCGCGGCAAGGCCGCGAAAATCAGCGCGTCACCCGACGCGATGGCCAGCGTGGACGCGAGCAGATACAGACGCAGGAATCGGTCGGCTAAGACCGTCTTAAAACCCTCGATGATCTCCTTGAAGATATGGCGTCGCGCGATCACTTTGACCGGAAAACCGCCGAACGCAGCGGGCACGCCCGTTGCCAGCGCGGGATCGCCGTCGACTTCGACGAAAAGTGTTTTGACGCCGTCCACCTGCCCTCCGACCACGTCCCTATAGCTTACGGGACCGACCCCGTCGCGCCTGAGCTTCTCATCGAGTGCGCGCTTGGCCGGCAGCATCTCGTCGCTGGGAAATGTAGAGAAAAACCAGCCCACTCCGGTGGCGAGCAGCAAGACTCCGTAGACAGCATAGGACCACGCGTTTCCAAACAGCAGGCCGACGGCTCCGTCCATCCAAGCGATAAAGGCGCCGGCGGCCAAAGGGCCTATCACGCCAACGACGTTCATCACGATAGTCGAGATCGCGTTGGCGCGATTATACTCGGCTTCGTTCTTGGCGATTATCCGGTTAAACGTGACCGCGCTCGCCGTCGAGCTCATCATTTGAAGAAAGCCGGCGACGGCGATCACGGCCGCGAACGCGCCGAAGCTCAGAAGCCCTAAATGAAACAACAAAGGAACCGCGAGCATGAGCGCGGACCGTCCGACGCTCGTCCAAACGAGTATTTTCTGCGTCGACATGCGGTCGATCAGCGGGCCCGTGGTAAGACTCGCCGCGCCCTGCGCCGACCAATTGACCGAGCGGTTGTAGCTGAGCTTGGCGGCATCCTCTTTCTTCGGCGCGACAAGGTCGGTCAAGGCGGTGTAGTGAAAGCTCTGACCCAGCGCCATCGCCGCCTGACCGAGGATGAGCCTCCAAAACTGACGGTTGTTATCCTTATCCTGCAGCACGCGCAGATGGCCGACGATCCATTGCCAAAGGCCGCGATGCGGGGTCGCCTTATTCGTCTCGGGGGCGGCTGCGGAAACGACGGAAGGCGACTGCCTATGAACGG
>JAYVZL010000134.1:0-2057 GCA_043783505.1 Elusimicrobiota bacterium
CGGGCTGGCGCTGGGGTGGGACAAGCTCGAGCGGCGCGACGCGGCGGAGTTGATCAGGATGGTCAGCCGCTGCGCGGCATTCAAGGCGAAGGTCGTCGCCGGGGACGAGAGGGACGCTGGAGGACGCCGGGAACTGCTCAATTTTGGCCATACGCTCGGCCATGCGCTTGAATCCGCGACGGCGTACCGGCATTTTAGGCACGGCGAAGCCGTGGCCTGGGGCATGTCGGCGGCCATCGAGCTGTCGGCCGCCAGGGGCTGGATGAAAGCGGGGGATCTTGAACTGGCAAGGCGCCTTCTTTCCAGACTCAATCCGCCGGCGCCCCCGAAAGGACTGCGCTGGAGCGCGCTGCAAGCACTTCTTAAGCATGACAAGAAAGCGCGCAATGCCCGGAATCTGTTCATCCTTTTGCGCGGCATCGGCAAGCCGGTCAAGGCTGACGATATCACCGGGCCGGAGCTCGCCGACGCCGCGAAGCGCGCCGGCCTGCGTATCTCGAGAGGCAAGTCATGAAGCGCGTTCTGGTGATGCACGGCCCTAACCTCAATCTTCTGGGCGAGCGCGAGCCCTCGATCTACGGCACGATGACTTTAAGCCAGCTCAACGCTCAAATTCGGACGGAAGCCAAGCGTCGAAAGATCACCGTGCGTTTTTACCAAAGCAACGGCGAGGGCTCTCTGATCGATTGTCTGCATAAAAATCGCAAATGGGCGGACGGCGTTCTGATCAATCCGGGAGCTTACAGCCATTATTCCTATGCCCTTCATGACGCGATCGTCGCCGTCGCCAAGCCGGCGGTCGAGGTTCATCTGTCGGATATCATGAAGCGAGAGACGTGGCGTCGAGTATCTGTCGTCGCGCCGGCGTGCAAGGCGAGCTTTATGGGCAAGGGCGTCTTGAGCTATATCGAAGGTTTGAACTGGTTGGCGGAGCACATCTAGGATACGGCAACCGCAACTACTGATAATCACTAGTTCCGGGACGAGTGAATGTAGCGAATGTGATACTTTCATGAGAAGTCATTCCGGATAGGTTCCCGGATATCTTCGAGTGATCATCGTCAGTAGATATAAACAAGCGTTGGAGATGCGACAGTAGCTATGGATAAGAAGCGCCTTATTGACGCCAATATCGACGGGCATTATCTTTTGCCTACGCCGAAGGACGTGCAGTCGGCGCATCCGGCGACTCAGGCGAGTCTGGCGGCCGTAGCCGAAGGTCGGCGCGCGCTGCGCGATATCCTCGACGGCAAAGATGATCGTCAATTCATCGTCGTCGGTCCCTGTTCGATCCACGATCCCAAGGCGGCGTTGGAGTACGCCGAGCGCCTGCGGACGCTGGCGGAGAGGGTGAAGGATCGCTTCGTGATCGTAATGCGCGTGTACTTCGAGAAGCCGCGCACCACGGTCGGCTGGAAAGGCCTGATCAACGATCCTTTCATGAACGACTCGTTCCACATCGAGACGGGACTGAAGCTCGCGCGCAAGCTTCTTCTCGATATCACGGGAATGGGGCTCTACACCGCGACCGAGGCGCTCGATCCGATCACCCCTCAGTACATCTCCGAGCTCGTCTGCTGGTACGCGATCGGCGCGCGCACCATCGAGTCACAGACGCACCGCGAGATGGCAAGCGGACTCTCTTCTCCGATCGGCTTTAAGAACGGGACCGATGGGAACGTGCAGGTCGCCATCGACGCCATGCGCTCGGCGCTGACGCCGCACAACTTCCTGGGCATGGACTTAGACGGCCGCAGCTCGGTCTTCAAGACGCGGGGCAACCCCTACGGCCACGTTGTCCTGCGCGGAGGCAAGGCGCCGAACTATGACCCCGCGAGCGTGAAAGCGTGCGAGACGGCGCTCGAGAAGGTCGGCCTGCGCAAGCGGATCATGGTGGACTGCAGCCACGGCAATTCCAACAAGGATCACAAGAATCAGCCCGAGGTGTTCACGGCCTGCATGGATCAGATCAAACAGGGAGGATCGAGCTTGGTGGGCATGATGATCGAGAGCAATCTATTCGAAGGCAGTCAGCCCATCCCCAAGGATTTGACGGA
>JAYVZL010000135.1:0-13316 GCA_043783505.1 Elusimicrobiota bacterium
GCCTTTCGCGGATCGAGCGCGTGCGTGATCGGACGTCCGATCACGATGAAGTTGATGCCGAGCCTCGCGGCTTGGCCGGGCGTCATCACGCGCGATTGGTCGTTGAGCGCCGCTCCCGCCGGACGGATGCCGGGGGTGACGAACTTCATGTCGAGATTCGGATGCTCTTTTTTCAGCGCGCCGACTTCCCGGGGCGAGCAGATCGTGGCGTCGATGCCTCCTACCCAGCCGAGCATGGCGAGGGAGTTGACCAGCGCTGGAATCCGCGTCGTAGGCGCGAAGATCTTGACGTCCTTGGCAGACATGCTGGTGAGCACGCTCACGCCCCATAGTTTCGGCCGCGGCGAGACCTCGGCCGCGGCGCGGATCATGTCCGCGCCGCCCATCAGATGCAGCGAGAGCGCGTCGACGCCCAGGCGTTGGGCCTCGCGAACGGCGAGAGCCACCGTCTGCGGGATGTCGTGGAGCTTCAGGTCGAGAAACACCTTGCCGCCTTGACGCTCAATCATGTCCACGGCGCGCTTGCCTTGCGCGGTGAACAGCTGCAGGCCGACTTTGTACCAGACGATGATCCCGTGGAGGCTCTTGAGCAGCTCTTGCTGTTTCTTGATCGTGTCCACGTCGAGGGCGACGATGATCTGCGTCATGCCAACCCCCTCGTGATGCGCTTGACCGAGCCGGGGCCGCCGTAGACGAAGCCTGTGTAGAGCTGGACGAGGTCCGCGCCAGCCGCGAGCCGCGCGCGCGCGTCGTCGGCCGAGGCGACGCCGCCCACGCCGATGATGGGCAATTGAGTCAGCGCCCGGACGCGCTTCACGAGCTCGGTCGCGCGAGCCTTAAGAGGCGATCCCGATAGGCCGCCAGCCTGGGCCTTCCACTGCTCCGGCACTCCTTCTCGGGAGAGAGTGGTGTTGGATATGACAAGTCCTTGGGCCGACTGAGCAGCCGTTTCCACGCAAGCCGTCAAATCGGCGTCCGTCAGGTCCGGTGATAACTTGACCAGAATCGGTTTATGTTCGGCGTTGACGTCTTGAACGGCTTTAAGAATCTCCCTCAGCTCGGACGCTTTTTGAAGGTCGCGAAGTCCGGGGGTATTGGGCGAGGACACATTGACGACAAAGTAATTGCCGTACTTGGCCAGGATGCGGAACGTTCGGGCATAAGCTCGCGGAGCGTCCGCCGCGGGCGTGTCCTTGTTCAAGCCCAAATTGATCCCAAGCGGGACGGACGGGCGCGGTTGAGAAGCCAAGCGAAACGCGACCGATCGAGCCCCTTCCGAATTGAAACCTAAACGATTGATCAAAGCGCCTTGGTCAGCCAGGCGGAATAGGCGAGGCTTGGGATTGCCGGGCTGCGGCTCTAAAGTCACGGAGCCGATCTCGAGAAATCCGAAGCCGAAGGCGGACAGCACGGGAACGAGCTTGCCGTCCTTGTCGAAGCCCGCGGCCAAGCCGACGGGATTTGGAAACGTCAGTCCGAGGACCATTTTCTCGAGACCCTTTCCGCCCTTCCCTGTCAACGCCGACAGCACAGCCCCAGCGCCTGGAATCGGCGCTAGGAGCGCCATCAGACCCGAGACCTCTTCGTGGGCGCGCTCGGCGTCGAGCGCGAAGAGATAGGGCTTGAGGGCTTCATAGAGCATGGACCACGCGGCCGGCGCAGAGGGTGGTGAGGATGCGTCCTTTCAGGCGGCGTCCGATGAAGGGCGAGTTGCGGCTTTTCGATTGAAAAGGTGCGGCGGGGGTCCAGGCGCCGTCGGGATCGACGATGGCGAGGTCGGCGTCCGCGCCTGGGGCGAGGGTACCCTTGCCTTTGAGGCCGAGAAGAACGGCGGGTGCCGCAGACATGCGCTCGACTAAGCGGCGGCGCGTCAGGATCTTCTTGTGATACAAGTCGGTGATCGCCGCGGCCAGCGAGGTCTCCAGGCCGATGACGCCGAAAGGGGCCAGCTCCATGCCCAGCGCCTTGGCCGTGCAGGCGTGGGGAGCGTGGTCGGTGGCGATCGCGTCGATGGTGCCGTCGGCTAAGCCTTCGAGGAGGGCCTCTCGGTCGGTGTTTGCGCGCAGCGGGGGATTCATCTTCCAGGTTCCGTCGTATCCCGGAATATTCTCGTCTATCAACGCGAAGTGGTGCGGAGACGCTTCCGCGCTGATCCGTATTCCGCGTTTTTTCGCCGCCCTCACCGCGGCGACCGAGGCCGCGGCGGATAAATGCGCCAGATGAAGGCGCGCTCCCGTGAGTTCCGCCAAGGCGATGTCGCGCACGACCTGCACGGTCTCGGCGGCCCAAGGCGTTCCTTTCAGCCCCTTTCTAAAAGCTTCCGGCCCTTCGTGCATGCAGGCGCCGGCGGAGAGCGTCAGGTCCTCGCAATGATCGATGACGAGCAGGCCCAGGTCCTTGGCGTACTCGAGCGCGCGGCGCAGAAGCCCCGCGTTCATCACCGGCCGGCCGTCGTCGGACAGAGCGGCGGCGCCCCCCGCGCGAAGCTTGGCGAACTCGGTCAGCTGCTCGCCTTTTTGGCCGAGGGTGACGGCTCCGGCGAAGAGAACGTTGACGGCCGCGTCCGTCTTGGCCTTCGAGCGCAGGAAGGAGAGCTGGGCGGGGGAGTCGCAAACGGGCTCGGTGTTGGCCATGGCGAGCACGGTCGTCACGCCGCCTCGCGCCGCGGCTTTGGTTCCGCTCTCGATGGTTTCGTCGCCCTCGCGGCCGGGTTCGCGCAGATGCACGTGCATATCCACGAGGCCGGGGATCACCCACTTGCCCTTGGCGTCGATGACGGGCACGCCTTTAAACGCCGATTTCTTGGCGAGGCCGGTCGCGACGATCGAGATTTTTCCATCCTCGATGAGGACGTCGCGCGCCGCTTCGAGCGAGCGGGCGGGGTCGATGACCAGTCCGCCGGTCACGAGCAGACGTTCAGGCAAGATTCCTCCCTTGCTCGCACAGCGCCAGCACCGCCATGCGCGCGAGCACCCCGTTGGCCACCTGCTCGAGGATGACTGCGCGCGGTCCGTCGGCGACCTCGGAGGCGATCTCGACACCGCGGTTGATCGGGCCCGGGTGCAGGACGATGGCCTCGGGCTTCATCAGCTCGACGCGCGCGGGCGTGAGCTGATAGGTGAGCGCGTAGTCCGAGAGCGAGGGCACGAAACCCTGCTCCATGCGCTCGATCTGCAGGCGCAGGACGTTGACCGCGTCGGCGCCCTTGAGCGCCTTGGCGACGTCGTGCTCGACGACCGCGCCCAGCTCGGCAAAAGCGTCGGGGCACAGGGGCGTGGGGCCGCAGAAGACGACTTTGGCGCCCAGCTTCTTGAGCGCGAAGAGATTCGAGCGCGCCACGCGGCTGTGGCGGATGTCGCCCAAGATCACGATCTTCTTGCCCTTAAATCCGCCCCAGCGCTCGCGCAGCGTGAGCAGGTCGAGCAGGGCCTGGGTCGGGTGCTCGTGGGCGCCGTCGCCGGCGTTGATCACCGAGGCCGCCAGTAGAGGCGCCAGATCCTCGAGCACGCCCGAGCGCTCGTGGCGCACGACGAAGTGGGTCACTCCGACCGCTTGCAGGTTGAGGAACGTATCGAGAAGCGTTTCTCCCTTGGATAAGGAGGATCCGACGGGCGAGAAGCTCAACACGTCGCAGCCCAGGCGTTTGGCCGCCATCTCGAAGGAGGAGCGCGTGCGCGTGGAGGGTTCGGTGAACAGGAAGGCGACGGTGCGGCCTTTGAGGAGGTCCGGCTGGGGGGTTTGCTTGAAAGACGCGGCTAAGTCGAGAATCGTCTCGATCTCGGAGGCGCTCAGCCCTTCCAAGCCGAGCAGGTCCTTTCTTTCCCAGTCTCTCGGCGCCACGCGTTGTCCTAAGCGATTAAACTATTTTTAGGCTGGACGCGGCAATGATCGGGACGCGGCTTATTTCCACATGCGCGGATCGAAGCTGTAGGCCTGAGGCGGAGATATCGTGATTTTCGCGAAGTCTGAGTGCGTGGGATTCAATAGGAGATTGGTTTCTGACGGAGTGACGACCGAGGGGACGATCAATACCGCGCCGCGATGGCCGGCGATCCATTCGTCGCCCATTTTTTGAGTCGATAAGGGCGCTGGCTGCGTTCGCCAATCCTTGGGCATGCCGGAGCTGTTCCACTTCATTATTTTTACGGATGTGGGGATGTCGATCTGATAGCAGACGAAGCGGATACTCAAGCTTTCCGCCCCTAGATGTACGAATTTTTCTAAGGCGGCGAGGGATAGGCTCGAGGCAGCGTAAACGACGACGTGGCGTTCGCTATTCCATCGACCCGCGACCCTGCGCGCGCCCTCTCCCGAAAACGAGTCGGCTTTGGATCGTTTAGCTTTGTCGATGCGCCAGGCGTGGATCAAGGGAGAACGCCGTATTCGAGTTGAGTGAGCAAGGTCTTCACCTCATGCGTTCCCGGCTCGGTGTCGAGCAGCGCGAGGGGCGCCTTCCCATCCAGGCCCGGCTGCTCGCGCTGGAGCCAGCGGACGGCGCGCGGCAAATCTTCGAATACGTCGACGGCGAAGGAGAGGACCTTCGCCGTGCGGTAGAGCCTGTCGCTGGCGATCGGATCGAGCGCGGCTTTATTCCTGCGCGTCCGCGTCAAAGTCCGATCGCTGACCCCGATGATTCTCGCGAACATCTTGTCCTTGATCTGAAAGGACTCCTGATAACGCTGAACCTCCGGCCATTGGAAGCCTTCCCGTATGCGGTCGATGACCACCGAGGACGCGGCCGTGCCCTGGTTTGAGCCTTCTCCGACCAAGGAATAAAGGCGGCGTTTTCCGGCGGCCTTCTTTTTTGTAGCCATTTGTCTTTATTATAGTAGACAAATGGCTTATCGTCAATGAGTGTTCAGCGCCTTGGCGATGTTGGCTGCCTTAACGTAAACGGCGAACTTGAGGGGGTCGTAGTTCAGCGGAGTGCTGCTCAGGACGTTGCTCCCGATTCCGATGAGAAGCCCGTCTTTGTCGAAGAGAGGCGAACCGCTCATGCCGAAGCTCATCGGAGTTAGGGTGAGCAAGGAGTCGCGCTCCTCACGCGCGCGGTATTTGAATTTTGCGTAGTCAACGTTGGAGCAGCCCGGCTCTTCCAGTTTCCAACTTTCAACGACAGCGACGTCGTCCTCGTTCGTGTATTCGCAGAACGATCGCCCTGCCGCGTTGACGTTCGCCGTTTTTCCGACAGCCACCTTCTTCTGATCCGGGGTGTCCTTTTTAGCGGGATCCCAGACGAACCCGATGCCGAAGACAGTTTCGTCGGGGTCGATCGGCGTCGTGCGAATTCGCGCGGGAACGCCTTGGAAGCGCCCGCCGCTGATCCGGTAAACGGCGAAGTCGTACGGAAGCGAGTGAATGGTGAGGTCGGTCTCAACCACGGTCAACTCCTGCACGCCGCCGGCCGCGGTTTGAACTCGGATCGTATTCCGATTGCGTTTTTTGGCGGATTGCGCGACGTGCCGGGCCGTAATGAAAAAATCGCCCTCTATAATGACGCCGGAGGCCCCGCCGAATTTGGCGACACTGGAGGCCGAGCGTTCGAGTAACCCAAGATCGATCGGAAAGCCCGCGGGCAAAGCGCTCAAGTCATAGAATTTGCCCAGGACCGAATCGGTTGTCGCGACATGCGACGGCGCCCTACCGGCGGCACAGGCGCTCTGAAACAAAAAGCTTAAAGCCAATAGTCGAGATATTTGCATGATTGGTTGCCTCAGGGAGTATAACCTCAGGCAGAATTGTGTCAAGACTTCTTCATGTTCGCGGAGGTTTGCGGGGAACAAGATATCCCAAGAACTGCGCATGTCAGATGTAGCAGATGTGATACTTTCGCTAGTCCCGGAAAGAGTGAATGTCGCACATGTGATACATTCCGGCGAGCTGAAAGGATAGGAAGTGAGAGAGCACCGGGTGGTAGGAGGGTATTAGGCTCGGCGGGCGCGCAGCTCCGCCGGAGCTTCATCCGCGCAGGGATTTCAGGCGCTCGTCGGCGCGGTCGTACTCGGCGTCGGCGCCAGCGCCGATGACGGTGTAATGCCCCATTTTTCGTCCGCGCCGCGGCTCGGACTTGCCGTAGAGATGGAGCACCGCGCCCGGGATATTGTCGAGGACGGACCACTTCGGCTCGCCCTTCTCCCATAACTCGCCGAGCAGGTTGACCATCGTCGTGGGTCCGTGCATCCGCGTCTCGCCCAGCGGCAGGCCGCAGACGGCGCGCACGTGCTGCTCGAACTGCGACACGACGCAGCCGCCCAGGGTGTAATGGCCGCTGTTGTGCACGCGCGGGGCGATCTCGTTGACGAGCAGGGAGCCGTCGTTGAGCAGAAACATCTCCACGGCCATCACGCCGACGTGCCCCAGCTTCTCGGCGAGCGCCAGCGCCAACGCGACGGCTTTTTCGGCTGTCGCCGCGTCGATGCGCGCCGGCGCGCGCGTGGCGTGCAGGATGCCGCCGCGGTGCAGGTTCTCGGCGACCGGATAGACCGCGCTCAGGCCGTCGCGGTCGCGCGCGAGGATCACGGAGATCTCGCGCTTGAAGGGAACTTTCGCCTCCCAGACGCAGGGCTTGGCGAGCACGTCCGCGGCCCGGGGTGTGTCCTCTTTATTGTCGACCATGCACTGACCCTTGCCGTCGTAGCCGTGAAGGCGCCGCTTGACGACCATCGGGAATCTCCAGGGAACCGCGATCGACGCCTCGCCGTATGGCGTCTGAGGGAAACCGTTCGCGGCCAGGAAATTCTTTTGCGTCAAGCGATCTTGGATGACGGCCAGCACCGAAGCGGCGGGATAGAGCGGCTTCTTCTTGGCCACTTCCTCGAGGACGAAGGCCGCGATGAGCTCCCATTCCAGGGTGACGACGTCGCTGACCGCCGCCAACTCGAGCGTCGCGCCGATGTCGTTGACGGATCCGACGATCGGCACGTCGACGACCTGCAGGGCGGGCGACGTCACGGCAGAGTCGAGGGCGGCAGTGCGGTAGCCGAGATCCTTGGCGGCTTGGGCGATCAGGCGGCCGAGTTGGCCTCCGCCGAGTATCCCGAGCGTCTTGCCGGCGGCCAGCGGCGCGGCCATTACAGACGTTCCTTGAGCACCTTGCGCGTCTGCGTCGCGCGAAAGGCGCGGACCCGCCGCGAGAGCTCTGCGTCGTTAAGAGCGAGTATCTGCGCGGCCAAGTGGCCGGCGTTGGCCGCGCCGGCTTCGCCGATGGCGAGCGTACCGACGGCGACACCGCGCGGCATCTGCGCGATGGACAAAAGCGAGTCCAGGCCCTTGAGCGCGCGCGACTCCACGGGCACTCCCAGCACGGGTAGGGAGGTCATCGACGCGGTCATGCCCGGCAGATGGGCCGCGCCTCCGGCGCCGGCGATGATCACACGAATTCCTTTTTTTTCCGCCGAGGTAGCATAGCTGAACAGCTTCATCGGCGTGCGGTGGGCGGAAACGACGGACGCTTCATAGGGCACGCCGTAATCCTCGAGCACTTCGGCGGCCGCCTTCATCGTCTTCCAGTCCGATCGGCTGCCCATGATGATTCCGACCAAAGGCTTGTGTTTTTTCATCACACGAGACTCCTCCCCAGCACCTTGGCCGCCACGTCGCTTCGCCAGCGCAGTCCCGCGCCCGCGACGCGGGGCACGGCCGCGTAGGCGCGTTCACGGGCGACGGCGAGATTCGGCCCCAAGCCGACGACGCTCAGCACGCGTCCGCCCGCCGCCGTCCAGCGCGCGCCGTCTGATTTCGTGCCGGCGTGAAAGATCATGACCCCGTTCATTCCATCGGCCGCTTCGAGCGTGAGAGCCGCTCCCGGCTTGGGCGACTGGGGGTAGCCTTCGGCGGCGACGACCACCGCCACGCAGGCCCCGGGACGCGCTGGAACTTTGTCGACGGCCAGTACTCCCCGGGCGCAGGCCAGGCATAACTCCAGGAAGTCGGCGTCGAGCAGGGGGAGCACCGCCTGCGTCTCCGGATCGCCCAGGCGCGCGTTGAACTCGATCACCTTCGGCCCCTCGGACGTGAGCATAAGTCCCGCGTAGAGCACGCCGCGATAGTCGAGACCGTCGGCGGCCAGGCCGGTCAGCGCGCGGTCGAAGACCTCGGCACGGATGCGGGCGAGAAGGGCCGCGTCGAGAGGGACCGGGCACAGCGCGCCCATGCCGCCAGTATTGGGGCCTTGGTCGCCGTCGAGCAGGCGCTTGTGGTCTTGGCTGGCGGGAAGCAGCGCATAAGAGCGCCCGTCGAGAACCGCCATCATGGAGATCTCGGGGCCGACGAGCAGTTCCTCGACGAGCAACGTGCTTCCCGCCGCGGTCGCCGACAGGACGTCCACCGCGGCCAGCGCCTCGTCGATCGTCGTGCAAACGACTACGCCTTTGCCGGCGGCCAAGCCGTCGGCCTTCACCGCGCAGCGTCCGCCGAACCCGCGAGCCGCCGCCTTGGCCGAGGCCGCGTCTCCGGCTATAGCGCGGGCGGTGGGCAGGCCGTGGCGCCTCATGAAGTCCTTGGCGAAGGTTTTGGAGGACTCCAGGCGCGCGCACTCCCGGCCCGGCCCGAAAACGGGGATTGCCTCGGCGCGGACCGCGTCCGCCACCCCGGCCGCGAGGGGCGCTTCCGGTCCGATGACGAGCAGGTCGACGCCGTTGCCGCGGCAGAAGCGCGCGACGGCCGCGCCGTCGAGAGGATCGAGAAGTACCAGCTCGGCTAAGCCGAGCATGGCGGCCGACCCGGGCGCGACCCAGAGTTTTGACAACGCCGGGCTCTTGGCCAGCGCCCAAGCCATGGCGTGTTCCCTGCCGCCGGAGCCGAGAAGCAGAACCTTCACGGCTCGATGATACTAATTAGTCGGAGGCGTCGACGATTCGGAACACTTCCGCGATGGACGTGACGCCTTCGGCGGCTTTGCGCAGGCCGTCGAGGATCATCGGCTCCATGCCGTCCTGCAAGGCGGACGTGCGAAGGTCTTCCATGGAGGCTTTGCGCAGGATCATCTGGCGCAAGGCTGGGGTGATCGCGGCGAACTCGAAGAGCAGAGCGCGGCCGAAGTAGCCGGTGCGCCGGCAGACATCGCAGCCCGCTCCGATCTTGAGGCCGGCGAGAAGCTCGTGGGGCACCGCGACCCCGGCGCGCTTGGCGCGTTCCTCGATCTCGGCGGTTTCGGGGGCTGTCGCCGTGTAAGGTTTGGCGCAGGCCGTGCATACGCGGCGGACCAGGCGTTGGGCGGAGACGGCGGTCAACGCTGAGGCAACCAGGAAGGGCTCAAGCCCCATGTCGAAGAGGCGCGTGATGGCCCCTAGAGCGCTGTTGGTGTGCAGGGTCGTGAAGAGCATATGGCCGGTCAGCGAGGCGGACACCGCGATCTCCGCCGTCTCCAGGTCGCGGATCTCGCCGACCATGATCACGTTCGGGTCCTGACGCAGGATCGCGCGCAGGCCGGCGGCGAAGCCGAAGCCCGCCTTAGGCTGGATGAGCCCTTGGTTTATGCCGGGAATCTTCTTCTCGATGGGATCTTCGAGCGTGACAATGTTGCGTGAAGGCACGTTGATCGCTTGCAGGGCCGTGTACAAGGTCGTCGACTTGCCGCTGCCGGTAGGCCCGGTGACGATGAACAGTCCTTGGGTGCGTGTGACGAGATGGCGGAGCGCTTCAGCCGTCTTTGACGACAGGCCCAGCTCATTGATGCTCGGTATTTTGTGAGCCCGGGGGATCAGCCTCAGGACGGCCTTATCGCCGCACGAGGTCGGGAAAGTCGAGAGGCGCAGGTCCGCTTCTATGCCGTCATAGGAAAAAGCCATGCGTCCGTCTTCGGGATGGCTGGTGCCGATGCCGTGCTCCGGGTCGAGTCCGCACATCACTCGTATATGTGAGACTACGCGCAGGTCGAGATTGTTCGGGATATGCAGGACTTCCTCGAGGATTCCGTCGAGACGAAAACGCACGCGCAAAGAGGCTTCCAGGGGCTCCAAGTGCACGTCCGAGGAGCGCAGTTTCGCCGCTTCACGCAAGATCATCTGAACGGTCTCGAAAACGAGCTTTTCGTCGTCTGGTTTTGTCTTCCCGCCGCCGAACAGGCCGCCGCCGCCGCTCTTGCTCGTTGCCTTGGATTTCTTGACCACTTCGATGAAGATGGACTGTAAGGGCAAGCGCTGCAGCCGCGTTTCCGTGTCGTTGGCGGGCATCTTATAAGCGGGTTCTGGTGGCGGCATCTGTTCTCCCAGTTTTGGTTCCGGCGCATGCACGGAGGGCGGCGGGGCCATAAAATGAGCGAGGTCCTCGAATAGCTGCTTGGGTGGCGTGCCCGTGTTGGGCGTGGCCACGCCGGGCCGGCCGGGCAGATTCACCTCGACGGCGACCGAGCCGGGAAGGCCGGCCGTGAATTTTGGTTTGAGGTTCTCCAGCAGCCAGCGCTCGACGCCGGCGCGCGAGTACGCGTCGACCTTGGCCCACGTGATGAGCAGAGACTTATCGCGCATGGCGAGAATGCCAGGCTCGCCGCGCCGCTTGGCGATCTCCTCACGGATGAGGCCCGCGCCCGCGCAGATCGCGGTGGGCTGCGATCCGCCGAGCCAGACCATGTAGACGCCTTCCAGATTGTCGAAATGGGGATCCTTAATATCAACGGCGAAGAGCTCGCCCCATGCGTCGCCCTCGCAGCGGTTCCAATAGACCGATAACGCCTGCATACGCTCCTTTATAACTGGTATCCGGCGAAAAATCAATACCTGCCGGAGCGGCTCTTTTGGACGCGGACACGTTGATAGGGCTCGCTGCCGCGGGCGAGGGACATCGCGGTCAGCTGCGGCATGAGGTCCATGGGCCCGGAGACTTCGGCGAGCGCCGAGCCGTCGTAGGCCGAGCGCAGCGTGACTTTGTCGGCGTTGAGCGCGGAGACGATGTGGGCCTCGACGTCGCACTCGCGTCCGCCGCGGGAGTCCGCGGCGACGACGGCGGAGACGAAATATCTCTGGTAATCGGCGAGCAGGGCGGTCTGCTCGTCCGCGTTGGGGGCGTCCATGACGCAGACGCTCAAGTCGATCTTTTCCGGCGCGGAACGGGGAGGCGTGGCGCAGGCGCCGAGGAGGGCGGTTAGGAGAAGAGCACTGGTCACTTCACCGCTTCCGTGACTTGGTAGTCCGGAATCGGCGTGGGATAGCGGCGGGTGAAGCAGGCGGTGCACCAGCCCGACTCGTCGCCCTTGCCCACGGCGCGCAGCATGCCCTGCAGGCTCAGGTAGTGCAATGTGTCCACGCCCAAATATTTGCGGATCTCCTCGACGGAGTTCTGGTTGGCGATGAGCTCGCCGGAGCGCGGGGTGTCGATGCCGTAGTAGCAGGATGAGACGATCGGCGGCGAGGTGATCGCCATGTGGATCTCGCGCGCGCCGGCCTGTCGAAGCAGCTTGCAGATGCGCTTGGAGGTGGTGCCGCGCACGATGGAGTCGTCGATGAGGATGACGCGCTTGCCGCGCAGGGTCTCGGGCACGGGCGCTAGCTTGAGCATCGCCGCCTTTTCGCGCAGTTCTTGGGTGGGCTTGATGAAGGTCCGACTGACATAATGCGAACGCATCAGGCCGATCTCAAAGGGAATCTTGCTCTCCTCTGAGAAGCCGAGCGCCGCCGGTATGCCGGAGTCCGGCACCGGTACGACGATGTCGGCCTTAAGTCCCGCTATCTCGCGGGCCAGCGCGCGGCCTAAATCGCGGCGCGCGGCCTGGACGCCGCGGTTGAAGATCATCGAGTCGGGGCGCGCGAAATAGACCTGCTCGAAGACGCAGCGCGCCGGCGCGGGCACCGGCGCGAAAGGCTTGAGCGACTTGATCGTGGTGCCTTCCACTATGACCATCTCTCCGGGCTCGAGCTCGCGCACGAGGTCGGCGCCTATGAGATTGAGGGCCGTGGTTTCGGAAGCGAAGATGTGGGCGTCGCCGATTCGGCCCAGCACGAGCGGCCGGAAGCCGTAGGGATCGCGCACGGCGATGACCTTGTCGATGGTCAGCAGGACCATCGAGTAGGCGCCCTCGACCTGGCGCAGGCTGGCGATCAGGGCGTCCTCGATGGGGCCTTCCTGACGGGCGAGGAGGTGGACGATGACCTCGGAATCGGTGGTGGACTGGAAGATCGCGCCGCGGCTTTCGAGCTTGTGCTTGAGCTGAAGCGCGTTGGTCAAATTGCCGTTGTGGCCGATGGCGAGCATGCCGTGGCCGGTCTTGAAGACCAGGGGTTGGGCGTTCTTGAGCTGGGAAGCGCCTGTCGTCGCGTAGCGCACGTGGCCTATCGCCACCCGCCCGGGCAGCGCCATCACGCCGTCTTCGAACACCTCGGAGACCAGGCCCATGCCGATGCGGGTCTGAAACTCTCCGTTCTTGACGGTGACGATGCCGGCTGACTCCTGGCCGCGGTGCTGCAGGGCGAACAGGCCGAGCTGCGTCAGTTCAGCGGCGTCCGGGCGGCCCGAGACGGCGAAGATTCCGCACATAAATAGAGTATAGCTCTCTTTTTTAGCGCGTGAGTCGACGTGTTGGATCCAGGCGTTCTCGAATCCACATTTTAATGACCGCCTGGCGAGAAACATTGAGTTTGAGCGCTTCACGATCCAGCATGTGGACCATCCACGAGGGGAAATCGACGTTGACCCTTTGAACGACTATGGCGTTCTTGAGATCCAAATAGGGGGTAATATCTTCTCCGGCGTCGAATTTTCGATCAAACTCTGCGGCCGTGATCCACTTGGTTTTCTTGGGTTTGGATGCGGTTTTCATAGATTTCTCCAACCGACGATCCGCTCTGTGGCAGCTGATCAGTCTGATCGCTTCGCCTCTTGTTGTGAAAACGGCAGCAGGGATCGAATTCGAAATGTCTCATTTAAGTATAACAGTTATACCTAAACGAATCAATAGCAGCTTGTTGATGTTCATGAAATGGGCCTCCTCACCTACTATCGATCGAGCCCCATAAAAAGTTCCCTGTTTTGGGCGGGGAAGCAGGGCGCTTTTTCGCCCCGCGTTACCCTGAAAATCCGATATTGCGGCGAGGTCTTATTGGCGGTTCTGTCAGCAGTTCGATTTCCTCGAATAGTGACTTGATCTCACCCTCATGCTTGTTCAATTGCTTCTCGGCGTTCTCCATGCGCGCGGCGATTTTTTTGTTGGTCCCAAGCGTCCGCCGCATGTTTACGAAAGTCCGCATGATCTCGATATTGACCCGAATCGCACGTTCGCTATGTAGAACCCCGGATAACATGGCAACGCCCTGCTCTGTAAAGGCATATGGAAGCTTTCGGAGGCCCATTTTGAGTCCAGAATTGGATATCACAATCTGTGATAT
>JAYVZL010000136.1:0-13268 GCA_043783505.1 Elusimicrobiota bacterium
GGCCACGCGCGCCAGGGTCGGCGTCGAGTAGGCGAGCATCCGGTTCTCGGCGTCGCGGTAGGGCGGGCCCATGTAGATGAGGTCGAAGTCGGCCGTGCCCGCGCGAAAAGGTATCCACGACAAGTCCTGAAGCACGTCCCCGTAGCAGGCTCGCCCCTTCGCGGTCAGATCGAGGCGCTTCATGTTGTCCTCGACCACCGCCAGACAGCGCTTGTCCCGGTCCACGAAAAACGCGGACGCCGCGCCGCGCGACAGCGCCTCGAGGCCGACGGCGCCCGTCCCGGCGTAGAGGTCCAGCACGCGCGCGCCTTCCAGGCGCGGGCGCAGGATGTCGAACACCGACTTCTTGATGCGGGCCGAGATCGGATGCACGGTCAGCTCTTTTGGAGTTCCCTTGAACCACCGTCCCCTGCTCCCGCCCGCTATGATCCTCATGAAGGAATTATTATAGAATACGGCGCTCTTGGCCACTCAAATCATAGTCGTCGACGACGACCCCATCGTCGGAGGCCTCACCCTGGAATTGCTCAAGGATGAGGGCTATTCCATCGCGTTGATCTCCGACAGCCTCATAGCCGAGGAATACATCCGGGTCGAAAAGCCGGCGCTCGTCATCCTCGATATCTTGATGCCCGGCCTCGACGGTCTGACTCTTCTGCATCGCTTGAAGTCCGATCCCGCCACCGATAAGATCAAAGTCGTCATCGTCTCGGGCAAGTCCTTCATCGCCGAGAAACAGCGCGCCGCCAAGTACGGCGCCGAAGCCTTCATCGAGAAGCCCTACGAAGTGGAACACTTCGCGCAGAAGATCATCGAGATCCTCGCGTCCATGGGCGTGAAGGGCAACAAAGCCCCGCGCCGGACGACGGACTCGGCGCCGACCATGAAAGCCGCGGTCACGGCCACGGTTTGGGGCTGCCGCTCGGCCTCCTCGGGCGAGCCCTTCACGGCCACTCGCTACGGCACCCGCACGTCCTGCGTGTCGGTGCAGACCCCCTCGCATCACTTCGTCTTCGACGCCGGCACGGGCATCAATCAGCTCGCGGCCAAGCTCGAGAAGTCCGACAAGCCCAAGATCCTTTGGATATTCCTGACCCACTTTCACAAAGACCACGTCGAGGGGCTGGCCACGTTTTCCTGCGCGCGCGACAAGGAATACACCCTTCACGTCAGCGGCGCTTCCGACCCCGACAAGCCTTTCGATCAAGCTCTCAAGGCCGTGCTCAGCGCCGGCTTCGGGGCGGCGATGCCGCCCGCGCGCATAGAGTTCTACGAACTCATGGAGCAGACCTATGAGATCCTGCCCGGCGTGCGGCTCTCGGCGTTCTACGCCAATCATCCGGGCACGACGTTCGGCTATATCCTGCAGGCCGACGACCGCAAGATCGTGTACTGCCCGGACAGCGAGCTCTACGGCGACAACGCCACCGCCCTGCAGGACTACGACGAGAAGATCGGCGCCGCCTGCCGCAACGCCGACTTGCTCTTTCACGACGGCCGCTACACTCCCGAGGACTATAAAGCGAACAAGAACACCGGGCACTCCAACTTCCTCGCCGCCGTGGACTTCGCGGGCAAGAACTTGGTCAAGGAGCTCGTCCTCGTCCACCAAGACGCACGCTACGACGACGCCGCTCTCGACGCCATGGAAAAAAGCGCCAAGGCCCGCGTCGCGGAACGGGGCTACAAACTGAAGGTCAGCGTCGGCCGCGAAGGCTTGATCGTAAACGTTTAAGCCAAGAGTCGGGCGTAATCTAGATTCGCGCGGTCCGCTTCCAGCCCTTCTTTCGGCGTCTCCAGGATTCCAGGCAACGTCTCGAATTCCGCGCGGCCCAGGAGAAACTTGAGCCCTTCCTTTCCTAGACGTCCCTGCCCCCAATGCTCGTGATGCTCGCGGTGAGATCCGAGCAAGGAACGCGTGTCGTTTAAATGGAAGGCGCGAATCGCCTCGAAGCCGAGCAGTCGCTGAGCGCGCGCGATGAATTTCAGGACTCCCTCGGCCGTGGCGATATCGTAGCCTGCCGCGTACGCATGGGCCGTATCGAGGCAGACTCCGGTATTTTTGAGGCGCGGTTTGAGCCCATCCTGAAGCCGCGCCAACTCCTCGAGACTGCCTCCCATACGGCGGCCTCCGCCCGGGACATTTTCGAGATATATCGGCATGCCGCAGGCGGACGCGTCGACGGCACGGATCACGGAATCGACGAACAGCCCAACGCCCGCGGCGAGATCGGAGTCCGGCGAGTAGGCGCCGCCGTGGATCACGTAGGCGTCTGCGCCTAACGACGAGGTCAGCGACAGCTCCTTGGCGAGATGCTCGACGGAGCGGGAACGGCGGTCGGCGTTGGAGGAAGCCAGACTGGGAACGAAGCGCGAGTGCACGAGAAGCACGCTCACTCCCACGTCGCGGCGGGCTTCGCTGAACGACTTGAGCTCTTCGGGCGAAGGATTATGATGTCTTGGATACGGAAGAATCTGCAGAGCGGCGCAACCCAACGCACGGGCTTCCTCCAAGGCGGCGGCATAGCCGCGTCTGAGCGAGGCGTGTACGCCTAGGATCACAGGCCGAGGAGGCGGCGCAGGAATCCGGCTTTACGCTCATCGTAAGGAAACCACCAGGGGTCAGGCGTTCCCGCCGGCCACTCGTGAACGACTATGGACTGCGCCTGCGTAAAGGAGAGCAGGCCTTCCTCGCCGTGACGGCGCCCCAGGCCGCTGCCCTTCACTCCGCCAAACGGCAGCGCGCCGAACGCGTAGTGGGTCGCCGGCTCGTTGACTCCCGCGAGTCCGACGTCAAGTGCTGCGGCCAGGCTTTCGCCTTTGGCGAGATCGGACGTCCAGACACTCGCGGCCAATCCCTCGGGGCCGGCGTTGGCCAGCGCTACCGCGTCCTCGGCGCGAGCGACCTTCATGACGGGGATCACCGGGCCGAAAGTCTCCTCGGTCATCACCGTCATGTCCATGCGCGCGTCGAGCACCAACGCGGGAGCCAGAAGACGATGGGCGGCGTCTTGAACCTCGCCGCCGATCACGCGCGCGCCCTTGACTCGCGCGTCCTCGAGCTGCGCCTTCACGCGCTCCAACGACGCCGGCAGCATGAGCCGCCCCAAATCGGCCTGGCGCCCGTCCAGGCGCGCGCGCAGCGCAGCCACGCGCGGACGCAGGAGCTCGACGAAGCGATCGTAGACGGAGGCCTCGACGAAGATCCGTTCGACGGCCGTGCATACCTGGCCCGCGTTCGCGCACGCGCCCCACACGGCGGCCGCGGCCGCCCGCTCGAGCGCCGCGTCGGCCAAGACGATCATCGAGTGCTTGCCGCCAAGCTCGAGGATCGCGCGCTTGAGCTGGGACGCCGCGCGGGCGGCGACGGCGCGGCCGGCTTGCGGGGAGCCGGTAAAAATCACCATGTCCGAGGCGTCGAGAACGCGCTCGCCGGAGGTCGCGCCTCCGGGCACGACTGAGAGCAGGCCCTCGGGCAAAAGCGACGTCGCCGCGACGGCCTCCTCGAGCCACAGGGCGGTTTTCGTCGTCCATTCGGAAGGCTTCAAGAGGACGGCGTTGCCCGCGAGCATCGCGGCGAAAGCGTCGCCGAAAGGAATTAAAAAAGGCATATTCCAAGGCGTGATCAGCCCCACGACCCCGACCGGCACGCGCCGCTCATACGCGCGTTTATTGAAGAAGAACCACGGCTTCCAAGCGGCCTTCTCGCCCAAGACGCGGGGTGCCACCGACGTCATCCATTCCACCAGTTGGCCCGCGCAGCCGAGCTCCATGAGGTCGACTTCAATAAGCGGCTTTCCGGTCTCTTCATGGACCACCCAGCCGATCTCGGCGCGGCGAGCGGCAAGCGCGCGCCAAAGCGCGCGCAGGGCGTTCACGCGCTGGCCGACCGTGGTGCGCCGCCAAACGACGGCGGCGCGGCGGGCAGCCGCGATTTTCGCCGCCACCTCGGCCTCGGTGGACTCAGCGGCGGACGGCCTCACCTTTTAATCTCGTCGAAGGGAATGTCGAGAAGCGGCCACGCCTTCGCCGCCGGATCGGAGTAATGCCACCACTCCTCGGCCAGGGACGCAAAGCCCGCGGCCTCGAGCGCCGCCTTTAGGGCCTGCGCGTTTCGCCGCTCCAGAGTCGACGCGCCCGCGGCTCCATGCCGCGAGCGCGGGCCGAACTCGTCGAAACGCGACGGCATGGGCAAAGGCTTGCCGTTTAAGTCGGCGAGGCCCAGGTCCACGGCGGCGCCTCGATTGTGCGCCGATCCGCGCGCCGGGTCGGCCACCCATTTAGGATCGGGCTTGGCCGCCCAGAGCTCTTTCTGAACCGATAACGGCCGATAAGCATCGTAGATCACGAGCCGCCGATTCTTCAGGCGCAGCGACGCGGCCGCTACGACGAGTTTATCGGCGCTCGAGCGCCTTAAAAAAGCGGCGGGAAAAGGATACAGCGCCCGCCCGGTCAGATTGTTTTTGGTCGCGTAGCGGATGTCGAGAACGACGTCCGGGATCGCGGCCTGAAGGTCAAGGAGCGGGTCGGTCGCGGGCAAAGTGGTCATCGCGAGAAGTACTGCGAGCACGGCCCCATCCTAGCAGACCCCGGGCCCACGCGCAAGGCGGCCGCTCCGTCAGGCCTTGACGACTTGGACCTGGCGAAGGTACTCGATGAAGACTTCGCCCGCCCCCATGTAGTGCGCCGAGATCTCGAGGCGAATATCGTCGAGCCGCGCCGGATCGATGAAGCGCCGCAGATCGGCCAGACCCTTGAGGGCGGCGCGCATGCTGCCGGTGGGATCAAGCTCGCGCTTGGCGGCGACGTCCATGACGGCCTCGAGAACTAGGATCGCGCCCCGCGTCATGCTGTGGTCGGCCAGCAAAAGGGCCGTCATCGCTCCTTTAACCGCGTCCTCGATGACGACCTCCGTCGGCGTGTCGCCCGGAGTCGGAGTGGAAAAAGCGGCGTATAAAGTCTTGCGCACCACGTTGGCGGCCGCCGCGCACGGATCTCCCATGAGCCTCAGTTCCTCGGCGACCATCTCTTTTGTCAGCTGAACGATTCGAAGTTCATCCATGGGAGTTACCTCTCGTCATGATCATACCACGGGGGACGCCCGCGCGCGACCAAATTAAAGCCAAACGAATGCTTAATGCTCTTATGATAAGGCTGAAGACATCCATTGTCAATATCAGGATAATTAGGTTTCGGTAATTTAAAAAAGTCATATTTTTAAATAACTATTTAGATAATAGAGCGAGCTATTATTCACTAGACGGCTCACTGAGCATTAGGGCATAATCCGCTTGTTGGCGACGCACCAAATGACGTCCCTTCAAAGGGGGTCTTCCATGAAACCGCTCAGACTTCTGCTTGCCGCCGGCGTCGTCAATCTCGCCCTGCTCGGCACCGCGCGTGCCAACAGTATTTATCGCATGAACGATGACAAGGGCGCGTCGAACGCCGGCAACCTGGTCTATTACGGCGGTCCGGTGATCTCGAACGCTAAGGTCTACGCGATTTTCTGGGGAGACAACGTCGCCGCCGAGACCAAGTCCGGCATCGGCGCCTTCTTCACCAACATGCTCGACAGCGTCTACATGGACTGGCTGTCGGAGTACAACACCAATCTCACCGCCGTCGACGGGCGCAAGGGCACGAACCAAAAGATCGGCCGAGGAACTTTCAACGGCTCGATTACCATCAAGCCCGGACGCACCTCCACGCAACTGACCGACGAAAATATACGTGAAGAGCTCGCCGCTCAAATCGCCGCCGGAAAGCTTCCGGCCGCGGATGACAACAGCCTATATATGGTGTATTTCCCCTCCGGTCATTCCATCGCAATGGAAAGCGGGCGCTCGTGCCAGAATTTTTGCGCCTACCACCAAGGCTTTAAGACGGCCGCCGGCGCCTCGATCTTCTACGGCGTCATGCCGGCCTGCGGCAGGGGCTGCGGCGCGAGTAGCCCCTTCGACAGCCAGACGATCGTCTCCTCTCACGAGGCGATCGAGGCCATCACCGATCCTTTCCCGACGCCGGGCGACAATCCGGCGTATCCCCAAGCCTGGAACACGACGTCGGGCGAGGAGATCTCCGACCTCTGCTCGAGAATAAGCGCCCCCCTTGCGGGTCACGGCGTCCTCAGCAAGGTTCAAGCGCAGTGGAAGAACTCGATTAGCGCCTGCTACAACGGGCCTTGGCAGAGCCGC
The DNA here is from genome assembly GCA_043783505.1 of Elusimicrobiota bacterium. Classification (GTDB taxonomy): domain Bacteria; phylum Elusimicrobiota; class Elusimicrobia; order UBA1565; family UBA9628; genus GWA2-66-18. The sequence continues at coordinate 6,198 of JAYVZL010000136.1, forward strand.
CCCGCGGCGGACTTCATCGCCGCCGACTTGCGCGCCCACCCGATCCCGACGATGGTCGCGGCCCTTCAGCAAGGGGCCGTTTGCTGGGACGGACGCTGACAAAACCCCGGCTCAAATCCCCGGGCGAGCGGTTCTCGCCCGGGGATTTTTTCGCGCGGAGCCTAGAGGCTAGCCTGTTCCGGGAATTCCCAGCGGGCGTAACGGGTGAACAGCAGCAGCAGGGCCGGGATACCGGCCAGCGCGCACGTTAAGAAGTAACCTTCCCAGCCGAGGTTCTTGGCGAGAAACCCGGAGGGCGCGCCCGCGACGTAGCGCGACAGCGCCATGAAGCTCGTGATCAGGGCGAACTGCGAAGCGGTGAAGCGCTTGTTGCACAGGTTCATCATGAAGGCCACGAGCGCCGCATCAGCCATGCCGCCGCAGATGTTCTCCACGGTGATGGCGACCACCATCATTGCGTAGACGTGGCCGAGGCGGGCCAAGATCAAATAGGCGGTCCCCGACGCGGCCTGGGCTATGCCGAAAATCCGCAGTGCCCGCTTGAGGCCCATCCTCATGATCATCGCGCCGCCGATCAGCGAGCCCGCGATCAAGGCCGCCAGGCCGAAGCCTTTGGTCACCACGCCGATGTCGGTCTTGGTGAAGCCCAGCTGAAGCACGAACGGCGTCGTCATGGCCATGGTCAAGTTATAGTCGATACGATAGAGGACCAAGAAGGCCAGCACCTCGAGGCTCCCCCGGCGGCTGAAGAAATCCCGGAAGGGCAGGACGATCGCCTGGGACAAATCGGCCGGGCGCCCGGGCGGAAGGTCCGGCTCTTTCGCCCACAAGGTCGCCAGGAGGCCGACGATCATGACGCCGGCCATGATGAGATAGACCTGCTTCCAGCTCAGGTGGTCGGCCAGAATCAGCGCGCCCGCCCCGGAGACCAGCATGGCCACGCGGTAGCCGTTGGTGTACAGGGCGGAACCGAGACCGTACTCGGCGCGCTGGAGCGATTCGGTGTTGCAGGCGTCGATGGAGATGTCTTGGCTCGCGCTAAAAAACGAGAGGCACACGGCGAGTGCTGCGATCGCCGCGGGAAAGGAGCCGGGGTTGGAGAACGCCATGGCGGTGATAGCCGCGATGATGCCCAACTGCGCTATCAGCATCCAGCCTCGCCGGCGGCCCAGAAAAGGCGGAACATAACGGTCCATGAGCGGCGCCCAAAGGAATTTCAGGGTATAGGGCAGACCGACCAAGGAGAACAGTCCGATCATGGTCAGGTCGATCTTCTCATCGACCATCCAGGCTTGAAGAGTCGACGAGGTCAGCAGCAAGGGCATGCCGGCCGAAAAACCGAATAGAAAGACAGTCGCGAATCGCTTGAAGCGCATCATGACCGGAATTCTAAAACATTAATCAGCCGTTTAAACGGCGGTGCCCGGCCGTGCTCGAGGAACAGAGTGTCGTTGCGCTTGGTGCGCCCCCGGAACGCGTGGCAGGCGGCGTCTCCGGGCACGTAAGCTTCGGCCTCGACGATGCGCCCGGAAAGGCGTCCCTTGGGCGTCTCGCGAACGAGCGCCTTCCCGATGAGAAAGCGCGCCAGGGCGATGGCGTTCTCGGGCAGTTCCGCGCGTTTGAGTCTCGCGATCCGCATGATCCATTCTAACACCTAGATTCATATTGGTACACAGCGGCAACCAAAACGCGCTGTATCATCCGATCCGTTTCCTGATATCCTGCCTTTGCGGACCCACCTCAAGGAGATGGCCATGCAAAAGATCACCCCCTGCCTGTGGTTCGACGCGACCGCCGAGGAAGCCGTTCGTTTCTACATCTCCCTCTTCAAGAACTCGAAGATCGACGCCATCGCGCGCTACGGTGAAGCGGGACCGGGGCGGGCGGGGTCGATCATGACCATCTCCTACCGCCTCAACGGGCAGCAGTTCCTGGCGCTCAACGGCGGCCCCATCTTCAAGTTCACGCCGGCCATCTCGATGATCGTCAACTGCGCGACGCAGCGTGAAATCGACTCCTACTGGGAAAAACTCTCGGCGGGCGGCCAGCTCAGCCAGTGCGGCTGGCTGCAGGACAAATTCGGCCTGTCCTGGCAGATCGTGCCGAGCGTGTTGAGTCAGATGATGAAGAGCAAGGATCCGAAAAAGACGCAACGCGTCATGAACGCCGTGTTGCAGATGACGAAGCTCGACATCAAGCTTCTGAAGCAGGCCTATAAAGGCTCATTATAGGGAGCGCCTAAGCCCGGCCGGTTCTACTTAGACCACAGCTAAAAACCGGCAATGAGTTATAATCCGATCTTGAAGATCGGAGCCTCTTCCCCTCCCGGCGGCAGCAGTGCGCAGTCTTCCCCCTCCGGGGACCTGATCGTCGCGAGCTTTCTCTTCTTATTTTTTGAATTCATCATCCTGCGATGGATTCCCTCTTACGTGAGGATCGTCGCCTATTTTTCTAACCTCATCCTCATCAGCTGTTTCGCAGGATTTGGCCTGGGTTGTATACTGAAGAAAAAGAGCAACATCTTCGCCTATTTCCCGTATTTGCTGTTCGCGGAACTTCTACTTACGCGCTTTCTGGCGGATGTCGGCGTCAAAAATCCATTCGAGTCCCAAGAGGTTTTCTTCGGCCTATCGATGGGCTTGAGCTGGTACGCGGCCATACCGCTGATGTTCTCGCTGAATGCGCTGACCTTCGCCAGCCTGGGTCAAAAGGTCGCTCGAGAATTAAATCGCTTCCCCCCGCTGAGAGGCTACGCCTACAACCTCGTCGGCAGCCTCCTCGGCGTCGGGGCTTTCGCGATTCTGTCCTTTCTGCAAATTCCTCCCACTTGGCACTTCATCATTTGCTTCCTCTGTGTTCTCTGGCTGCTGCGTTCAACTCCCCGCCCTGCGCTCGCGCTCGCCGCCTTTGCGCTTTTTGCCAGCGGCTGGATCGCGCATCAAAAAGAAATCCGATCGATCTGGTCCCCTTACAACAAAATCAACCTCTTCACTTACGATCAGGCTCCTGGAAGCGGATCCTTCTCCCTAACGGCCAACAACGATCTCCATCAAGTGGCGCTAAATCTTTCCGAGGGGGCGACTCGCAATTCCGACCATCTCCGTAAATGGCAGACGATTTATGATTTCCCTTACCGCGCGCTAGGCCGCGCTCCAGCGCGGGTGCTGATTCTAGGAGCCGGAACGGGCAACGACGCAGCCGCCGCCTTGCGCAACGGCGCGGCCCACGTGGATGCGGTCGAACTGGATCCGGTCATTGCAGATCTCGGCAGGCGGCTACATCCCGAAAAGCCCTATTCAGATCGGCGCGTGACCTTATATATAGACGACGCACGCAGCTTTCTGCGGCAGCGTCACGAGCCCTACGATGTGATCGTCATGGGCTGGCTGGATTCCCATCGCCTTTTCTCCAGTCTCTCCAACATCCGGCAGGACAACTTCGTCTACACCGCGGAATCATTGAAAGATATCAGTTCGCAGCTCGGCGAGCGCGGTCTGTTGTGCCTTAGCTTCTTCGTTGGGAAGTCCTGGATCGCGGACAAGATCGCGCAGATGATCGGCGCGGCCTTCGGCCGCGAAGCGAGAATGTACGCTTATCCTTCTGGCGGCTACGGCTTGCCGGGGAAGATGTTCCTGGCGGCCTCGCGCCCGGGAATCCTCCCGGCAGCTCCCCCGCTCGGATTCGTCGACCTGACTGATGAAATCCCGAAGACTCCCTCAGCGGTCATGCCGGTGGACGACTGGCCTTTTCTTTATTATAAGGATCGGACTTTGACCCCGGATTACCTGTGGACCTTAATTTTGCTGGCGGGATCGACCGCCGCGATGGTCCTGCTTGCGGTCCCTTGGCGTGAACTCCGCGGCGCGCACGGCTTGACCTACTTCTTCTTGGGAGCCGGCTTCATGCTGCTGGAGACAAGAAATCTGACCGCTCTCGCTCTCCTCTATGGATCAACTTGGATCGTGACTTCGGCGGTCGTCTCCTCGATCCTTGTCATGTCGCTGCTCGGCACCTTCATGGTCCAACGAGACTGGCTCCGCAGCGAGAGGCTCGTTTGGCTGCTGCTGCTGCTATCGCTGATCACGAACTTCTTCCTCCGGCCCCAGCCGTTCGCGACGCATCTCATGGCTGGAACGCTGATCATGACCTTGTCGGCTTCCTGGAGCTTCGTCTTCGCCGGCATCGTGTTCGCGCGGGCCTTCGAACGGGCGGAATCTCCGAGTCAGGCTCTGGGTTGGAACGTGCTCGGCGCGGTACTCGGCGGGCTTTGCGAATATCTCAGCCTGATCTTAGGCCTTCGCGCCCTGCTTTTCATCGCTCTTGCGTTCTACATCGCCGCGTGGCGCTGCGGCCGGACACTACGGGCCTGAGGTACAGCCTCCAAGGGAACTGCACGACGCTCGAAGGGAATCAGCATCCCGACGAACGCGCAGTTTGAACACATCAACGCCCGCGTTACGAAGGAGATGGGCGCGGCCCAGCCGGTCATTTCCGTGGACATCCGACCGAAGTGACCTGGACGTGTCGCCTCGGGTCCCGCTATACTCGCTCGATGCGTCCGCTCCGCTTCGCCATCTTATTGATCGTGTTGGTCCTGAGCTTGGCCCGCCGGATCTCCGGCGTGACTCCTTCATTCTCCAAGAGGACCTTGATGTCGAAAAGGTCGCGCGGATGCTGGCGATCGAGGGCGGCGCATATCTTGCCGCCGTACAGGTCGGTGTTGGCCACCGTCATGATGGAGGCGGACATCTCGAAGGTCGCGACGACCTTCTTGGATACGGTACGTTTAGCTGGAGCGCTCACGGTTCCGCGGATGACGAAGTTCGGCTCGACTTTCACCGTCGCGCCCGGCCCTTTGACGAACAATTTGGAGGTCATGCCCCCGACGACGCCTTCTTGGACGGAAAATCCTTGCCCCAGGCCGTGCAGAATGTCGGCCTTGATTCTCTTGAGCGCGGCGCTGATTTCTGAGAGGGCTTCTTCTCTGGAGTTGATCGGCAGATAAACCAAGTCGATATCCACGGACAGCCGCGGCATGTCGCGCACGAAGAAGTTGATCGCCGTGCCGCCCTTCAGGGCGAAGCAATCCTCCTTGGCCACAAACTGCAAGACGCGGATCATGAGCCGCGCCTGCTCGACGTAGATGGGGTTCATGCCGGCATCTGCTCCTTGTCGGGCCGTTGAAACGGCACGCTTATCTGATACTTCTGATCGTAGTGTCCGCCCTTGACCAAAAGGCGCTTGCCCTTTCCGAGATCGACTTTCTTGAGGTCCAACCCCGACAGCCATGGGTGTCCGCATATCTCGGCGAGAAGGAGGAACAGCCGTTTGGCTTTGACCGAGCGGCAATTCTCCAGCAACTGCTGGACAAGTTCAGGGCGTAGAGTGGCCAAGCCTTCCATCAGCTGTTGGGATTCCTCGAAAGCTTGGCTTCCCGGCAATTGGTCGAGGAATTCGAGCATCGCGCGCTCGGGGGCCGAGAGGCGTATAGAATAATCGTCCATCTGTTTTTTCGTCAGACCCAATTCGGGGCTCGATTGGAAGAGGTTGGTAGCGGTATAACGGGGCCGATCGTCCCATTCGTGTTTTTGAAACCACGCCGGCGGCTTGACCCGAGGAGGTCCGAACAGCCATATGGATCGGCCCTTGCCCATCGGCATGTAGTGGGCGTAGCCTTGAAGCTCAAGAGCCGTCTTCGCCCCCGCGTGTATCGGCAAGTTGAGCTGTTGCTGCATCGCGTAGAGCGCCCCGGTCCAATCCACGTTTTCGTTGAGGCGCGTGTAGGCGCCACGGCCTATGCGCCGCAGCCAATGAAAGTGTCGATAGCGGTCCGTGAGTTGGCGCGATATCCCCTGTCCGTCAAGCCAAGCTTGAACAGCGACTGCCCCCCTCGGCCACTTGCCGAGGAGTTTCGAGAGCTTTCCTTGATGTTGTGTGGGGTCGGCCATAATGGTTTATTTTAAATCAAATACGAATATCTCAGATAGTCAAATAGAATCTAATTTAAACTATTAGAACCTACTAGTTTTAATATAGCGTAACTTGACAATCGTGGATTGTCAATAGACAATATTAATAAACTAAATAAAACATGTCAAAGGCATCTTCCGATCTGCCCCCTTGAATACTTCGCGTGGATGGACGATGGCGGTGTCGAGACTCCCTACCGAGACGAGCTCACAGCCGATCAACCGCCGACGCGAATCGAGATCCAAACGCCAGAAGCGATCTCGATCGAGGCCTCGTGCAAGTGGGCGAAAAAGCTCTCCCCCTCGCCGATTACGATATGGTCGGCAAGTGGGATTACTAGGGACGCCGACAATGTGCCGACACTCACTTCACTGATGCCGATCACCCGTCTGCGACTGTCCAGCACCATCAGCACGAAATGTTCCTCGGGCACGTCGCCCAGGAACTGCCGGAGCAACTTCGCGGCTTCCAAGCCGTGTCCATAGCCCCTCAAAAATCAGAAAACCCGGTCAAAGCCGAACGAAAGGTTCTAACCGGGTTCTCGTCGAGAAACGCGAATAAACTGGTGGACCTGTGCGGGATCGAACCGCAGACCTCCTGCATGCGGAGGTCCTCGGAGGCCTTGCAAATTGGGCAGCGGTGACTTATAATTCAGATAGTGAATAAAAACGATTCAGGGAACGAATTAATCTTTCTCCCCCGCTGGCTCGCCCCTCAGTTCGCGCGAGCCGTCGCCGAACACCCGGTAGTGGTCCTCACCGGAGCGCGCCAGGTGGGCAAGAGCACCCTCCTCCGGCATGAGGAGCCGACCAAGCGCTGGAAATACGTCACTCTCGACAACCTGGACGCACTGCGGCAGGGGGAGCGCGACCCCGCGGGCCTCTGGGCGGGCGCGGATCACGTGATCCTAGATGAAGTCCAGCGACTTCCCGGCATTCTTTCCGCGGTCAAGCAGGCCGTGGACGAGCATCCGCGCAAGATGCACTTCGTCCTGTCGGGCTCCGCGAATCTCCTCTTGATGAAGCATGTCTCCGAAAGCCTGGCAGGACGCGCGGTCTATTTGACGCTCCTCCCCATGACGGCCGGCGAGATTCAGCGCAA
>JAYVZL010000137.1:0-2029 GCA_043783505.1 Elusimicrobiota bacterium
TTCTCGATGGAAACCCCGTGATTTAAGACCTCCACCGCGCGACCGCAGAGATCAGCGCCCCCGTATATGGGTCTATATAGAATTTGAAATGGGACCCATCGGGTACCAGTTTGTCCTCTTGTCCCTTTAGCGAATAGAAGCGATGCATGGATTTACGACCGCCACCACCGACATACACGTCTACTTCCCAGGCAAGACGAGCCGGCCCCCCGTTCTCTGAAGGAATGGTCACCATACTATTCGGCTTCTTGATTTGAGCAAGGTCTTCCTTGGAGGTGGTGAAGGAATGGTCGCAACTCCCCAAGCAGCCGGGACCGTAAACGATGGTTCCCACAAGGCCGGCCAGGGCCGCTTCGAAATCCGCCGTTGGCTGTGTGGCTAAGGAGAGATCTGACCTCGATGCGGCAAGACGAACCCTAGTCTCAGACTGCAGCGTTTCTATTTCTTTACTGACTTTCTGCAATTGGCTCTCATCAAACCCTTGAGAAAAAGCGATGGCTGGCAAGGCTAACGATAGGAACGATACTCCGATTTTTCCGATCATTTAATAAGCGTAATAGCGGCCGTGGCTGTTTACAGGTGTCTTTAGACCCGGTTATGGGGGTGCCAAAAGACCCAAGCATACGCGTCGCTGAATTCTAACGAAGCTTCCAGCGCGCGATGGCGGAAGCTATGCGCTCCGACGCTTTTCCATCGCCATACGGATTTTGAGCTTGACTCATGCGCCGGTAAAGCGCCTTATCGTTGAGCAGCTTCGTGGCCCAGTAGATCAGATTTTTCTGGCTTAAGCCCACGAGCTTGCCCGACCCGGCCGCGATGATCTCCGGCCGCTCGGTGACAGTGCGCGCCACGAGAACCGGCTTGTGGAGGCACACCGATTCTTCCTGCAGGCCGCCCGAATCCGTGATCAGAAAGTGGACGCGCTTCATTAGGCGCAGAAACTCCAAATAGGGAAGGGGTTTGACGAGATGGATGCGCGGGTGCCGCAGCAGACTTCTGGCGGCGAGATGGACACGCGGGTTGGGATGAACGGGATAGATGAGGACAAGATCCTCGTGCTGCCGAACTAAAGTCAGCAGCGCTTGAAACACGCCTTTCAGCGGAGCGCCGAAGCTTTCGCGGCGGTGCAAAGTGACCAGAACTTCTCGGGCGCCCGCTGAAGCGGGTCGGATTTTTATCTTCTCGCCGGCCCAACGAAGAGCGTCTACGACCGTGTTGCCGGTCACGATCACCCCAGGGCCTTTGATTCCTTCCTTCGCGAGATTCTCCTTCGCCTTCCGAGTGGGGGGAAAATGAAGAGTCGCGACATGATCGATAAGGATGCGATTCCCCTCTTCCGGGAAGGGGTTTTCCAGGTCATGGGAGCGCAGGCCGGCCTCGACGTGCGCGATAGGAATATGGCGTTTGTGCGCGCACATGGCGGCGGCCATGGCCGTTGTGGTGTCTCCCTGCACGACCACCAGGTCGGGCTTGATCCGCGCGAGCAAGGGGTCCAGCGACGCTTGCACGCGGCGGGCCACGTCGTCGGGAGATTGGCCTTTGCGCATGAGATCGAGGTCGAAATCGGGCTTGATCCGGAAAGTCGAGAGCATCTGATCCTGGAGTTTCCGGTGCTGGGCCGTGGCGCAGACGAGCGTGCGCAGGCCTTTGCGGCGGCGCAAGGCCGCGACGACGGGAGCGAGCTTGATGACTTCCGGGCGCGTGCCCATCACGACGAGTATTTTCACGGGCGCGGCTGGCGGAGCTTTCGGCTGACGAACGTCCAAGCCGCGAGCTTGTAGAGAAGCCGCATGCCGACGTTAGCGTCCCATTCGTCTTTGCCCCCGGGGGCCGGGGCGACCTCGACGAGATCGAATCCCAGGATGGTCCGGCCGGACCGAGCCGTCAGCTCGATAAGATGAAGGGCCTCTTGAAACTCCAAGCCTCCGGGGACGGGCGTGCCCGTGTGCGGGCACAGCTTGGGATCGAGCCCGTCGATGTCGAAGGTGATCCACACCTTCTTTGGAAGCGTGTCGACGATCTCCGAGGC
>JAYVZL010000138.1:0-5483 GCA_043783505.1 Elusimicrobiota bacterium
GCAACGGCGCCACGGACTGGTATTTCTTCCCGCGCGAGTTCTTCCAGCGCATCATCGACAAGCTCCCGGGACAGTTCGTTTTCTTCCACACTCTGCAGAACGGAAAGTCGGTCTCCTGCGACCTCGTGCTGTGCTCGACGCGCTACGTCTATTACTTCCTGGGGGGGACGTTCGAGGAAGCCTATGATCTCGGCCCGAACTATCTGCTCAAGCATCGCATCGCCCTCTGGGCGGCCGCGGAAGGCAAGACCGGGTACGTGCTGGGCGGCGGCTACGAACTGGGCGACGGGCTCTTCCGCTATAAGCGCGCCTACGCTCGTAAGGGCGAGGTTGCCTTCAAGGTCGCCTGCCTAATTCACGATGAGAAGGCCGTCGCGGAACTGTCGCGCGATCGGACGGAACACGAAGCCCGCGCGGGCAAGACCTGGACGCCCAAGCCCGGGTACTTCCCGTCTTACCGGGCTTGAGCGCGTCGATGACCGATCACGGGATCAAGTCGAACCGGGATCTTTACGAGAAGGAGCTTCTCGACGCCTGGTCGGACAACTTCCAGGATGAGCCCGAGGCCCCCGAGAAATACATCCTCTCGAAGTACCTGACGGACCCCGCCGCGCCGCTCCTCGAGGCGGGCGCTGGAGGGGGCAGGCTTTCCTTGTATCTGGCGCGCGGCGGCTTCTCGTCCGTCTTCGGGTTCGACTACGTCCCGGAAATGGCGGCCCGGGCCAATAAGAACGCCCGCGACCTCGGGCTGAACGCCTCCTTCGAATGCCTCGACGCGACCTCCCTCTCCACTCTGACGAGCGGGAGTTTCCAATATGCCGTCTACCTTCAGCAGGTCCTGAGCTTCCTTCCCCGTGAGCGAGTTCCCGACGCTCTGCGCGAGGCGTTGCGGATACTGAGGCCGGGGGGCGTCGCGGTTTTCTCCGCGCTCAATTATGGGGGCAGGCCGGTCAACCGCGCGCTCGGCGCGGCGCTGGGGATGCTGCGGTTCCTCCGAGGGGAAGCCGCGCGGCCGCAGGATTTTCCGTGGCTCAAGATCGGCCCGGCGATCAATTGGCGCCTGTTCGAGAAGGGGCAGCCCACCGTCTACCTTTTCCGCGAGAGGGAGATCGTCGGCCTGCTCGAGGAGGCGGGCTTCCAGGTGCTCGAGTCGTCCGCCGCCTCCGAGGTCTCGGGCGGCACGGCCTTCTTCCGCCGGGGCAGCCTCTACATCGGGGCGCGCAAGCCGGCCCGGCCGGCATGAAGAACCCGCGCCTGGCGTATCTCGCCCTCGCGCACAAGAACCCGGAGCAAGTCAACGCGTTCGTGCGCCAGATCGCGGGCGCCGGGCAAGCGGACGTCTATCTTCACGTCGACGCGAAATGCCCGGACGCGACGTTCCGTGCTTTCGCGTCCGCGCCTAATGTCAAGATCGTCGCGGAGCGCGTCTCGGTCTCCTGGGGCGACTACAACGGAGTCGTCGCGACTTTGATCCTGCTGCGCGCGATGCGCGCGTCGGGCAAGACCTACGACTTCGTCTCGCTCAATAGCGGGCAAGATCTGCTGGTCCGCGACGGGTTGTTGGAGCATCTGGCGGCGAACGAGGGTAGGATCTTCATGTACGCCAAGAAGATCGAGGAGGGGGATCCCGATAATTTCTTCTGGCGGATCAAGTGGCCGCGCGCCGCGCTGGGAAACTCGTCCCCGACGCATCCGTCTCGTTTATTGCGCGTGGTGTTGCGGGCGTTGTTCGTCCTGGGGCTTAATCCTCTTGCGAACCGCCACGAGCTGCCTGAAAACTGGACCTACCATCGCGGCTCACAGTGGTTCTGCGTGAGCGGCGAGGCGGCTGCGTACATGTTAGAGTATCTGGAGCGGCATCCGTCCTACGCCGACGCCTTCAAGGATTCGCTCGTGTCCGACATGGCTTTTTTCCATACCTTAATCATGAACTCGCCCTTCGCCGCGAAAGTGACCGGCGCGCACCTCACGTATCTGCGGTTTGGCAAGGGCTTCCGGGAGACCAACAGCCCCACCCCGCTGACGATGCGCGATCTGGGCGTCATCGCGGACTCAGGACTCTTTTTCGCCCGAAAATTCGAGCCCTCCGTCGACGCGGAGGTCATCCGCTATTTCTGCGCTAAATACGGTGCCGGAGCTGATGGCCAGAGGGCCTAGAAAACGTATAGGTCTTTTGGTCCCTGGGGCCTACCCCAGGTGGCCCTTTAGACGCGTCGTTTCGCAGGCTATTCTATGGACATGACACACCAAACTCTGACGAAGAACTACGACGAAGGCGTCAACCATCCGCGCAACGCGACCGTCTCCGGCAAGCGGCTGGCGATCCTCTCCGGCGACCTTCTCATCGTGCTCGGCGCCTACGTGAGCGCCTTCCTCTTTCGTTTCGCCGGCGACTACAGCGCCTCTTACGCGCTTGCGCTAATCGAGACCGCCCCGGCGGTCATGATCGCCTATCTCTGCAGCTCCTTCTACTTCGGCGTCAACCGGGGCCTGCGCACCTATGCGAGTTTCGGCGATATCGTCAATATCGGCAAGGCCGTTGCGTTGGCGGGGCTGCTGTCGGCCTCGATGATCCTGTCCTACACGCAGGGCAGCTTCCCGCGCTCGGTCCTGCTGATGACACCGATCCTCTCGCTGTTCGGTATCTGCGCCCTGCATGCGATCGTCCGCTACTCGAAACACTGGCAACGTGTCGGCGTTCCCCATAAAGGGAAGACGCGCGTCGCGGTCATCGTCGGCGCCGGGGACTTGGGCGAGCTCGTCTACCGCCAGATGCGCACCAACGAGAACATCAACTATCAGATCGTGGCCTTCTTCGACGAGGACACCTCGAAGTGGAGCATGCGCCTGCACGGCGTGCCCGTCGTCGGGAGCGTCTCGGATCTGGCCGATTTCCTCGGCCGCTGCGCCGTCGATGAGGTGGTGGTCGCCGTCTCCGTCCGCCGCGGCGAGATCGTGGCGACCGTCGCCGAGTCCCTCCGCGGATTGGAGAGGCGCCCGGAGATCAAGATCGTGCCCGGTCTCGAGGAGATGCTCCGCTCTCAGGCTTCCGGCAACCCGCGCAAAGTCCAGCCCGCCGACCTTCTCAACCGCAAGGAGGTGCGCCTCGATGCCGCGCGCATCGCGAGCTCTATAGAGGGGAAGACAGTTCTGGTGACCGGCGCGGGCGGCACGATCGGCGGCGAGTTGGCCCGTCAGGCCGCGTCCTACCGGCCCAAGCGCATCCTCCTGCTCGAGAACCACGCGACGGCGTTGTTCTACCGTGAGAACGAGATCAAGGAAAAGCTTCCGGGCGTCGAGGTCGTCGGCGTGCTTGGCGATATTCGTGACCAGGTCCTCATCGACCGTATCTTCCGCCAATACCGCCCGCAGGCCGTGTTCCATGCGGCGGCTCACAAGCACGTGTATCAGCTTGAGAGCAACGTGCAGGAGGGCATCAACAACAACATCCTCGGCACTCACAACATGGCCGCGGCCGCCGACAAATACGGCTGCGAGGTGTTCCTGCTGATCTCCACGGACAAGGCCGTGCGCCCGTCCTGCGTCATGGGCGCCACCAAGCGCGCCGCGGAAATGGTCGTCACCGACTTCGCGCGCCGCTCGAAGACGCGCTTCTTGGCCGTGCGCTTTGGCAACGTGCTGGGAAGCTCGGGCTCGGTGCTCAAGATCTTCCAGGAGCAGATCGAACTCGGACGCCCCATCACGATCACGCATCCCGACGTCACGCGCTACTTCATGACGGTCGAGGAGGCGGTCGGCCTCGTCCTCCAGACTGGCGCGATGGCCAAGGGCGGCGAGGTCTTCGTCCTAAACATGGGCGAGCCCGTGCGTATTATGGATATGGCGCGCAATCTGATCCTGCTCTCGGGCTTGGAGCCCGGCCGCGACGTCGAGATCCGCATCACGGGCCTCAAGACCGGCGAGAAGATGTCCGAGGAACTCGTCGAGGATCCGGCGGGCCAGGAAGCTTCCGAGCATCCCGAGATCACGGTCCTGCGCTCGGAGAACCTCCCGATCGACGATCTGTCGACGCGTGTGCTCGAGCTCGAGCTCGCGGCGCGCGGGGCGGACAAGGACGTGGCTATGCGCAAGCTCGCCGAGTTCGTCCCTTCCTTCACGATCGACCCTTTCCATGCTGCGGCGGAAGCGGCCGCCGTCGAAAACCTGGGCTAGCTCGCGCGAAAGTCGGAACGGATCAAAGCCTCGAGCGACTCCTTGAGCACGGCGAGGCAGGCCGCGTAGACCTTTTCAGATCCGCCCATCGGATCGGCGACGTCCTCCTCGCCGAAGCCGGAAAATTCACGAAACAGATGCGTGCGGCTTGTGAACTCCGGATAACACTCGACGATATGCTCGAGATGTTCCTGCGTCATCGCGAGGATGAGATCGGCCTCGCGCAGGGTCGCGCGGGTGGCCAGTCGTGCCTTGTGTTGAAAGGGGACCACGCCCTCGCCGGACAGCAGGCGGCGCGCGGTCTCCGGAACTTCGTACCACGATTCGGCTGCGATCCCGCAGGACGAGGTCTCGATGGCGAGGCCTCGGGTCTTGGCCCAATGCCGGAGGAGATGCTCGGCCATGGCTGAGCGGCAGATATTGCCCGTGCAGACGAACACGACGCGCCGAGGCGCGCTCACCTGGCTCCGTATCTCAGATCGAGCGTGAGGTTGTTTCTCTCGAAGCCCGAGACGTCGCAGGACTGGTTCTTGAAATATGCGAACCAGCGCAGGGCCTCGAGACGCGAGACGACTTTCGGGATCTCGGCGAACGAATTCCACGACAGGTTGAGCCGCCACAATTTCTTGAGATCGGCCATCGAGTCCGGAAGATCCGTCAGGCGGTTTTGATAGAGGGTAAGCTGCTGTAGATGGATGAGGCGGCCGATGTCGCGGGGCAATCGGGTCAACTTGTTCTTGAGTATCCGGGCGGCGACCAGGTTCTTAAGGCCGCAGACGGCGTCCGGCAGCTCCGTGAACTGGTTGGCGACGAGCGTAAGATACTCCAGCTCCCGCAGCTCTCCGATCTCCTCGGGAAGCGTCGTGATCTGCGAGACGCCCCAGCTGAACGTCTTGAGCTTCTTGAACCCGAAGACTTGGGGCGGGATGGCCTTGAAGCGGTTCAAGTAGAGATTGAGATTTTCGAGATCCTTGAACGCGGCGTAGGACGCGGGAAACTGGCCGATCATGTTCTTGTGCAGCTGGAGCCGGCGCATGCCGCGGAATTTCGCGAGCTCGTCGGGCACCTCGGTCAGTTCGTTGACGCTGAGGTTCAGCCACTCAAGCTTTTCAAGAGAGAGAATCCAGCGCGGACATGTCTTCAGGGCGTTCGAGTCGATTAGAAGCTCGCGCAGTTCCTTGAGCTCCCCGAAGGAATCGGGAATGCATCCGAGACGATTCTTTCCGAGATCGAGGTGTCGCAGGCTCTTCAGCCGGGAAACGAGGGCCAATATCTCCTGTTTCTGGGCTGCTTCGAACCTTCGGATGAGG
>JAYVZL010000139.1:0-31433 GCA_043783505.1 Elusimicrobiota bacterium
GCTCCGTAAAGTCCGACGCGGATCGTGCGCGAGGAAACCGGGAGATCGGGTTCGGCGGCGTCGGAGACCAGCACGGGACGAGACACTCGGCGCAAGCCGGAGGCGGAGTCCTGGTCGCCGGTGATGTAGCGCGCGGTCTTTTCATAGGACTTGCGCGCCGCTGCGTCCTTTGGATCCAGCGACAACAATCGCTTACTGGCTCGCCAGGCCGAACGGTTGTCGCCGGCCAACTCCAGCTGGCGCGCGAGCCCGCGAAGAGCCTCGCTGTTGGCCGGGTCGATCTCGACGGCTTGGCGCAAATAGGTAAGAGCCGTTTGACGGTCCCCCATGGCGAGCGCGGCCTCGGCGGTGAGTTGGGCGGAAACCGAGATTGCATAAGGGCCGGAGATCCCGGCGCGTCGCAGAGGCTCGCCGGCGGCGCGAGGCTTTCCGTCGATGATGGAGGACAGGCCTAAACCCAGGGCGGCCTCGGCCTGCGTGGCTGTCGTGGAGGAACGGTCGATGGCCTTGTTGAAAGCCTCGCGCGCTTCGCGGTGGCGGCCGATGGCCAGGTAGGACCAGGCGCGCTGATTCCAAGTGAAGCCGTCGGCCTGCTCGAGCAGCGAGGCCTTTAGCCACTGGGCCGCCGCCGCCTCGTGCTCTCCCGCGTCGCGCAGGGTCAAGGCCAGGTTGGCCTCGGGCTCGGGCGAGGAGATCCCCAATTCGCTGAGGTATCGCCAGGAGCTCGCGGCGTCTTTTTGGCGGCCGGTCATGAAGGCTTCGCGCGCTGCGCGCACGGTCTCTTCCACGTCGGCGGCGCGGGCCGGCGCTAGGGCTGCCGACAACACGAGGAAAAGAGCGGCGACATTAGTCTTCATTGGATGCCGGGCGCGTGACGCTTTTTATCCGCGGGATCGCCGCGCGCAGTTTATTGAGCCGCTCGATGGCCGAGGAGCGGTAGCCAGGGACGTCCAGCGTCAGCGCCGAGTCGGCCAGCAACTGAAGTGCTACGACGTCGGCTCCTTTGCTTCGGGCTGCCCGCAGTTCGGCGTTGACGGCGCGGTGCAGACCGCGCAGATGCGCCGACTGCCGCGCGTCCGCATCTTTGATCAGATCAGCGGCCAGCGGCGAAAAAACAGCCGCCGGCGGGTGTAGCCAGAATTCGATGCGCTCCAGCGTTGAATGCCCGAAGCGCAAGGCGAACGCGACTGCCGCCAGAAAAACCGTGGCCGTTAAGATGTTGCGGGGTTTCAGCAGACGCAGCATCATTTCCATCAGGCCGCCCCGGGCGGCGTCGAGGAGGCTATGAGGATCCTATTGGCGCTCATGGGCAGGCCCTGCATCTGAAGGGCCATCTCTTCGATCTCCTTGGTGATGTGCCATGCCTGCATCTTATGATCGGCCGCGCGGATATGCTGATGGGAGAGAAGGGCCATCTCATGAAGCGCTTTGAGCGCTTGGGCCATGCGCGAGGTATTGCGCATCACAGACTGCGCGAACTTGACGGCCTCAAGGTTGTACACGGCCTGGCGCTCGAGAGAGCCCATCATCGGCGGCAGCGCTCCGAGATCCATCGCGAATGTCCGCATGCTCTGACGAAAATTCTGCAGGTCGTAGCCGTACATGGTGTCGCTGTTCACGGCGCCGTTCTTAGCGGCGGCCGCGATGCGTTGAGCGCGATAAAGCAAGTCTTCGAGCTTGGCGTTGACAGCCACTACGCGGTCGGCCATGAGCGACAACTGACCGTCGACTTGCTTTAGGCCGGCGACTATTTCCATCTTACTCCTTGAGCAGGTCGTCGAGCAGCGACTCGTCGGCGGCGGGCTTGCCGGACTTGGCCTTGGCCCCTCCACGCTGTGAAGCGGGCGGGCTGGAGGGTTTCCGTTCGGACGGCTTCTCCTCCGGCGACGCTTCATCCAGCGCTTGCTCGTCGGCTCCGGGCTCGCCCAGCATGGAATCCAGAGCGCCGGCCGAAGCAGCTTTGGACGCCGCTCTGGGTGCCGCTTTTGCCGCGGCCTTGATCGCGGGGACGGCGATCTTCTTGGCTTTAACCTTTATCGTCTTGGCCTTAGGCGGAGCGGGAGGCGCGGCCGCTTTGCCCGCCAGAACCGATTTCGCGGCCGCGTTGCGCCCGACCAAAGTCTTGCCCTCGAGGTCGACCGCGAACTCATAGGCGATCGTGGGCGCGCCCGCGGCTGCTCCGCGAGCGAAATAATTGACCTGCACGGGCCCCCCGGGCAACGTCTCGGCCATCCAGGGCGAAAGATTTCCGATGGTGGGCGCCAGCTCTTGAAGAGCGCGGCCCAGCGTCTTGCCGTTGGGCAGGGGCCATTCTTTGGCAAAATCCACGGCGGCTTGCCGCGGATCGAGAGCGGGGGCGGGGGCAGGTTCGGGAGTCGCCTCAGTCGCGGGTTCAAGCACGGCCACCGGCGTCTCGGGCTTGGGCGAGCTGAGGAAATGTCTTGCCAGCACGCCCAGCACCGCCAAGGCGCCGACTCCGAGAACAACGCCCAGGATGAGTTTCTTCTTGTCCTTAGCCGGCGCCGGTTCAGGGGCGATCGTGTCGGCGCCAAACGAGCTGATATCGGAAACGGAAGCTGGAGCTGGAGCGGGCGGTGAATACGTCGCCTCTTCGGCGCCGGGCTCAAACGCGGGGAATTCATGAACTCGAGTTTCAAAAGGAGCGGCCTGCTCCGGCGCCGAAACGGCCGCGGCTTGGTATTCGGGCACGGCGATGGGTTCTGGCGCGACAGTGGGTTCTGGCGCGGCGATTGGTTCTGGCGCGACAGCGGGTTCGGGCGCGGCGATGGGTTCCGGCGCGGCGGCGAAGATTATCTCCTGGGGCTCCGCGTGGACGGGCGCGGGAATGGGCTGCGCTTCCATCATAAGGACGGGCGCGGCCCCGTGGCGTTCCGTGATTTGCCGGCTGAGATTCTCGATCTCGTGAGTGAGCGCGCTGATGGTCTCGCCTTGTTTCTCGACGTCTTGTTCAACGCGTTTTTCTTCTTCGACGGCCTTGTCGAGAGTTTCGCTGAGCAGGCGCAGCGAGGAGAGGCGATCCTCCACCCCGGCGAGCTGCCGCTTCAGGGTCTCGGCCTCGCGCTGCCGCTCAACGGCTTCGCGCTGCCGCTCGATGGCCTCGCGCTGCCGTTCCGCGGCCTCGCTTCTGATGGCGTTGGCTTCGCTGCTCTTGCTCGACAGTTCCGCGCGAACCGCCGATAGCTCACCGTCCTTGGCACGCAAGCCTTCCTGCAGCTGCATCACCACTTTCTCAAGGGTGGAGACTTTCCCCTGTAGATTCTCTAAAGCGGCCATGTCCTTGAGCGCAGGCTCCGGAGGCAGACTCGCGACGGGAAGGGGCGAGGCCTGTTGCGGCAGGAGCTGCGCCGCAGTCTGCGGCGGGATCTGCGTCGCGGTCTGCGTCGGGCTTGACGTCGCCCGCACGAGCGCTACGGATAGATCCGGCACCATGCCCGCGCGCTGCCAGTCGCCCATGCTCGTGCCGTGCCTGCCTTCCGGGCAGACGAGGCTTTCCGGCGAAAACGTGGATACTCTGGACAAGTCGTCCATCCCGTACGGGCCAAGCACTTGGTTGTTCTGGAAGATCCAATATTTCATGTCATGAAGATTATAAGGGAAGGCCGCATCCAGACGATGTCATAAATGTTAAGCGCTCCGTGGAAGAATAACCCCCTCTCCCGTGCTCGTCAAGACGGAATTCGCCATTTCACGGTCAGAAAATACGCCCAGAGGACCTAGGGCCAGTCGGGTCTTTTGCCCCAGGCAGATGCTCCAAGAGCGACTTACAATTCAGAAGCTGTTGATCGGCCTTAAGGAGAGAATTATGAACAAGATGAAGGGTGCTGTGCTGTTGGTTGTCTCGCTCACTCTGCTTCCTATTTATGGATCGGCGACCGAGGATGCTTCCAACGATCAATGCCAAAGCATCAAAGAGCATATGCTCTCGGTCAAGAAGTTCAATGCTACACATATGGATGCGGACGTCGCGGCCAATCCCTTCTTTGTCGTGACGATAAAAGAGGGTCAGCCAATATCGCGTCTTTTTTTGTTTGAGCGTGAAGATGATCACACTAAAATATATTTCAGCCTAGTCAGTTATGAGGCAAACCGCAACCCGCGCCGATTTGATTATGCGTACTGCGGGTTTGATTCCTGGGATGGGAATGAATCTTCCTATGAGAAAATCGAACGCGATGGAGACCGCCTAGTCATCACTAACTTCGAGAACAAGACGATCCTGACTCCGATCAAGTAGGCGCCGTCGGACCGGAGATGTTCTTGGTTTTGATCCGTGGATTTGCTATAGTCATCTCTCGACGGGCAATTAGCTCAACTGGTTAGAGCAGGACCCTCTTAAGGTCAAGGTTCTCGGTTCGAGTCAGAGATTGCCCAGACGATTTGAAGTACACGAGGACCGAGGCGACCTCGGTCCTTTTTTTAATGGGCGGGTGGCGGAACGGCAGACGCGCACGGCTTAGGACCGTGTGCCGCAAGGCGTGGGGGTTCGAGTCCCCCCCCGCCCATTTCTTCCCCGCGCCGGAGGCAACATGGGTATTTTCTCAGCACTGAAGTCCGACAAGCCGAAATTCAAGAAGATCAAGGAAGAGGGCTGCGTGCTCACCCTCTCCGTGGAAGTCCCCGCGCAGGAAGTCGAGGACCAATCCCAGACCGCGTTGATGCGCCTGCAGCAGTTGGCCCGCATACCGGGCTTTCGCGCCGGCAAGGCCCCCATCGGCGTGGTCAAGCAGCACTTTTCCGGTCGCGCCCGCGAGGAAGCCTTCGACGCCCTCATCCGCAAGCACGTGCCCGCCGCGCTCGAGGACATGAAACTGCGCGTCGTGGAGACGCCGACCGTCGAGGACGTGAAATGGAAGAGCGGCGACCCTCTGCTTCTCTCCGTCCGAGTGGAAGTCGCACCCACACCCGTGGCCAAGGACTATCTCAAGATCCCCGTCGCGCGTAAGGCGCAGGCCGCCGATGAAGCGGCGATGTCCAAGCGCATCGACGAGCTGCGCGAGGCGCACGCCCGTCTGGAAGTCGCCAAAGACGAGACCATCGGCGAGAAGAATTTCGCGGTGATCGATTACGCCGCGTTCCAAGGCGGCAAGCCTATGGCCAACGCCAAAGGCACGGCCGAGCTCGTGGACATGTCCTCAGAGCAGAGCGTCGAGGGCCTGGCCGCCGGACTCAAGGGCATGAAACGCGGCGAGAGCAAGACCATCAAGGTCAAGTTCAGCGGCAAGGACGCCGATCTTCAGGTCACCGTGACCGAGATCAAGATCAAGGTCCTGCCCATCTTGGACGGCGAGTTCGCCAAGGACATGGGCATGGAAAGCGTCGAGGAACTCAAGGGCAAGCTCAAGGAAGTCCTTGATCGCGAGACGAAGTCCGCCGCCGAGGCCGACGTCGTGCGCCAGATCGAGGAATCTTTGGTCAAAAGCAACGTGTTCGCCCTTCCGCCGTCGATGGTCGAACGCCAGCTCGAGGGCATGATGGATCGCATGCGCCGCCAGTTGATGGGCGCCACCCAGCTCTCTGAAAAGGTGCTGACTGATCTTCGCTCCAAGCTCCAGCCCAAGGCCGAGGATGAGGTACGCCTGGCCTTCGTGATGTCGGCCATCGCCGAGAAGGAGAAGATCGAGGTCAGCGACGCCGAGCTCGCCTCCGAGCTCGAGGCCGGCCTTAAGGACGCCGCCGATGAGGCCAAGAAGAAGGAGCTGCAGGACATGTTCGCCAAGCGCAAGGACCAGATCGCGCACATGATCCGCGAGCGCAAGACCCTGAACTTCCTCAAGGACAAGGCCGTCTACAAAGACGCGTAAGTTCTCCTGCGAAGCGTTGAAGGACGCCGGCAGCCGCCGGCGTCCTTTGTCGTTACTATCCATCAAGGATGGTCCGGTAGATTCGACTATTGAGTGCCTTTCTCAAAAGAGGTATTCTGGATCATGCCCGCAATACTACCTCAAGTTCTAGAGCGCTGGAATCAGGGTTCGGCCGTCGGCTACGACATCTTCTCGCGGCTGCTGAAAGAACGCATCATCTTCGTGGGCGGCGACGGCGGGGCGGTCACCACCGACTCGGCGAACATGCTGATCTCCCAGCTTCTCTACCTCGACGGCGAGGACTCGGAGAAGGAAATCCACCTTTACATCAACTCCCCCGGCGGCATGGTGACCGCGGGCCTGGCGGTGTACGACACGATGCAGTTCGTGCGCGCCCCTATCTCGACTTTGTGCATGGGCATGGCCATGTCCTTCGGCGCGGTCCTGCTCGCCGCCGGCGCCAAGGGCAAGCGCTTGATCCTTCCTAATGCCCGCGTGATGATCCACCAGCCCTTGATCCGCGGCGGCTTGGGCGGGCAGGAAAGCGACATTCGCATCGAGGGCGAGGAGATGTTCCAGACGCGCAAGCGACTCTCCGAGCTCCTGGCCCAGCACACCGGGCAGACGTACAAGAAGCTCGACGCTGACATCGAGCGAAACTTTTACCTGTCGGCCGATGAGGCCGTGGCGTACGGCCTGGCCGATAAAGTGGTCCCCGCGAGCAAACTGTGAGCGACATCAAAAAGGCCTCGCCTCGTCCCGCGCGTCTGCCGCTCTTGGCGGTCCGCGACGTCGTGGTCTTTCCGCACATGGTCCTGCCGCTGTCCGTCGGACGCCCCAAATCGGTGAAGGCGATCGAGGCGGCGATGACCGATCACGCCAAGATGCTGTGCGTGGTCGCGCAGAAGGACGTCACCATCGAGGATCCCAAGCCAGAGGAGGTCTACTCCCTGGGCGTTCTCGTCGAGGTCGTCCAATATTTAAAGATGCCCGACGGCACGCTCAAGGTCTTCCTGCAGGCGCACGAGCGCGCCACCGTCAAAGCCCTGGAGTTCTCGACAGACGGCGGACACTGGAACGCGGCTCTGACTTATCCGGAAGCGGCGGCTTCAAAACCCAGCGCCGAGATCAAGGCGCTGATGCGCCACGCCTTGGAGGTAAGCGAGGAATTCGGCAAGTTCGCGCGTCGCGCGCCCTCCGATCTGGCCGCCTTCGGCCAAGTCGAGGATCCTTCCGAGCTCGCCGACAAGCTCGCCGCGGTGTCCGTGGGCAAGCCCGCCGACCGCCAGGCCCTGCTCGAGCTCGTCGACGCCAGGGAGCGTCTTGAGAAGCTCATCATCATCCTCAAGGCCGACATCGAGATCCTGACGCTCGAGCGAAAGATACACACCCGGGTCAAGACGCAGATCGAGAAGACCCAGAAAGAGTACTACCTCAACGAACAGATGAAGGCGATCCAAAAGGAGCTGAGGCAGAAGGACGACTTCGCGCAAGAGATCGAGGATCTCAAGAAGGCCGTCAAGGAAGCCAAGATGCCCGAGGTCGCCGAGATCGCCTCGCTCAAGGAATTGGCGCGCCTCGAGAAAATGGCGCCGTTCTCCCCCGAGTCCACCGTCAGCCGCACCTATCTCGACTGGATGACGCACCTGCCTTGGTCCAAGCGCACCAAGGACATCATCGATCTCGAGAAAGCTCAGCAGGTGCTCGACGCCGATCACTCGGGCTTGCCCAAGATCAAGGACCGCGTTCTCGAGTACCTGGCCGTGACGAAGCTGACCAAAGGCCTAAAAGGGCCGATCCTCTGCTTCGTGGGCCCTCCCGGCGTAGGCAAAACCTCGCTGGGTAAGTCCATCGCCCGCTCGCTCGGCCGCAAGTTCGTGCGCATGTCGTTGGGAGGCGTGCGCGACGAGGCCGAGATCCGCGGCCATCGGCGCACCTACATCGGCTCGCTGCCCGGACGCTTGATCCAGAACCTACGCAAGGCCGCCTCGAAGAATCCCGTGATCCTTCTCGATGAGATCGACAAGATGGGCTCGGATTGGCGCGGAGATCCTTCCGCGGCGCTGCTCGAGGTCCTCGATCCGGAGCAGAACTCCACTTTCCTCGATCATTACCTCGATATCGAGTTCGACCTGTCCCAGGTGATGTTCATCTGCACGGCCAACGATCTCGAGGGCATCCCGGTGACCCTTCGCGACCGTCTGGAGGTCATGCGCTTCTCCGGCTACACGCTTTCGGAAAAGACAGCGATCGCGCGGTCCCATCTGCTGGCTAAGTCCCTCGAGGCCCACGGCCTCAAGGCCGGCCAGCTCGTCATCGACGACGCCGCGCTCGATCGCGTGGTCGAGGAGTACACGCGCGAGTCGGGCGTGCGCCACCTCGAGCGCGAGATCGCCTCCATCTGCCGCAAGGCCGCGCGAAAGCTGATGTCGGCCAAGGGCGAGAAGATCGACGTCATCACAGTCGGAGCCGACGATATTCCAAAATTACTCGGCCCGTCCAAGTTCCCGCGCGAGAAGAACTCCTTCAATGGCGTCGGCGTTTCCACCGGTTTGGCATGGACCGAGGTCGGCGGAGCGACTTTGGCCATCGAAGTCGTCGCCGTGCCGGGCAAGGGCGAGGTCAAGATCACCGGCCGCCTGGGCGAGGTCATGACCGAGTCCGCCCAAACCGCGCTCAGCCACGTCAAATCGGTGGCCGCCGAGCTCGGCATCCCCGAGGACGCCTTCCGCCGCCGCGACTTCCATCTGCATATACCCGAAGGAGCCACGCCTAAAGACGGCCCTTCGGCCGGCATCGCCATGGCGACCGCTCTGGCGAGCCTTCTCTCGGGCCGTCCGGTCATCGACGGCTTGGCCATGACCGGAGAGATCACCCTGCGCGGACGCGTGCTGCCCATCGGCGGCCTGAAGGAAAAAGTCTTGGCCGCGGATCGCGAAGGCCTCAAGACCGTCCTTTTCCCCGACGCCAACCGCAAGGATCTCGAGGATATCCCCGCCGAGGTCCTGACCCGCGTCAAGATGGTCCCCGTTAAACATTTCCGCGACGTCGCGTCGCTGGCACTCGGCGCCGCGCCGGCCGTCATGCCGGCGGCCAAGACGGCCTGGCTCACTGCGGGGGCGACTTCCGTGGCTCCCAACCCCACACGCCCCTCATGAACAAAAACATAATGCTCACGCCGGGTCCCACGCCGCTGCCTCCGCAGGTGCTCGAGGCGATGTCTCGTCCGCTCATCCACCATCGCACCGAAGAGTTCGGTCGCATGTTCGTATCGGTCATAGAGGACATGAAGTGGGTGTACCGCACGAAGAACTCCGTGCTCATGATGACGACCTCGGGCACGGGCGCCATGGAGTCCGCGGTCCAAAATCTGCTGTCTCCCGGCGACCTCTCCGTGGTCTGCACGACCGGCGCTTTCGGCGATCGTTTCGTGGCCATTCATAAGGCCTTCGGACTCAATCCCATCGTCGTGCCTTTCGAATGGGGCCGCGCCGTCGACCCCGAAGTCCTGCGAAAGACGTTGAAGGACAACAAAGGCGTCAAGACCGTGTTTATGCAGCACACGGACACCTCGACGGGCATCCTCAACGATCTCAAGACGCTGGCCCAGATCGTGCGCGAGGAGTCCGACGCGCTCGTCGTCGTCGACTCCGTCTCCGCCCTGGCCTGCGAGCCGCTGGAAACCGACGCTTGGGGCGTGGACGTCGCGCTCACCGGCTCTCAGAAAGGGCTCATGAACGCTCCCGGCCTCGGCTTCGCCGCCGTCTCCGAGCGCGCGTGGAAGACCGCTGAAGCCGCGAAGCTTCCGCGCTTCAATTTCGATTGGCGTTTGATCCGGAAATCCTTGGGCGACAAGGAAACCCCGTGGACGCCGGCGATCTCTATCGTCGCCGGACAAGCCGCGGCGCTCAAGCTGCTGCGCGCCGAGGGCATGGAGGCCGTCTGGAAGCGGCACGACGTCCTGGCCGCGCACGCGCGCAAGATGCTGAGCGACAAGCTCGGCCTGCCCTTTTACGCGAAGGACCCCGCGAACATACTGACCGGCGTCGTTCTGCCGCAGGGCGTGGACGGCGTCAAGCTGCTCGCCGATATTTTGCGCGAGGACGGCATCTCGATCGCCGGCGGTCAGGTCCACCTCAAGGGTAGGATCGTCCGCCTGGCCCACATGGGCTTCATCTCGAAGTCGGATATCGAGGCCGGCGTCGACGCGCTGTCTCGCCGCCTCGTCGGCGCGAAAGCCTAGCGTGGCCAAGCTCAAAGTCCTCGTCACCGACAAGATCGATCCGGAAGGCTTAAAGCCGCTGCAGGCCCATCCCGGCATCGAGCTGCGCTACGAGATCGCCCCGAAGCCCGAGACGCTGGAAAAGGCGCTAGTCGGAGTGGGCGCCTGGCTGGTGCGCTCGGAAACCAAGGTCACCGCGGAATGGATCGGCAAGGCGCTCGACCTGCGGCTGATCGGGCGCGCGGGCGTGGGTGTAGACAACATCGACCTGCCCGCGGCCACGCGCCGGGGCATCGCGGTAGTCAACGCGCCCGCGGCCAACACCCTCGCCGCGGCCGAGCACGCGATGGCGCTGATGCTCTCCTTGGCGAGGCACGTGCCCCAGGCCGACGCCTCCGTCAAGGCCGGCAAATGGGAGCGCGGCAAATTCATGGGCGTGGAGCTGTTCGGCAAGACGCTCGGCGTCGTCGGCCTAGGCCGCATCGGCCGCGAGGTCGCCAAGCGCGCGCAGTCCTTCGGCATGAAGATCGTGGGTTTTGATCCGTTCATCACCGACGCCCAGGCGAAGGAATTGGGCGTGACCCCGATGCCGCTGCTCGAGCTGCTCTCCTGCTCGGATTTCCTCACCCTCCACGTGCCGGGCGGCGAGAAGACCAACGGCATGATCTCCGTGGACGCTCTGCACATGGCGAAAAAAGGGCTGCGGCTCGTCAACTGCGCGCGCGGCGAGCTCATCGACGACGCGGCGTTGGCGGCAGCACTCAAGGACGGCACCGTCGCCGCGGCCGCTCTCGACGTGTTCTCCGCCGAGCCCCTGCCCGCCGACAGTCCTCTGCGCGCGGCTCCAAACCTAATCCTCACCCCCCACCTCGGCGCCTCGACGGGCGAGGCCCAGAGCCGCGTGGCCACCGAGCTGGCGCAGGCCGTCTTGGATTTTCACGATCGCGGCATCGCGCCCAACGCGCTTAATCTTCCCGGCTTCGATCCGGACACGATCGCAGCACTTGGCGAGTGGCTGCCGCTGGCCGAGGCGCTGGGACGCTTCCTGGCGCAGACGCTCGAGGGCGGAGTGAGCGAGTTCATCTGCACTTTCGAAGGCGAGTTCAAGTCGACGGAGCGCCGTCCTCTTTCCGTCGCCGCGCTCAAGGGCTTTTTGACGCCTATCCTCGGGCCCACCGTGAGCTGGATCTCCGCGCCCGCCGTGGCCGCCGACCGCGGCATCCGCGTGGGCGAAAGCGTCGATCCGCGCTGCAGCGAGGGCGTGCGCCGGCTCTTGACGCTGACCGCGGCCACCGACAAGGGGCCCGTCTCGGCTTCCGCGACAATGCTCGCCCCGGGCGAGCCGCGCATCTTGAAGCTGGGCGGCCTGCGCGTGGACGTGAGGCCGTTGGGCAAGATGATCGTGATCGCCAACACCGACGCGCCGGGCGTGATCGGCCGGGTGGGCACGCTCTTGGGCAAGGCCGGCGTCAACATCGCGGACATGCGCGTCGGCCGGCGCGGCGCGCACGACGAGGCGGTCATGGTCTTGACCGTCGATGAGGCCGCGTCCTCCGCCGTGCGCGGCGAGCTCACGCGTCTTGAGGGCATCCGGCGCGTGCACTGGGTGGAATTATAGGCGCACCCAAGAAGTGTCCCGACTGCGGCTCCAAGCTCGAGCCCGACTGGGAGAATTGTCCGAACTGCCCCGCCTCCTTCATCGAAGCGGCTCCCCATAAAAAGTTCTTCAAGACCGACGGTTTTCGCGGGGTGGTCCTGCCCATGCTTTTCCTCGCGGCGCTGGGCGGTGCCGTCTGGACGATGGCATCCTCCCTTTGGGACCTGGCTGTGAGCAACCCCGAGAGCGTCCTCATGAAGACCATCAATAGCGAGCTTGCTTTAAGCTCCAAATCGGCCCCTGGGCCGGTGGCCGAGCCTCTCTCTGCCGCTAGGGCAATCGCCGCCGAAACCGAGGAGCCTGAAGAAGCCGCCGCCCGCGGGTGGCATCTGCGCGGCGTCGTCTACGATCTATTGACGCTCAAGCCGCTGCCGGGATGCGCGATGACTTTTACCGACCCCGTCGGCCATGGCCGGGAACATTGCGCGACCGACGCCCGGGGCCGATATCGGATCGTTTTGCCCCCGCTGTCCGGCCGCGGTTATCAAGTGGCGATCGGCAAATCCGGCTACGCGATAAACTACCTCAACCCCGCCACCGAGGGCGTCGCGGAGATGGCCGCCGAAAGCCGCTCGGAATTGGCGAAGGACCTGGCTAAGACCGCGGCCGAGCCCGCGTCACTGCAGCCTTACGATAAAAGCCAGTTCGTCACGGACTTCCACCTCGCGCCGATCCGTTAGACCAGGGTGGCGAGCTCGATGGGCTTTTCGCCGATGGACTGAGCGACGGCGCCGTGGGTGACTTTGCCGCGGTAGCAATTAACGCCCTTGAGTAGGGCAGGATCGCGGCGGACCGCTTCCTCGAGGCCGTGACGGGCCAGATCGCGGGCGTACTTGAGGGTGACGTTGGTCAAGGCGTAGGTCGAGGTGTGGCTGACCGCGCCGGGTATGTTGGGGACGGCATAATGCAGGACGCCGTGCTTGACCATGACGGGCTTGTCGTGGGAGGTGGGCTCCGCGGTCTCGACACAGCCGCCTTGGTCGACGGCGACGTCGACGATGACCGACCCGGGCTTCATCTTCTTGACCATATCCTCCGTGACGAGCGAGGGCGCCCTGGCCCCGGGGATGAGCACCGCGCCGATGAGCAGGTCGGAGCCGACGACGCAGTTGTGGATGTTCTCGTCGTGGCTCATGAGAGTGCTGACCGAGTTGCCGAACACGTCATCGAGGTAGGCCAGGCGCTGGGCGGAGACATCGAGGATGTTGACGCGCGCGCCCATGCCGATCGCGATTTTGGCGGCGTTGATGCCGACGACGCCGCCGCCGATGATGGTGACCACGCCGCGGTTCACGCCGGGCACGCCGCCCAGGAGCACGCCGCGCCCGCCGTGGTGCTTCTCTAAGAATTGGGCGCCGAGCTGGACGGCCATTTTGCCGGCGACCTCGCTCATAGGAGTCAGCAGCGGCAGACTTCCGTCCTTGAGCTGGATCGTCTCATAGGCGACGGCCTTGATCTTGGCCTTGATCAGCGCCTTGGTCAGCGCCGGGGCCGGAGCCAGGTGCAGATAGGTATAGAGAATTTGGTCCTGGTGGAACAGGGAGTATTCCTCTTCCAGGGGCTCCTTGACCTTGATGATCATCTCAGCGTCGGCGAAGAGGCGCTTCTTGTCGACGATCACCGCGCCGGCGGCCTTATACTCGTCATCGGTGATGCCCGACCCCAGGCCCGCGCTTTTCTCGATCATGACCTTGTGGCCATCCTTGACGAGGGCGCGCGCTCCGCCGGGCACCAGGCCGACGCGGTGCTCGCGATTCTTGATCTCCTTGGGAACTCCGATAATCATGTCAATCTCCTGTTCAAGGCAGCCCGAATTGCCCGGCCAGCTGCTCCGGAGAAGACGTGCCGCTGGGAAAGCCGTCCAGGCGCTTGATGATTTCGCCTTTGCGGTTGGTGACGAGAAAAAGCGGGACGCCGCGCGCGGGCATGACTCGGTCGGGATCGAGAAGGGCGTCGGAGCCGAACACTGCGGCGAATTCCTTGATTTGCGGGAGCTCCGCTAAGCCCACGACTACGCGGCTGGAGATTCCGGCGGAGTCCAGGTGGCGGCGTAGGCGCACGATTTCAGGCGCCACGGAGTGGCAGACGCCGCACCAAGGAGCGACGACGACAGTCAGGCACTTCTCGGTGCTGCAGCTCGCCAACGAAGGCCCCAGGGGGCCGCCGAGGGTGGACAGGCGCACGTCGGGCAGCTTCGAGGCGACGCCGTCGCTTTCGCAAGCGCAAAATACGACGGCGACGGTTAAGGCGAAAACAAACGCTTTCATCTAATGGATTCTAGCAAAGCGGGCCTACCGCCGATAGGCCCATTGATTTTATGAATATGAATCCAAAGTCCTATGACTAAAATGACATCGCTGATACAATAAAAGCGTCACTGAGTTATCTAATCATTAGGAGAACGAAGATGAAAAAGCTCGCATTTTTAGTGCTCACCGGTTTGATGAGTTCCGGGGTCGTTTTTGCCCAGTCGGTTCAACTGACCGAACTCGAAAAAGCTCAGATGCAAATTATCAGGTTGCAGCAGGAAAATATGAAGCTTCTGACGCAGCTGAGTCAGACTTACAAAAGCGCCGGTATCTGCTTTAGCGACGAGTGGCACTGCCTTAAGGAGCAAGGGCTTATGAACAAAAATCTAAGCTTATTCTCCACTAACAAGCTCAGTATGAAAGCCAATTGCCAAGTTGACCCATCAGAAGCCGGTACAGTTTGTGCGGACAATAAGTATGTGTTGAAAATGTCCGTCAACATTACCCCAAACTAAATTCGGGCCCCCTACGGTAAAAGGGGCGGCCAAATTCGGCCGCCCCTTTCCCATCCGTTTAACGGCCGGCCGTCACCGTCTCGCGCCGCAACTCCCGGTACTGGCTGACCGGCACCGGCAGGTACAGCCTGGCTCCCATCCGACCGCCAATGGCCGCGGCCACTCCTTCAAGCAGAAGCGTAATCGCCGCGAACAGCCCGAAGCCTCCCGCCGCCTTGCTCGCCGTTTCGGCGGTTTGCACGACGTCTCCGCGGTCCACCCTGGCCGTCTGATTTTTCAGTTCACGACCGGCCGTCCCGAGGCGATCCTCGATGGCGCGATCGTTTCGTTGAGCCGCTATGCCGGCTCCCTGCGCCGCTCCCGACGCCGCCGTCCCGGCCGCGCCCGCGATCGAGCCGAATAGGCTGCTCAACGCCGCCGTGAACACCAGTGCCGCCACGAGCGTCGCCGTTCCCCATGTCACGAGGCCGAACATCGCTCCATCGGACGGGCGCCCGCATTCGGACAAGCGGCTTGCGAACCAGCCGCCGACGTAGAAAGAAACGACACCGGCGATCAGCATATACAAAGAGCCTCCGATGCCCATGCCCATGGCCAAGCCTTTGGCGCTGTCCGCCGTGGGCGCGGCCAAGAAACCTATGCCGATTCCGAGGAAACTCAGACACGTCATCACCGTGAGCGTCACCACGGCGCCGGCGATGATCGCCGACCAGTGAAGACGCGGTCCCGGCGCCGACGGATAGGACGGATATTCTAGCTCTCTCATAATCCACCTCCCATGATCTTCTCGCTTAATTATAAGACGACGCCACGATAACTCAAGAGCGGCCGGGTCACGGATCTGTAACGAATTGCTTGGCGCCGCTTGTCACGTAAACTTGACCTCCATGCTATGGCTCGCGCCACCGCTTATTCCGTAAAGTCGCGGCTAGTGGGAGGCACTATGAAAATTGAGATAGGATCTATCGCCTTGCTAGCACTCGCGGCCGTTCTCTCCGGATGCACGGGAGCCCAGAAGCTCTCGGCGAGCTCGACGATCCCGGCTGCCGAGGGACATCTTGACTGCGGCAAAGCCGCCAACGACAATACGAGCGTGGATTTAAAGGTCAAGCACTTGGCCAATCCCGAGCGGCTGACGCCTCCGGCCTCGACCTATGTCGTGTGGATACGCACGGACAAGACAGCCATCCCTCAGAACATAGGCGCGCTGACCGTCGACAATGATCTGACCGGCCGCCTGAAGACAGTGACGCCGCAGCGCCACTTCGAGTTGTTTCTCACGGCAGAGGCCTCCGGTCAAGTCGAGACGCCCACAGGTGAGGAGTTGATGTGGGCGAACTGTAACCGATAGCGCCGCGTCTCCGACTTTGTTATATCTATGGGATGATCCCTACTGGAGAATATCCCATGAATAGACGCTTTGTCTTTTTAATCGCCGCTTCGATCGTTTTCGCCGCGTCCGCCCATGCCGCCGACGGCGCAGGGCTCCCGGCCGACACGGCTTCGCCGCCCGCGGCGGAAACCCCCTCCAAGGCTCCGTCGACGCCGGAGACTAAGCCGGATATCAAGGCGGAATCGAAGCCCGAAAATATTTCCGAGTCGAACACCGAGGTTAAGTCCGAGGTCAAGCCGGATTCTAAGCGCGTGGGTAAGCTGGAGACCAAGGGCGACGAGAAACCCGCCGACGCCGGCTTGCAGCCCGTGCCGTCTAAGGAAAGGGCCCTGGTCGCCGCCCCCGAGTCGAAGTCCGTTGAATCGCCTCTGAATGCCTGCGCAGGCAAGCTAAAGCCGGTGGCGGATTCCTATATACAGGCTCACGACAGTTTACTCATCTGGCTGCGGGTCGCATCCGGAAAGATGGACGCCTCAGAGAGCAAAGTCGGCGGCCTTAAGAAGCAGATCGCCGAAAAAGAAGCCCAGATCACCCAGCTCAAGCTCGAGTCCGCCAAGAAAAACGACGCGAAGGCGCGCAGTCTCGATCAGGAATCGCGGGTCTTGTGGACCCAGCTCAAGAGCGAGGAATCGAAGCGCCGCGATCTCTGTCGGGCGCTGGCGGCGGCGGCCGGCCAGAAAGTCCGGGATCTCAATCGCGTCGTTCTTGATCAGCTCGAAGCGGCGGCTGATTCGGCGCGCTCCGAATAATTTCGCTGCTGAAAACGCAAGCTCGCTCCGACGAAGAGCGAGGCTCATGGATCGAGCGGTAGCGGCGAGCTGCGCTTTAGCATTTTGTCGAATGTGATTGCCGCGTCTACCCGCACCTCATGCAGCATCCATTTCGTTCTCTCGACCGTTGATAGGACCATAGGGCATATTTTTGGCTAAAATATGCGCATGGAAGAAACCGAAATCCCTATTGAGCACCTCCAGGAAGAAATCCACCACCATACCCACGGCGCCGCACAAAGCTGGATCATGGGCGTCGCGCTGACATCGGCGCTGCTGGCTGTGCTGGCCGCCGTTTCAGCGCTGAAGTCCGGACATCACGCGAATGAGGCAATGATCGAGCAGATGAAAGCGTCGGACGCGTGGGCCTACTATCAGGCGAAAGGCATCAAGGCCGCGGTGCTGTCCTCCAAGATCGATTTCCGCCGGACGCTGAAGCAGCCGGCCGTTCTTGCGGACCAGGAAAAATTGGACAAGTATGAGGCAGAGCAAACGAAGATTGCAGACGAGGCAAAAGAATTGGCGACTTCGTCGCACCTTCACCTCCTAGCTCATGAGACTTTCGCGGCCGCCGTGACCTTATTTCAGGTCGCGATCGGAATCGCGGCGATCGCCGCGCTGACGCACAAGTGGTGGTTTTGGCTGGTGTCGATGGCCTTCGGGATTTTCGGCCTCTTTTATTTTGTTCAGGGTTTTTTCAAGTAGCCGACGGCAGAACGCATCAAACCAGAAAAAATACGCAAAAACGGCATACTCCCCGGATTCTGGCGCTTCTAAGACTGGCCGTTCAGTATCAGAAACTGTTGGACTTCGAACCGGGTTTAAGCCTTAGAAAACTGGCTCCCAGGCTCGGCATGACACCACCGAGGCTTTGTCAGATGCTCAACCTCCTCAAACTCTCTCCGGCCGTCCGCTCTGCCATCGCCGCCTTGCCGCCGAGGGTAGGCCGGGAGCGTGTGACGGAACACGGCCTGAGACGGATTTCGTCGCTGGCTCCGGCCGCTCAAATGAGAGCTTTTCGACTCATGGAAGAACGTAGCGGGTCGTCTTGTGCGCCCCCACTTTCTTGACTATGCCATGCTTGAGCAGGGGCTTGAGGGCGTAGTGAGCGCCGGGCGCCGTCACCCGAAGGCTCCTGGCGATGTCCCGGATAGCCAACGCGCCGCGCTCTCTGAGAATCCGTACGAGGCTCTCCTGACGAAGGGTCAGGGAGAGTTGGCTCTCACCGAGTTTACCCAGCGCTAGAATGCGGCCCTGGACGCGTTCCAGTGTCTCAAGGACGGCCTCAGCTATGAATTCGAGCCACCCTCCCAGGTCCTCGCCCTCGCCTTGGACGCGCTGGAGCCTCTTGATATAGAGCGCGCGGTTTTCCAGGAGGACCTCGTCGAGCGCAAAAACATGAAGGGTATCGAACCCCTTGCGATACAACTCCCAAGTCGCCAGGGCACGGGCCGCGCGGCCGTTGCCGTCGCGGAATGGATGGATCTCGGCGAAACGCAGATGTAGGATCGCCGAGGAAAACACCGCCGGAAGTTTTCTGCCGGGGCCGTTGAGCCAGTCAAGCAGATCTCGGGTCTGCCCAGGAACCTTCCGCCACGGAAAGCCGACATGCAGACCGGCCCGGACGTCGACCTTCCGGTAGGCGCCGACCGGGCCTTCGTCGACCGCCTCCTCTGAGAGCATCCGGTGCAGATGCAGGACGTCCTTCTCGGATAGCGTTGCGTCTTTTTCCCGCTTCTGCATCCATGTGAGCGCGGCCAGATAGTTCCGCGCCATGCGCACATGACGGTCCGGGTAGCCGTCGGCCTCCTTCCCCTCCATGAGTCCTTTGACCGCCTCCAGTGAGAGCGTGCAGCCTTCGATGGCCGTGGAGCCCCATGCGGCCCGCGCCATGGCGTCCTTGACCAGGGACGGCACCCAAGGTGCTTTGACCAGGGAGGAGCGCAGCTGCTCTCGGACCCGGGCGATGTCCTCGAGGAGCGTATAGACGCGCGGGGCGGCTTTGAATTCCGGGGCGTACATCTGGATAAAGTTTACATAAAGTCTTTCATAAAGTATAGAAGGGGAATGCGCCGCGGTCAAGGGATAGCGGGCGGAAAAGAAGGAGCAGATCACCCAACTCAAGCTCGAGCCCTCGAAAAAGAACGGCGCGCAGATGCGCTTCCTGGATCAGGAATCGAAGGCGTTATGGAAAAGTCTTAAGGGCGAGGAGTCCAAGTGCTCGAGAAATCTGCGGCCGAGGCGACGGGTCGGTAGAAACGACGCCCGGTCACTGAACTACGCATTCATCCGCGTAAAAGTAATCGTTGCTGTGTCCGGAGGGCCCTGGCACTCGTAGGACGTAACGGTGCAAAGGAACCTTGGGTCAAAGAGATCGGACTCATGATGAGCGTTATCCAGGGATGCGCGTGGTAGGCTGGGATCGCCCCGACTGCGTTGGAAGCCTGAAAATTATGTCCGATAAGACCTTGACTGATTTCGCCGTCGGCGCACCACTCAATGTCGATGATCTGCCGCATATCGAATACGACGCCCCCCGCCTAGAGACTCAGCGGCGACAGGCTCTATTCGACACTCTAATGGCGCTAGCAGGGAGCCAGGATGCGGAAGCCGCTGCTTCAGCAGATCCCGCTCCTGCACGCCTCTTACGGGCTCGTGCTTCGTTTGTACGGGCACACGCATGGCGCAGCGTAGGTCAGAATGACTCTTTCAACGAAGAACAGCGCCGCGCAAGATCCCTGGCACCCGAATGCCGCGATCTTGCCCTCTAATCTCAGGGAATTCGAATCTCGACGGCACGCGATTGGGTGAATAGTGTTTGGAGGAAATATCCCGTCACCAGAGGCCGTCCAGGAGTTTAAGAAGCTGTTTTTGCAGCGTTACGGCATCGTGCTATCCGATGCCGACGCACTAGAGCAAGCTGGACCCGATGGGTCCGGCGCATCAAGGAATTGTCGGCGCAGACTCAGCACTCGCTCGACGTTATTGTGGACATCGTGACGGACGAGGGATGCAGGCCCCATGGCCGGCGCCTTCAGCGCACCATCGTCGATCGCGTTATCCGCAACCCGATCTACAGCGGGCGGTTCGAATGGCCCAAGGGCAGCGGGCATTGGGTCCAGGCTGTCCATGAGTCCATCGTGCCGTGGGATCTGCATCAGGCTGCGGTGGACGGGCTCGATCGAAAGCATCGACGCCGGCAGCGGAAGCACTCGTTCACCTTCGCGGGCATGATCCGGTGCGGCCTCTGCCCCGAGGACCGCGCCATTGTCTTCGAGATTCAGAAGGGGCGCTTCATTTACGGCCACTGCACGGGGACGCGCTCATCAGTCATCGCGGGCGTGCGGGTGCGTGCCTGCCCCGGCGCAGAGTTTGTCCCCCTCGCCACGATTGAGGAGCAGGTGGCGGCCGTGCTCGAGCGCGTCCACATCAGCGAGGAGATGGCGACTTTCATCATGAACGAGATGGCGAAGGATGCCAGCGCCGCCCAGGGCGCGGCAGAGACGCAGCGCGCGGTCCTACAGGGCCAACTCTCGAAGCTGGATCATCGCATGGCTCAGGCGTACAACGATAAGCTCGACGGGAAGATCGAAGAGGGATTCTGGTCCGATCAACAGAAACGAATGTCCGCCGAGAAGGTCCGCCTCCAGGAAGCCGTGCGCCAGCAGGCGGATGAAAGCCCGAGCGCCTTCCTGCCCAACGTGCGCAAAGTGCTCGAACTCGCGAAAGATATTGCACCGCTATACAAACTTGGGACCGTCGAGCAGAAGCGCCTCATCGTCAATTGCGTTTGCTCGAACTTGCGGCTGACGGGAAAAAACGTCGAGTATCAAATGAAAACGCCCTTCGCTGAACTAGCCGAAGGGCACCTTTCATCAAACTGGCTCCGGGCCTAGGACTCGAACCTAGAACCTTGCCGTTAACAGCGGCCTGCTCCACCGTTGAGCTAGCCCGGATCGGCGACAGTATAGCAAAATGGCCGGCGCCCTTGGTCAAAGCGGGTCGTCCCCCCCGTATTCGCAATTAATCATTTTGGGCTTGATTTTTTTTGCCTTCCCTTATATCCTCCCGGTATGTCTGATGAGATCGACCTTTCGACCTTGCTGGCGGACGTCGTTTCGCGCGGAGGCTCCGACCTCCATTTGATTCACGGCATTCCGCCGATCGCCCGCATCTCGGGTGAGATCGGCGCGCTGCCCTACCCGGCGATGACCTCCGAGATTATTCACAACATAATCGATCCCTATCTGCTGGACAGTCAGCGGGACATGTTCAAGGCCGAGATGCGTGTGAACTTCTCCCACTCCATCGATAACGTCGGGCGCTTTCGCTTCAACCTCTACATGGCGACGGGCACCGCGGGCGCTACGATCCGGGTGATCCCGACCAAGACCTATCCGCTGTCTTCGCTGGGTTTGCCCACGATCGTGAGCACCCTGGCGCACAAGAAGTCAGGCATCATTTTCGTCACCGGGGCCACGGGCTCGGGCAAGAGCACGACGATGGCCGCCATGCTCGAGTGGGTCAATCAGACCGGCCGCCCGGGTAAGATTATCACGATCGAAGATCCCATCGAGACGCTGTTCAAGCCCAGCCGCTCGATCTTCGTCCAGCGCGAAGTCGGCATCGACACCCCGACTTTCGACATCGGCATCCTCGACGCCCTGCGCCAGGACCCCGACATCCTTTGCATCGGCGAGATGCGCGACCAGCAGTCCATCCGCGCGGCGCTGCTGGCCGCCGAAACCGGCCATCTCGTCATGACCACTTTACACACGCGCGACGCCTCGAAGACCGCCCAGCGCATCCTGACCGCCGTGCCGCACACCGATCAGGACGGTTTGCGCGAACAGCTGGCGATGACGCTGGAAGCGGTGATTTCGCAGGAGCTTCTGCCTCGCGCCGACGGCAAGGGACAGGTCCTCGCCTGCGAGATCCTCATCGCGACCCCGGCCGTCCGCCAATTGATCCGCGAGAACAAGCTCGACGCCATCAACGACGTCATCCAGTCTGGGAACTCGGTGGGCATGGTCTCCAAGGACTCCTTTATCCGGAACCTTTATCAGAAGGGCTTGATCACCAAAGACGTCGCCACTGAGCACATGCGCAACCCCGATTACCTCTCCCGGTAAGCATGGCTTCCACGTCTCCCCCTCGCGTTCCCGCCGGCGACGACGACGCGCTGATCATCGCGCGGGCCTTGCGTCTTGAAGATTTTCTGCCCGAGTTCAACGGCCAACTGTGCGGCAAGCTCTTCGCGCGCAGCGGAGTGTGCGTCTACGAGCCGGGCGCTTTTCTCATACAACAAGGCGAGAAGGGCCGCGATCTTTTCGTGCTGTTGGAGGGCCGAGTGACCGTGACCAAGAACATGGGGGCGGCTTCCAGGCAGGTTAACGAGTTGGGCCCGGAGGCCGTATTGGGCGAGATCGCCCTTCTGCGCGACGGCACGCGCACAGCCTCCGTCGTCGCGCTCATGAGCACTCGGGCTTTCCGGCTGGTCAACGAGGACCTAAGTTATGTGCTCGAATACAATCCCGAGCTCGCCGTTCATCTCGAGGAACTCATTGAGCAGAGAAGCTCTTGAAGGCTCTAATTATGATCGCCGGCCTCGTCCTCTCCGCTTCCCGCGCGGACGAGACGGTTCCAAAACAAACGATCGAGGCCGCGAGCGGCCTTAAAGGTTTTTCATCCGCGCCCAAATGCCCCATCGGAACGCACGCCGTCGCCTCGCGCGGGCTGCAGCCCTATCGTTGCCTGCGCGACGACCTCTACCGAAGCTACAAGCTCGGCGGCGAGATGTCATTTGAGTATCCGCGCGGCTTTGAACCGCGCGACGGCTGGAAAGAAGACGTGCCCACCATCTCTTTTACCCTGGACAGCGCGGCGGCGGGCAAGCCCGTGATGATCACCATCACCAAGATCGAACACGCGCAGCCGGCCTATATCGATCTCGAAGGCGCGCTGGCCAAGGACAAGGACTGGCAGGACGCCAAGGACGGCGGCTCGGTGACCATCGCCGGCATCGCGTCGCGCCTGACCTTCGTCGCGGGCGAGTCCAAGACCGCCTACGTGCCGCTCGCGCAAGACAATTATTACACGATCGTCTACAGCGCGCCGGCGGAGGCCTACGGGGTCCACTTGGCCGCTTTTGAGCATCTTCTTAAAACGCTGCGGCTTTCCCGGAGAGAAAGTTGAGCGGCGTGTTCGCGGCGCGCGATGAGGGCGCGGTCCGCGTCTTGACGTTGACCAACCCTCCGGGCAATACGCTGGGGCTGGCTTCGCTTAAGTCCCTGCGGGAGGAAGTCCTGCGCGCCTCGGGGGACTCGCGCGTGCGCGCGCTGGTGCTGGCCTCAGGCCTGCCGCGCTATTTTTCAAGCGGCCTCGACATGGACGAGATCCTTTCCCAGCCCGAACAGCGCCGCGCGGAGACGTTCGAGGCCTTGCTGGCGGCCTACCGCGCTCTGCTCGAAACGCCCAAGCCTCTTGTCGGCGCGCTCAGCGGAGCCGCGATCTTGGGCGGCTGGATACTGGCCATGGCGTGCGACTGGCGCGTGATGTCTTCTGAGTCGGGCAAGATCGCCTTGTCGGAGATACGGCTTGGACTGACGCCCACGCCCGCGCTCGTCTCGCGACTTTCGGCCTTGGCGCTCGATCCGCGCGCGGTCAAGGACATGGTCTTGCGCGGCAAGACTTTGCGCTCCGAGGAGGCCTTGGCCGCTGGCTTAGTCGACGAGCTCCTTCCGGAGGCCGAGGTGATCGGGCGTTCCCTGGCGCTGGCCAAACGTCTGGCCAAATCCGCGCCCGCGACCTTCGCCGCGATCAAACGCGGGCTCAACGCGCCGTTTCTCGACGATGTCCTATGGCAGCGATCTCTTTTGGAGTTTAGGACCTTGATCGCGGCCCCCGAGGCGCGCGAGGGCATGGAGGCGATGCGCGCCAAGCGTCGCCCTCGTTGGGAGGACGCTTGACCTACACGAAGGATCTGCTGGCCGGCAAAGTAGCCGTCGTGACCGGGGGCGGAAGCGGACTGGGCAAGGCCGTGGCCGCGGCTATGGCCGCGCACGGCGCCGACGTGGCGCTGGCCTCGCGGGACGAGGAGCGTCTGTCCGCCGCCGCCGCGGAGATATCCAAGGCCACGGGCCGCAAGGCGCTGGCCGTCGCGACGGACGTGTCAGATCCCAAAGCCGTGGCCGCGCTGTTTGACCGGGTGGAGAAGGATCTGGGTCCTGTCTCCATTCTCGTGAATAGCGCCGCCGCTAATTTCGTGCGGCCGAGCGAAATGCTGACCTCGGTGCGCTTTCGCAAGGTAGTCGATATCGTCCTTCATGGGACCTTCAACTGCTCCATCGAGGCGGGCCGCCGCATGCTCTCGCGAAACGACGGTGCCATCGTCAATCTGCTGGCCTCTTACGCCTGGACCGGCGCGCCTGGCTTTCTGCCTTCCGCCGCGGCCAAGGCCGGGGTTCAGGCTTTGACGAAGACCCTGGGCGTGGAGTGGGCCGGACGCGGCGTCCGCGTCAATGCCGTGTGCCCGGGCCTCATCGATACCCCTCAGTCGCGCGAACGCCTGTGGCCCGAGGAGTGGATGCGAGAGATGCTGCTCGACGGCGTGCCCGGCCGGCGCTTCGGCACCGAGGCCGACGTGGTCGGCGCGGTGCTGTTTTTGTGCGCCCCCGAGACGCGCTACGTCGCCGGCGAGACGCTCGTAGTCGACGGCGGCGCCAGCGTCGGCGGCACCCCCTACCTGCGCTTCGTCGAGAAGGCGGGCGTGGTGCGCAAATCCCGCCCCCAAAAATAACGAGGGCCCCCGGATTCGGGAAGCCCTCGTTTTGAGAACGACGCGCCGACTTAAGAGTGAACGCCGTCGTGGTGCTTGGTGTTCGTCTCCCCGTAGGCCTGCTTGGCGGCCTTTGCGGCGGCCACGATGGCCTCCTTTTTGGCGTAAGACTCTTCCTTCACCTTGCTGAGCAGGTCCTCGCCCTTCTCGCGCCGCTCCTTGATCCAGTCCCCGAGCTGCTCGCGCGTCTCGGTCCCCGAGCGAGGCGCGAACAGTACGCCCAGCGTCGCGCCCGCGATCGCGCCCGTCACGAACAGCAGCGCCCCGCCAAATCCAGAATCATTGTTAGCCATGTTATTTCCCTCCGTAAATTTTTGCGTCTCGGCGTCTCGGCTTTCGGCCGACGGGGCAGTATAACCCCGGGTCCAGGGACTCGTCAATAGGATTTTTTATCCAGACATCGAGGCCGGGAGCTGCGGTGATTACTGAGCGGAAGGCTTGTCGCGCTTGGCGCTGGCGGCTTTGTATTCTTCGATGCGTTGAGACAGCTCTTCCTCGAGGCGCTGTTCCTTGACGTCTAGGGCGCGGGCACGCTCGGAGAGGGACTCTTCCAAGGAGCGGCGGCGGGAGGCGTGGGCTTTCTCGAGCTCGACGCGGCGCTCTTCGAGGGCCCGCGCGCGGTCGCGCTCGGCTTCCTCGAGATTGCGGGCTAGCTCGGCAGTGGCGGAGAGCTTGGCCTCCTCGGTCAGGCGCGCGCGCTCGACTTCGCGCATGCGATCGCGTTCGGCGAGGGCGGTGCGCAGGCGTGAGGCGTCCTTCTCGATGGCGGCCAGGGCAACGGACAGGGAGCGGCGATCTTCCTCGAGGACGGACAGGCGCGACTCCAGGTCCTTAGCCCGAGAGGCGTCGGTTATGCGCGCGCGGTCGCTCTCGGCCTGAGTCGCGGCCAGGCGCTCCTGAAGCTGGGTGAGGTCGTTCTGAAGGCCCGAG
This sequence comes from Elusimicrobiota bacterium, assembly GCA_043783505.1. GTDB lineage: Bacteria > Elusimicrobiota > Elusimicrobia > UBA1565 > UBA9628 > GWA2-66-18. Next base: position 25,396 of record JAYVZL010000139.1, read on the forward strand.
CGCTCGCGCGCGAGGTCCTCGAACGCCTTTTCCCGCGTCATGCGCAAGGATTCATCGTGGGCCATGCGCAAATTGGACAGTCTCGTCTCGTGCGCCGCCTGAAGCGAGCTCAACTCACGGGCGTGGCGCGAGCGCATTTCTGCCTCGCGCCGATCGAATTCGGCGCGCTGGTTCTTTTCGCGGCCGAGAGCGGCCTCCTCGAGCAGACCCTTGATCTGAGCGGACTCGGCGGCGAAGGCGCGGCGCTGGTCCTCGCGGGCGGTCTCGTAGCGGATAGTGAACTCGGCCTCGCGCGCTGACCAGCGGGCGTCTAGATCCTTTTCCTTGCGCAGGTACTCCTCGCGCACCGATTCCTTCCAGGATTGATGCTGGGCGGCCATGGCTTTGCCCACGTTCTCCTGCTCGGCCACCTTGACGCGGAAGTCCTCGTCGAGAGCGTGCTGGCGCTGCTCGAACTGCGCGGCAAGAGAAAGCGTCTCCGCCTGGACGGTCATGCGGTGCTCTTCAAGAAGCTCGGCGCGGCGCAGCTCGTGCTCGGCCTCGAGCGCGGTGATGCGGGTCTGAAAATCGTTCTGGCGGGCTTCCTCGCGGCGCCGCGACTCGTCCTCGATCGCCCGGCCGCGCTCGGCGAGATCGACGAGACGCTCCTGCAGCGTCTTCTCGAGCTCGGCCGCCTTGTGCATGGTGAAGTCGTCCTGGGCGCGGACGCGCTCTGCGTCCTTGCGGGCGGCTTCTTCCATCAGGCGCGACTTGACGCGGCGCGCCTCGCCCTCGATCTCCTCGATCTTGGCCTGGATCTGGCGCAAGCGCTCGGACTGCTCGGCGTCGAGAGCCTTGCTACGCTCGGCCCACGTGGCTTGGAGCACGCCGCGCTCGGCGTTGAGCTCGGCGTCGATCTTACCGAGAAGACTCTTCTCCTTCTCGGCCCAAGAGTCGAGCAAGCGGCGCTCGTCGGCCGCGTAATGGGCCTCGGCTTCCGCGCAGCGCTTCTGATGCGCCTCGTCGAGCTCGCGTTTGCGCCGGGCAAGCAGATCCTCGACTTCCTTGGCGCGATCGGCGATCTGCCGCGCGCGCTCTTCAAATTGCTTCTGCACCGCCTCGTCGAGCTTGGCTCGCGACTCCTTGGTCTTGTGCCACAGTCCGCTCTCGAGCTCAGACCATCGGGCCTGGAGTTCGGCCTCGCGCTTTTGATAGCGCTCGACTAAGTCCTGCTCCTTGAGCTGGAAGGCCTTAACCAGCTTCTCTTCGTGGGCCTTGACGGCCAGCTCGCGGTCCTGCGCGATCGCGGCCAAGGTCCGCTTGCTGTCGGAGAGCTCGCGGCCGAGCGATGCGATCTCGCGGTTCTTGTCCAGGAGCTCCTGCTCTCTGGCGCGCGACGCGTCGCCTATCTCGCGGTCGCGGCCGGATCTGAGCTGCTCCATCATCTCGGCGTCGAGCTTGACCTTGGACAGGATGTCCTGCTTCTCGCGGCGCAGGCCCATGATCTCGGCGTCGCGGACGTCCAGTTGGCCGCGCAGCTCGACCCAGGCTTCCTCCTTATTTTTTTGGACCTTGAGCATGCCGCCGAGGTCCATGCGCAGGCGCGCGAGCGTCTCCTCGGTCTGGCGCCGGTCGGCCTCGACGCGAGTACGCTCCTCCTCTCGCACCTCGACGCGGGCCTCGGCCTTCCAGTGCTCCATGGCCTGCTCGCGATGAACCCGCTCGGACTCCCACTTCGCGGCCTGCTCCTGCCATTGGGCCAGGCGGGCGTCCATGTCGGCCAGGCGCGTCTCGAGGAGGCGGCGTTTGGCCCCCTCATCTTGCACCTGGGCTTTAAGGTTGGTGTTCTGATCCTGGAGATCGCGGATCGTCGCCAGCGCTCCCCGGATAGCTAGGCGCGCGGCGTCGAGGCTATTGATCTCGCGCAGGGCGCTCTCGTCCCACTGTTCCATGCCCATGATCCCAGTAATATAGGGAAACGGTGTTACGGCGGTATTGCCGCCGATATGTCTTAAACCATATAGGACTGGTTCCGGGAATAGTTCTATATGGTCTAAGACATAGGTCTTTCGGTCCCCCGGCATCTGGGCCCAAAGACACCTGTTTTGCCCCTGCAGCGCGGCTATCCTGAGATCATGAGAAAACAGATATTGACGTCCGCGTTCACGCTGGCGACGCCTCTATTGGCCGCGAACCTATTGGCCGCCGATTTCGCGATGTTTATGGACTATCACCGATATGCGGAAGACGCCTTTTCCGACGCCGCCGGTGTTAAGATTCATCTTAACATCAACAAGTCCGACGCGTCCAAAGGAGATGTGAGCGCTCTCGACGTGCTTGAAGCCGCGGAAATCTCCGTCAAGGACATCACGCCGGGAACGTCTATTGAATTTATGAATGCCGGACATAAATATGACGGCCAAGCCTTCGGCAGTCCTAAAGAAGGCCCCAATGTCCTAACCCAGACGAAGGTTAACGGCCCGATTACGTTCACCATGAAGTTCTCAAAACGCATTTGCCGCTTCGCCTTCAAACGGCCAAATCTTATCGCAGGCACGAGCGGCATAACCCATCCGCGCTGGAGCGTGCGTGCCCTCGATGCGAATATGAACGAGGTCACCGTCTCCGCGGAAGAAATGGTTCGTTACTTCGACCGTTCGAAGCCTTCTCCCGAACGGTTGTTTACCATGAATGCTCCAGAGGGGTCGAAGGGATTTGACTCCGTGCGCATCAGTTCGGACGGTGACTTGTACGGGCATGGCTCTCCTGGTTCCCAGCACTTTACGGCGTTCAGCGGCGTGTTGATGTCCAGCATCGTGATCGCGTATTGTCCGAACCAATATCCAACGAATCCTGGAGAGAACGCAAAATGAATACAAGACGAAACCCCAACGGCCACCTCCCCCCCGGCCTATAGCCATCTTTCCGCCGATCCTCCCCTGGACGAAATCCAGTGAATGGGCTACAATGGGAATAAGACCTCCATGGGGAGAAACTATGACCACTAAATCCGAGCCGCAGAAGCTTGAAGTCGCGACGGTCGGAGACGGCGTCGTCAAGGTCAAGGTTCCCAACGGCAAGGGCTTCTTCAAGATCGGCGTGGAAAAGCGTCACGGCGAGTCCAACTCCCTCTTTCTCGAGATCAACGGCGCGCGCAAGTTCGAGGTCGGCAACGACTGCAACACCTGCCATTTTTGGTTCAAAATGCTGCAGGACCCGCATCTGCCCACCAACAAGAAAATCGCCAATCTCCCCAAGACCATCCAGCTGCCGCGCCCGGTCGATGAGACTCTGGTGCAGGAACTGGCCCCCCTCCTCGAGCTGATGGAGAAGGGCGAGTATCTCGTGTTCGAGACCTCGGTGAACTTAACCGGCCCCTACGATTCAGAGGACGAGGCGTCCTACTTCTTCCAGAGCGAGTTCATGGAGCTTTGGGACATCGAAGACCCCAAGGAAGAGGGCCTGCTCTCCGGATGGGAGCACTACGAGGGCCAGCGCCCGCGCATCTTCCGTCATACCGACAGCGGCGTCATGGAGAAGCAGTTCGACTTCGTGATCCCCTTGGTGCCCCGCGCGGCGCTCAAGGAAGAGTACATCAAGATTTATCAGCAGATGATCCAGAACGGCGACCGCCCGCGCGTGCTCATGCTCGGCATGTACCAGCGCGCGCTGCCCGAGGCCGTCAAGAAAGGCTCGATCAAGAACCTGCACTCCTTCATGGCGGGCTTCCTGCTCGACGGCCATCACAAGGTCGCGGCCTACCGCCGCGCCGGCGTGCCGGCGAAGTTCCTCGTCATCCTGGCCCCCAAGGCCAGCAAGTACCACCTCCTCAAGGAAGAGGGCCCCGCCGCCAAGGCGCAGGTCCGCCTCGAGGAACGCCTCGCCGCGCTCAAGCCTTCATAAGTTAGTAAGGCCTTGACGGCCCGGATGGCCCGGCTATACTATCGGCGCCCCTGCTCATTGCTAGGCCTTTTGGCCTAGATTTGGCTGGGTCTATGGCCCCTGACGGGTTAGGCCTTTCAGGGAGTACTCTTAAGCCAATGACGCCCCGACGCCGTCACGCCCCTCTAATTACTGCGTGTGCTTTGGCACTCGCGGCCGCCGCGTCGGCGAGTAAAACCGACATGTGGAACTTGCTTCCCCAAGCCAAGGCGTCCGCGACGTTGACGAGTCCCGAGGCCCAGCGTCTGTCCGAGGATTTGGCCCGCGTCGAGAAGGACTTGATCTCGCACGTCAGGGGCGCTCAACCCTCGACATTCGATGACCTAGAGAATCGCGGCAAGGGCATCCAGGGCCGCCTGTCTGGCGCCTCGATGTCCGCGACCGAGCGCAGTACGCTCGAAGGACGCTTGACACGACTGGCCAGCGTCATCGCCCGGGGTCGGCGGCTCGCCGCCAAAGGCGTCAAACAGGCGCCGCTGCCGGATTCAGGCCTGGGCGGAGATCCTCTCTACGAGATAGACGCGCTTCTCGTCGGGCTCGAGCGCACCACTATAAGTCGCGAAGCCGCCAATAAGGTGTTCGACAATCAGAAAAAAAACCGTGAGGTGGCAAAGAAGCCCGCCAGCGCGGCCGACGACGCGGCCGCCCGCAAACAGTTCGGCGAGCGTGAGCCCATCGCCTACACGCCGGACGGAGCGAAGGGCACCATCAAGTCAAAGAAAAAAGAGCTCGATCGTGCCATGCCCGCTCCAACCGCGGCCGTCGAGCCTGCCCCCGCGCCCGAGAAGCCGGGCTTGACTCAAAGGCTTTTTGAGGCCAGCAAGCGTATGGCTGCGCGCCTTCTTCGCAAAGCCGCGGAGCCCGCTCTTGTCGCCGTCAAGCCAGTGAAGACCGCTGACCCCGGCGCGATGACTATGACGCGCGAGAAGATCGTCTTCACCGGCAAGCGTAGCGAGCAGAAGGACGGAAGCACACGCTTCCTAGGAAATTCCCCTGACGGCAAGCAAGAACTCGTCAGCATCGCCGACAAGGATAAAAATCGCTTTGATACTCTGACCATGTCCGACGAAAATGGGAATGCGCTCTACATCATCGAGGAGATGTACGAAGGCGACCGCCTAGTGCGCAGAGAAAAGCACGATGCGGCGACGAATACAGTTGAGGTCACCAGGCCTGAGGAGAGCAAGACCAAGGTGGCGGCCACGGGCATCCTTGTTGAGGAACTAGCTCATTCTAGCGACGCCGCGGAGAAGCTGAAGATCGGTCGCCAGTTTGCCAAAAAGCTCGTCGTCTCGATGGGCCTCGATGACGCGAACGGCCGGCTCAGCAAGTCGCTGGGCAGCTTCTTGGCCGCCGAGACCAAGCTCACGGACGATCTCAAGGATGACGGAAAGAATCCGCGGATTTACTTAATGGTCGATGCCAATAAAAACTACCACCTCGTCTTCAATCGTCGGGACGGGACCCAGCGCGTTCTCAGCGGTAGGTTCAAAAAGGCGACGGAATACGACGGGACGGATTGGGGAATGTCCTTCGCCGTGGCCGGAGAAATCACCATCGACGCCAAGGACAGACAGACTCAAAAAAATCCCCTGATTGAAACCGAGTATCTCAGCGACAATTCGCGCTTGGTCTGGGTGGCAAAGGAGCTTGAGACTTATACGCCGAAGACGGACCTGGGCATGCTTGGCAAGTGGAAATTGTGGTCGAGCGACAAGCACCAGCGGACCGCATTTAAGATTCGCCGTGACATCCCCCCCGCGGCAGACAGAGCGGAGTGGAACGATAAGGGGAAACAATGGGACGCGGATAAAGACACAATCGACCGGGAAATCGCCGGAACTTCAGAGTACATGGAGAAGTTGAAGATGGGCGTCGACAAGCTGCGCGTTACCCTCATCCCCCAGGGGTTGGGTCTTATGGTCGACTTCGGCTCGACGGTGATCAACAGCATATGGTCCCCTGTATTTAGGCTTGCCCACGTGGCGACAGGCATCAATCAATATAACCTCGAGGCTGCCGGTGGTGACTATCACAATCCCGGCATGCGCAGAATTATCGGCGGCGCCGAACCGGACCGAGATCAGTCGCCCCAAGACTGGCTGGACTGGTACCAA
>JAYVZL010000140.1:0-13117 GCA_043783505.1 Elusimicrobiota bacterium
ACGCTCTTCACCATCGACGACTGGCCCTTCGTCCTGTCGGGTTATCACCGCGGCGGCTACGTGACTCCTTTCGGCGAGACCAAGATCACCCCCGTTCAAGACCGCTTCTTCATCGGCGGCCAGGACTCCCTACGCGGCTACTCCTCCGGCGGCGAGGCCGGCTACCCTCAAGGCGGCAAGATCTACAGCACGGCCAACATCGAGATGGGCTTCCCCTTGGCGCGGGAGCACAAGAAGACGATCGTCAAGCTGGTGATCTTCGCCGACGCCGGCGGCTCTTGGGACCGCGCCCGGGACGTGAGCGGACGGGTGGGATCTTACGAGCGAAACATCAAGACGGACGTCGGAATCGGGCTGCGCTTCGTCACGCCCGCCTTCCCGATCCGGCTCGACTATGGCTATGGACTCAACCACCGTCAAGGTGAAAGGCTGTATCAAATAAACTTCGGACTAGGACCTCTATTTTAATGAATCGATTCCAAGCGCTTCTCGCCGTCGCCGTCCTTTCGACCTCCGTCCCGCTCAAGGCCATCGAACTCGCGCTCGAGGAGAACCGAGCCGAACGCGGCAGCGTGGGCTTCGTGGACATGCAGCGCTTGTTTAAGGCCAGTCCCGATGCCTCGCGCGCGCGCGAAGGCCTCGAAGAGCTGGTGCGCCAGGCCGAGGAGCGCGTGAATGCGCGCAAGGCCAACCTCCTTCGCCTCAACGAGGACCTGGCCAGGCTGAAGATCGAGCGCGAAGCCCTGCTCAAGTCCACGCCCACCGTGACGGTCGCGCCACCTCCGCCGGTTCCCGTACCAGCGCCCGTCTCTGCACCCGTCGCCGTTTCCACTATTCCCGTGACCTCGGCCCCGCCCGTCGCCGCGTCGACGGGGCCCCTGACGGTCAACCTTCCCGGGCTGACCGATGGCCCCCTAAAGCTCGACCGTCCCGGATCATCGCCTCTAGACCCCAGCCGCGACCGCGCCCCGGCCGCCAATCCGACTCCCGCCCCGACCCCCATGCCCACGCCGGCCATCCCGGCGGGACCCTCGCTGTCCCAGCGCCTGATGCAGTTCGACGGTCAGATCGTCGGCAAGCAGGCCGACATCACCCGGCTCCAGGCCGAGCTTGACGGCGAGCGCCTCGGGGCCGAGAAAAACCTTCTCGACGCGGAAGGCCGCAAGACCGACCAGGTCCTAGCCCGCCTATACCGCGCGATCTCCGAGGTCGCCAAACGCGAGGGGGTCAGCGTCGTCGTCGATAAATCGGCCACGCTCTACGGCCACCCCGCCGTCGATCTGACGGATAAAATTCTCAAACAGCTCAATGGAGCGCTCTCGACTCCATGAAGATCCTTCCCAAACCCATGACGGTCGCCGAGATAGCCGTCCTTGTCGGAGGGACGGCCTCGGGCGAGCTTGATCAGCGCATCACGGGGGTCTCCACCTTAGCCGAGGCCGGGGAGAACGACGCGGCCTTCCTCGAGAATTCGAAATATTGGGCGCAGGCATCCGCCGCCGCCGCCGGCTGCCTGTTTATACCTCTTGAGGCCAAAGACACCGCGTTCGCGGCCAAGGCGAGAATCCTCACCTCCGAGCCTCGCGCCGCTTTCGCCGTCCTGGTGCGGCTCATCGACGAGGCCAACAAGCTTAAGACTCTTCCCGTCCTGAGCCAGAAAGCCTCGATCAACGGCCAGGCCGTTCTCGGCGCCGGTGTGTGCGTCGGAGACTTCACCGTCATCGAAAGAAACGCCGTAGTCGGCGCAGATACCGTCATCATGCCGCAATGCTACATCGGCGCCGACGTCAAGATCGGCCGCAACTGCTTGATCTATCCCCAGGTGGTCATCTGCGAGGATTGCGAGATCGGAGACAACGTGATCATCCACTCCGGCGCGGTAATCGGCGCCGACGGGTTCGGCTTCGTGACCGACCGCAAGACCGGCAAGCACACCAAGATCCCCCAGCTGGGCAACGTCGTCATCGAGAGCGGCTGCGAGATCGGCGCCAACACGGCGATCGACCGCGGCGCCGTCGGCTCGACTTTCGTCGCGGCGGGCACTCAGATCGACAACCTCGTCCAGATCGCGCATAACGTCCGGCTCGGCCGCGATTGCGTGATCGTCGCGCAGGCCGGGATCGCCGGCTCGGCGAACGTAGGCAACAACGTCGTTTGCGCGGGCCAATCCGGCGTGAACGGCCATATCACCGTCGGCGACGGCTGCGTGATCACCGGCCAAACCGGCGTGATGAGCGACACGCCTCCTAAGACGACTCTTTTCGGCTCGCCCGCCCGCCCGCACCGCGAGGCCTTCAAGCTTCAAGCCCTGTACGGACGCCTGCCGGAGCTTTTCGACAGGCTCAAGGACATCGAAAAAAAACTCAGCTCCGCCAAATGAGGACGCCATGAACGAAAATCCCCCGCTGCAGATGACGATCGCCAAGGAGGTCGAGCTCGAGGGCATAGGCCTTCACACCGGCAACAATTCGAAGATCTCATTTCGGCCCGCCCCCGCTAATACCGGCATCCGCTTCTTCCGCGCGGACATCCCGGGCACGCCCATGATCCCCGCGCGCCTGGACTTCGTGCTCACCACCGTGCGCGGCACGAACCTGGGACTGGGCGAAGCGAAGGTCCACACCGTGGAGCACGTGCTCTCGGCCTGCACGGGACTGGGCATCGACAATATCGACATCCTCGTCACCGCCAACGAGCCGCCGATCATGGACGGCTCCGCACTCCCATTCATCGACGCCCTGCTGCGAGCGGGCCTCAAGCAACTCGACGCCCCCAAACGTTTCCTGCACCTGCCCCATGAGGTGGTCTATATCGCCAAGGACGGCGCCCGCTACCGCGCGGTGCCCTCCGAAAAGTTCGAGATCGTGGCCACCTTAATCCATGACCATCCCTTAATGCCGAAGATGACCCTGTCGATGACGCTCGAACGCGACAGCTATCTCGCCGAGGTGGCGCGGGCGCGCACGTTCTGCTTCGAGCACGAAGTCTCTTACCTCAAGTCCCAGGGCCTGGCCCAGGGCGGCAGCCTCGAGAACGCCATCGTCATCGGCCAGGACCGCTTCCACACCAACGAGGAGGGCCTGCGCTTCCCCGACGAGTTCGTGCGCCATAAGATGCTCGACCTTATCGGCGACCTCACTCTGATCGGACGCTCCCTGTTTAAGATACGCATCGAAGCCGAACGCCTCGGCCACGCCCACAACGTGGAATTCGCCAGGCTTCTCGACGCGGCCGCCAAGACCATGCGAAAACAAAAGATTCATGCCCTGGAGGTCAAATGAGCACTGAAGCCGCCGCCGTTTCGCCGTTCTCCGCCGCGCCCGTGCGCGCGCTCGACATCGCCGGAGTCAAGAAAGCGATCCCCCACCGCTATCCGTTCCTGCTCATCGACCGCATTCAGGTCATCGAGGAGGACAAGCGCTGCATCGGCATCAAGATGGTGACCGCCAACGAGCAGTTCTTTGAAGGTCACTTTCCAAATCAGCCCGTCATGCCCGGCGTGCTGATCGTTGAGTCCATGGCGCAGACCGCGTGCGCGATGCTGCTGTCTAAGGGCGGGTTCGAGAACAAGATCGCCTTCTTCATGGGCATCGACGAGGCCAAGTTCCGCGCGCCGGTCCTGCCCGGCACCGTGCTCACGCACCACATCGAGATCCTGCGCCTGGGCCGCGCCGGCAAGTTCAAGGGCGAGTCCTTCGTGGACGGCAAGATGGTCGCAGAGGCGACGATGACTTTCGCCTTGGTCGATAAGGTCCAGGCCTAAGCCATGGCCATCCACCCCACCGCGATCGTCGATCCCTCCGCGAAGCTCGATGCGACCGCGGACATCGGCCCCTACGCGATCATCGGGCCCGAGACCGTGATCGGGCCGCGCACTAAGGTCGGCGCCCACGCCGTCCTCGAGTACGCCACGCTCGGCGCCGACAACATCCTCCATCCCGGCTGCTACGTCGGCACGCCTCCCCAGGATCTGAAGTACGCGGGCGAGAAGACCCGGCTCATCATGGGCGACAAGTGCGTCGTGCGCGAGTGCGTGACCTTAAACCGCGGCACCGTCACCGGCGGCGGCCTGACCAAGATCGGCTCGAACTGCCTGTTCATGACCTACTCCCACGTCGCCCACGATTGCGTGATCGGCAACGGCGTGATCCTCGTCAACTCGGTGGCCCTCGCGGGCCACATCACGATCGGCGACTTCGCCGTGCTGGGCGGCCTGGCGGCTCTGCACCAGTTCATCCGCGTCGGCCGCTACGCGATGCTCGGCGGCGGCTCGATGAACGGTCAGGACATCCTGCCCTTCACCACCACGCAAGGCGACCGCGCGGTCCTGCGCGGCCTGAACGTCCTCGGCATGCGCCGCGGCGGCTTCTCGCGCGAGGCCATGGGGCAAGTCAAGGACGCCTACAAGACTCTCTTTTTATCGGGGCTGACGCAGGCGGAGGCCGTCGCTCAACTCAAGGCCGGCAATCCGTCCAAGGAAGTCCAAGAGTGGATCGATTTCATCGAGTCGGCCGGCAAGCGCGGCGTGATGCGCCCCGCGGTCGGAGCGACCGCGGTCGAAGCAGCCTCGGTCTGAGAGAGTGGCCGAGTCCCTGGGTCTCGTCGCCGGCTCCGGCCGCTTTCCTCTCCTCGTCGCCGAGGAAGCCAAGCGCCGGGGCGTGAGCGTCGTCGCCCTGGGCATCCCGGGCGTGACCGATCCCTCGCTTGAGTCCGTCGCCGGCGGCCTGACCTGGTTCAAGCTCGGACAGCTCGACGCTCCGATAAAGGCGCTCAAGGACGCGGGCGTGCGCAAAGTCGTCATGGCCGGCAAGGTCCAGCACGTTTCTTTATTTGGCGGCGTGATGCCCGACTGGCGCGCCGCGAAAGTCCTGCTGGGGCTTAAGGACAAGCGCACGGACACTATCCTAAAGGCCGTCGTCGCCGAGTTCGCCAAGGACGGTTTGGAGTTCGTCTCCTCGGCGACCTATCTCGAGCATCTGCTGGCTCCCGTCGGGCCCATGACCAAGCTCAAGTTCACCTCGGAACAAACCGCCGACGCCGCGCTCGGCTGGCGCGCGGCCAAGGCCGTGGCCGGCTTTGACATCGGGCAAACCGTGGTCGTGCAGGGCTTGGCCATCGTGGCCGTCGAGGGCATGGAGGGCACCGACGCCTGCGTCAAACGCGCCGCGGAGTTGGCGCGCTCGCAGGGCAAGGAGCCCGCGCTCGTGGTCGTCAAGGTCGCCAAGCCGCGTCAGGATTTTCGCTTCGACCTTCCCGTCGTAGGCCGCGACTCCTTAGTCAATTTCAAGGCGGCCGGTGTCAAGGCGGTGGCGCTCGAGGCCGGCTCCACCTTGGTTTTCGACCGGGAGCTTTTCGCCTCCGATGCCGAGGCCGCCGCCATCGCCGTCGCCGGTTTTCCTCCGGAGGGGCCGCAATGACCGAATCATCCAAGATCCGCGTGGCCGTGATCGGCGCCGGGAAGATGGGCACGCACCACGCTCGCGCCCTGTCCAAGCTGCCCGATGTCGAGCTCGTGGGCGTCTGCGACACCAACATCTGGAAGGCTCAGCTCGCGGCCTGGCAGTCCAACACCGTGGCCATGCGCGACTACAAAGACGCGTTGACCCGCGTCGACGCCGTGATCGTGGCGGTCCCCACCCCGATGCACTACGAGGTCGGCAAGAACGCCCTGACGGCCGGGGCCCACGTGCTCATCGAAAAGCCCTTAGCGTCCTCGGTCGACGAGGCCAAGGAGCTCCTGGCTTTGTCCGAGAGCAAGCAGCTGATCCTTCAAGTCGGCCACATCGAGCGCTTCAACCCGGCCGTGCTCGAGGCCGTCCAACACATCCGCGACCCGCGCTACATCATCGTCGAGCGGCTGGGCCCCTACGATCCGCGCACCGCTCACATCGGCGTGGTCATGGACTTGATGATTCACGACCTTGACATCCTGCTGACCCTCGTGGGCAGCGAGGTCGAGAGCATCGAGGCCTTGGGAGCCAACCTGCTCTCCGGCCAAGAGGACATCGCCAACGTGCGCGTGCGCTTCAAGACCGGGTGCGTGGCCGACCTGACGGCCAGCCGGATCTCGCTTGAGAAAAGCCGCAAACTGCGCGCCTTCCAAAAAGACTCCTACATCTCCATCGACTACGGCAACACCGCCCTCAAGGTCTACCGCAAGAAGTCTCCGGTCATCAAGAGCCTCAAGGACGTGGAGTACCTGCGCCCCAAGCTCAGCTCCACGGACCCGCTTAAGAGCGAGCATCAGCACTTCCTCGACTGCATTCGCCACAACCGCAAACCTTGGCCGAGCGGCGAGCGCGGCGTGGAAGCCCTCAAACTCGCCCTGCAGATCTCCGAGGAGCTTCGGCGCTACGAGCTCGCCGGCCACGCCGGGTCGCGTTCCCTGATCCCCAGTTGGGCCCAGGACCTGGGCAAGATCGCAAAATCGGTGGGCAAAGATATACTGAGGAGCTGATGTCAACCACCCAGCCTAACTGTTGGCGTCAACAGTTGTGGGCCATCATTCTGCTTACCGCGCTGCCCACGTCCGCGAAGGAAAGTCCTTTGCGCCGACAGTATCGACATAGCGAGGCCCTGACCTATAGAATTTCCGGCACGCATGCCAAGCAAGGCGTGATCAGCAGCTCTTATAGCGCCCTAGGTTCCGTGACGGTAAAAAAAAGCTCCGATAACACATTTTACGAGGAGATCGGATGGGCCGGCGTACGCAAGGATGATCACGACATTATTTTGCCCCCAGCTAGCCGTGAATTCCGCCAACGCTTGTCTCTTGATCTAGATGCACAGCGACCTGCTATCCCTCCGCTGGCTAAACTCGACTCGTCGATCTATGGGCCAATGCTGGATTTGCTGACGTTTTACGCGGATCTTTTACTTGCCATCAAATATGACGCCCTTCAAAAGGCAGGCGATCACGTCTTCGTCCCTCACGGAATACCCAATTCCTGGGCGGATGGGCGGCGCAAGACTTTCGCGCAGGATTGCATCGACTTCAACATCTCCCTTGTCGCTTTGAACAGTTCTTCAGCCACGCTCAAGGTCAGCCATGTGCCTCCCCGCGCGAATTGCGGGAAAGTCCCCGCTCCTTGGATGCTCCGCCCTGTCTCTGATACAACAAACAATTGGTTTCAAGTCGAAATGAAAAGCGACAACATCTATGACGTCGGTGTCGGCCAAGAATTCTTCGATGCCGAAATACAGCTCTCTCTCCCATCGGCTACCATTGAGTCCGCAATCCTGTACAACCCGATCCACTTCGAGGAACGAACCTGCAAAGACGCGGCGCTCACCGATTGCGGCCCTTCCGCAAAAGGCGAGATTCTCAGACGGATCAATCTTATTCGCTTATCACCGGAAAAATCGTAAAAACAGTTATCCACAAACTCGTGGCGCGACGAGTCTGTGGATAAGTCCCAAAAAAATGAAGCCGAAGCAATATCTCGTCGTCGCGGGCGATCCCTCCGGGGATCTCCACGCCTCCAGTCTCATCGCGGCGCTCAAGCGCCGCGATCCCTCCGCGCGCGTGGCCGCCGTCGGCGGGCCGCTGTGCCGCGCCGCGGCCGACGAGTTCATCGAGGACTTAGTTTCGCACGGCGTGACCGGTTTTTGGGAGCCCGCCCTCAAAATTGGCTTCTTTCTCGAACTCGCCGGCCGTCTCAAGCGGTTTCTCGCCGAGCGCCGCCCGACCGCCTTGATCTGCGTGGATTACTACGGCTTCAACCGGCGCATCCTCCCGTACGCAAAAGTCGCCGGGGTGCCCGCCTTCTATTTCGTCAGCCCTCAGGTGTGGGCCAGCCGCCCCGGCCGCGTGAACGTGCTGAAAAGCTTCGTTAACAAGATGATCGTGATTTTTCCCTTCGAGGAAAAGCTCTATCGCGAAGCGGGCATCCCCGTGGAATTCGTCGGTCATCCTTTGCTTGATCTCATACCCGAGCCGAAGCCGCGCCAAGCTCAAGCGAAGGTCCTCGGCCTTCTGCCCGGCAGCCGCTCCTCGGAGGTGAGACGCCACCTCCCGCTCTTCTTTGACGCGTTTCGCTCCCTACGGCGGAACCACCCTAATCTCCAAGGCCTTCTGTTCGCCTCCGCCAATCAAAGTGACTCCGTCTACGGCGCGCTTCCCGAAGGCGTCCGTCTCGTTCGGGAGCAAGACTATAAACACCGTTCCACTCTCGACCTCGCGATCTGCTCCTCGGGCACCGCCACCCTCGAAAACGCCTTGCTCGGCGTGCCCATGGTCGTGGTCTACAAGATGTCGTGGGCGACCTATCTCATCGCGCGCGCGTTGGTCAACGTCAAGAACGTGGCCATGGCCAATATCCTGGCCGGAAAGACCGTCGTCGCCGAACTGATCCAAAGCGACGCCACGTCCGAGAGGATCGTCGCCGAGGCCGCCGTGATCCTCGACAATCCAAAGAAGGCCGAAGCCATCCGCGCCGAACTGCTAACCGTGCGCCGCTCGCTGGGCACCCCCGGCGCCGCCGACCGCGCCGCGGCGGCCGTCCTGACCGCCGTCGTCCCAGAGGCAGTCAAATGAGCATCGGCCGCCGTCTCTCGCGCTACCTGCGGCCTTACCGCGCGCGCTTCGGCTGGGCTTGTGCCGCGATGGTCGCGGTCTCGGCCTTCAATGGCCTGGCGATCCTTCTTCTTAAGCCCATCGTCGACGAGGTCTTCATCGCCAAGGACCTGCGCATACTGGCGCTCGCCGTCGTGGCCGTGCCGCTGCTGGTAGCGCTGAAGGCCGCCGCTTCCTACATACAGAACTACTTGATGAGCTGGGTCGGCCAGCGCGTCACCCAGCAAATCCGCGAGGATCTTTTCCGCCACCTTCATCTCCTGCCGCTGGAATTCTACTCGGGCCTGCGCGGAGCCGACGTGCTCTCTAAAGTCACCGGCGATCTGACTCTGGCGCAAAACGCGCTGACCACCCTGCCCGTCTACTTGATCCGGGACACGCTCACCGTCCTTTTCCTGATCGCGTCTCTCTTCAAGCTCGATTGGCGGTTCGCGTCGCTGACCTTGCTCGGCTCGCCGCTATCGCTGGCCGCGCTGTACGTCTTGTCGCGCAAGATGCGCGAGGCCAGCCGCCAGTCGCAAACCGCTGTCGATCGCCTGCACCACCGCTTTCAGGAAAGCGTCCAGGGCATGATGACGGTCAAGGCCTTTAACTACGAGGAGGGTGCCACCGAGAAATTCCGCGAGGAGAACGAGTTCTTCTTTCAGCCGATGATGCGCTACCTCCGCGCCACCGCGCTTATGAATCCGCTCCTGGAAGTCGGCATCTCGGTCATGGTCGCCGCCGTCATTTGGTTCGGCGGGCGGGAGGTGATCGGGGGGCACATGACGCCCGGCGCCTTCTTCGCCTTCATGGGCGCCATGCTCGCCGCCTATGCCCCGATCAAGAACCTCGCCCGGGTCAACGCCGAGGCCCAGCGCGCTTGGACCTCCGTCGAGCGCCTCTTCCAGCTGCTCGATGAGAAGCCGTCCGTGCCGCGCAAGCACGCGCCAGCCTTCCCCGGCCTGCGTCAGAAGATCCTTTTTGAAGGCGTCAGCTTCAAGTATCCCGGCGCGCGCGCGTGGGCGCTGCGCGGACTCGATCTCGAGATCCGCAAAGGCGCGCGCACGGCCATCGTGGGACCCAGCGGCTGCGGAAAAACCACGGCCGCGAAGCTGCTGCTGCGTCTGCACGAGCCAGCTGAAGGCCGCCTGAGCTTCGACGGCGCCGCCGCGAGCGAGCTCGACGCGGGCTCCATCCGCGCGCGCATCGGTCTGGTCTCCTGCGACGCGGCTCTGTTCAACGACACCGTTCTTCAGAATCTCCTGCTGGGACGAAAGGTCGCGACTCTCCGCGAGGTCGAGCGCGCCTGCCGCGCCGTCGGGGCCGAGGAGTTCATCGCCGCTTTGCCAGAAGGCTACCAGACGATGCTGGGCGATTGGGGCTTTTCGCTCTCCTCGGGCCAGCGCCAGAAACTGGCGATCGCGCGCATCCTCCTCAAGGACCCGGACGTCATCGTCCTCGACGAAGCCACCGCCCACCTTGACGCTCCCGCCGAGCGCGAGGTCCGCGCCGCGCTCCAAACGGCGCTGTCCGGGAGAACGGTCGTCACGATCGCCCATGACCTGGCCTCGGTGGCTTTGGCCGATCGTATTTTCGTGCTCAACGCCGGCTCCTTGGCCGAGTCGGGCACGCACTCTCAGCTGATGGCCGCGCGCGGGCTTTATCACCGTCTCTTTGAGCTGCAAAGCGTCGCCCGCGACGCGCAGAGCGCGTACCCCGCCGAGGCGCCATGACGAGCAAAGAAGAGCTGATCGCGCGGTTTACCACTTACTCGCCGCATGTCGATCCAATAGCGCTGGAGCTTGCCTGGGACTTCGCGGAGAAGGCTCACGCTCAGCAGGCGCGAGCCTCGGGCGACGATTATCTCACGCATTGCGTAGCGGTTGCCGAGTCGCTCATCGAGTGGCGGATGGACTTGCCCACGATCTGCGCGGGTCTGCTTCACGACACCGTCGAGGACACGGCCACGACGGAAGTGCAGCTGCGCACGGAGTTCGGCGCGGAGATCGCGATGCTCGTCATGGGCGTGACCAAGCTCGACGCGTTGCGCTTCGAGTCGCGCGACGAGGCGCAGGCGGAGAACTGGCGCAAGATGCTGCTGGCGACGGCGCAGGACATTCGGGTGATCGTCGTCAAGCTCGCCGACCGTCTGCACAACATGAAGACGCTTAATTTCCTCAAGCGTGAGAAGCAGCAGCGGATCGCGGCCGAGACGATGGCCCTGTACGCGCCGCTGGCGCATCGTCTGGGGATGTTCAAGCTCAAGGGGCAGCTCGAGGATCTTGCCTTCATTTATCTGCATCCCGAGGAGCACGCCGAGCTCCACAACAAGGTCGAGGCGACGCTGGCGGGTCGGGAGAAGAATTTAACCGAGACGCGCGCGGCGATCGAGAAGGTGCTGGCGGGCACGAACATACCGTGTCGGATTCTGGCGCGGAGCAAGACGCTGTGGTCCATTTACGGAAAAATGGAGCGCCAGCAGAAGCCCTTCGAGGACATTCAAGACGCGCTTGGAGTGCGGCTGATCACGGACACGGTGGCAAACTGCTACGCGCTGCTGGGCATCATTCATACGCATTTCAAGCCGGTGGCTGGCTCGTTTACGGACTACATCTCGACGCCGAAGCTCAATCTCTACCGTTCCTTGCACACGACGATCGCGAGTCCTAGCGGAGAATTAGTCGAGATCCAAATTCGCACGGAAGAGATGCATCGCTCCTCGGAGTACGGCATCGCGGCGCATTGGCGCTACAAAACCGGCGAGTCGGCCCGGGACGCTCACATGGAAGAGAAGCTCAACTGGCTTCGCCAATGGATGGAATGGCTGCAGGACCTCAATTCTCCTCGGGAATTCCTCGACAGTCTAAAAACTGACCTAGAATTCGATCAAGTCTTCGTCTTCACGCCCGCGGGAGAGGTGAAGGTGCTGCCGGTGGGGGCGACGCCGCTGGATTTCGCGTTCGCGGTGCACACGGAGATCGGCTCCACGTGCGTGGGCGCGCAGATCAACAACAAGATGGTGAAGCTCGATCACCAGCTGAAGTCGGGCGACATCTGCAAGATCATCACGAAAAAGGGCTCAAAGCCGAAAAAAGACTGGCTCAACTACGTGAAGACGGCCCGCGCTCGCTCGAAGATCCGGCACTACCTGCGCGAGCAGGGAATCGTGGCGTGAGATCGGGCCTTTTTATCGCCGGGCTTATCCTTGCCGCGGGTTGTTCAAGAAAGCCGGCCAGTAATTATCGAAACTGTCTTAAGCTCCGGGTGGGGATGACTCAAGAGCAAATGCTCCAAACGATGGGGCCGGCTGAAGAGACCATCCATTACACTGAGGGGAAGTCGCTTCCTCACCTGAAAGGCCGCACCGCCTACGAGTGGAGCACTCCGGCGTCTATGTCGGCCTCCATCCACGTAAGTCTCGACGACGCCTCGGGCAAGATCGAGAGCATCCGCTGCGGAGATTCCGCGGTCACGACAACCGTCTCGACTGAACCTTAGTCTTCCCAGTCGTCGCCTTCGCCGGACATCTTCGAGAGGCGGCTTTCGATCATCTTATCGCGGTTCGCCTTCTTCTTGGCGATTTTTTCCTTCAGCTCGACGGCCTGCTTCTCCGCCTTGGTCAACATATATTGATCGACATCGAGCTTCGCATCGAGCAGGTCGCCTAAAAGATTCTTGACCTCGGTTTTCGCCGCCGCCTTCTCCGCGTCGGAGCCCTTGCGCATCTTCTGAGCCGCCTCGCGCACGCTCTTTTCGATGTCGTGCATCTTCATGTACTTCTCATGCAGGGCCATGTCATGGTCGCGCATGCCCATCATGCCGCCCATGCCGCCCTTATGCATGCCGCGATGCTTGCCCATCCCTCCGCCTTTCTCGTCGCCGCCTTCGCCCATGCGGCCGCGCATATGTTCGCCGCCCATGCGGTCGCCGTCATGCCCCGCGTGGTCGCCCTGCTCCGAACGAAGCTCGTCATCGTCGCCGTCTTCAGCCCGAACAGACATCGGAGCCGCGATCCAACCGGCCGCCAAGGCCGCTGCCAAAGTGACTCTGGAAACTCTCATTTGTAGTCCTCCCCTATGCCGAGCCAATGGTAGCCCCGGTCTGTCTCGACGTCAAGACCTATTGTTCGGCCGCATCTCTCGGTTGATTAGGCACTTTGGGCATCTCCAGATGGGCCTTAAGGCTCATGTGTGGCGCATGTCCCATGTATTAGGATTGGACGGTTCGCAATTGAATTGTTAGGAGAGCAAAAATGAAATCCGCAACCAGAAGCCTATTTTTCTTTACCGCGCTGCTGTCAGCAAGCCACTCTTACGCGGGAATGCTTTATAACAACTTCGCATCTTGCACTGCCGTAATTGATGGCGTACCCGTAGAACTGGACTTCTTTTCACAATACGAGTCCGACAAACCAACAGGCATCGGTTTTTCCGTTCAAAACTCGTTTGGTCTCAAGATAATGTCACTCCTGTCCGGTTAAAGTTGAAGGCATAGCTGGGGGTCTTGACGTTTGAGGCGTGCCAGCCTGGAATCGTTGAGGCTGAGCAAATCAAAAAGCGA
>JAYVZL010000141.1:0-1993 GCA_043783505.1 Elusimicrobiota bacterium
CAGTACGCTTCCCGTATGATCAATACTCTCGTTCCGGCCCATCCGTTTACTGACTCCGACCTGCGCGAGCTCGTGGCCGGGAAGAAGGCGGGCCTCGTCTACGCCTGGTCGCCGAACATGCCCTTGTCCGAAGATTCTGTTTCCGACATCGCCGAGGCGGCCAAATCCATGGGTCTTGAGTTGACATATGTGGCCGATCCAAACGTGGACGCCGCCCTTGTTGAGCGCGTGGCCAAGCGTGACCACCTAGACATAACCGGGCCTAAACAGATGCATTCCCTGGAACTGGCGATGCTTGGCATGCATCTCCATTACCCTTCGACCTTGGTTTACTTTAACGGCAGGATCATTTCCGAATTCCCCGGCGCAAAGTCTTCAAGAGCTTACATGGAGCTTATAAAGGAAGCCCTGGATCATGCCCAAAACTAGATTTATTTGCGTTTTGACGGTCTTGCTGCTCTCAGTCGCGCCGGCATGGTCCGCCCCGAGGGTATGCGCGTTGGACGCCAATTCCTGGAAAAACGCCCGGCGCGTCAGCCTTCCCCCCGAATTCGGCGCGTTTTATTTCTTTAAACCGATACCGGGGACCCCCTGGGTCTCGTTTCCCAACAATAATGAGTCTCAGAACGTCCCATTCAACCTCGATACGCGCGAAATAAAGAAAATTCCCGGACGAACGGACGCGATCCCGGTCGTCAATAGCGGGTACATCGGCCTCTCTTATTCCTTAATGGAGTTGTACTCTCTTAATGAACTTCTCACCTCAGCGGACGCCACTAAGGTCGCCAAACGCTGGAGCGATCCGACCGTGGCCGACGCCTATCAGTCCTTCGGCTATCTGGGCCGCAGCGGCGGCAAGAACTACTATCGCGTCCTGACAGGCCGCCATCACGGCTTGAAAATCAAGGATTTCTGGATCGACGGCCAAGGCGGTTTCGGCGCGGTCGGCTCGGCCCCGCTGGCCTTATGCGCAGACCGCCCGATATCGCTGCCGATGCTGTCGAAGAACGGCCTGGAGTTCGCGGCGGCCGACGGGGGATCGAAAAATTCAAACGGCGTCAGCCTTCCGACCGGCACGACGAAAATCTACGGCTTCAACGTCAAGACCGGGGAATGCAGCGTCAAGCAAGACCTTGGATTTTTTACGGAGAAAGTCGACTTCAACTACAACAACGACGAGATCGCCTTCACGGTCCCCGGGATGTCCTATATCGATGAAAGCGGCGGCGCGCATTTCGACAAGAACCGGCTGGACAACATGTGGGAGAAGGACGCCTACGTGTATCGGCGAAGCACCGATGAGCTCATCACGCTCACCGACAATGCCGGGCGGCGCAAGATGATGAGCTATCCCGCTTTCATGGGGGACGGAAAGCACGTGATCGTGCTTCAAAGCGCCATGGGCCCAAGCGATCCCGCGCCCAATCCCGCCGCCAAAAGCGCCTTGGCGCGCTCCGCCAAGCGCGTCACGAGTCTCCAATGCAAAAAAATCCTCGCGGTCTCAAGGACGCGGGAGCTTTGGGCGACGCACTGACCGGGCCCATGTCGATGGACGATGTGCTGGCCGTCTGCGACAAGTAGCCGGTCGGCATAGCAGGACCCGCGCCCATCCGGTCGTCGCATCCGGACTCTGTCGATCTCGGCGCCGCCGCGCTCCTACCCTGACGCGGAACTAATCCGCGAGAATATCCAAATAGCCTTTACCATCCGTTTACCTTGTTTTTACTAAATACTATCCAGCTGGAAATAAGATTTCAGTGGGGTGGGTCTATACTGATCCCATGAACGCGACTCGATCGACCAAGACGAGCCGGATGGGCAAGAAGCTTCTCGTTCTCCTCGCCACCTCCTTCCTCCCGGTTGCTCCCTGCCAGGCCGCGTTCCAGGTTCCCCTGAGCAGCGTTCGCGCCGCCTCCATGGGCTCGGCCTCCATGGCCGCCGCCGACGAGGCCGCAGCCCTCTTCATCAACCCCGCCGGCCTGGCTCTGATGAA
>JAYVZL010000142.1:0-13058 GCA_043783505.1 Elusimicrobiota bacterium
GCTGGGGGGGACAGGCTCCACATCTGGGGGCGCCGGCGCCGTCCGACGCATGGCGTACTGCGCCGCCGGCAGCATCATGGATTCTTTTTTTACTTCGCCGGCGCTTGGCATCCGAGGCGAGAGAACAGATCCCTGCGCGGCGTTGGAGCGCTCAAAGGCCTGATTGAGCGCGCCCGCATCGAGGCGTCCTAAACTTTTGGATACCGCAGCGAGCTGGCTCGCCTGATGGGTCAGGATCGTCTTAGGGGAAGCAAATGCTTTTGACGGATTCTCCCGTGACGGCGCGGGAAAGAGAGAATCGTACAGCTGTTTGACTTTGAGATGGAGCTCATTAACTTGGGTCGTCAAATCTGAACTGGGAAAAGGCTGGGAGCGAACCTCCACAGTCACGCGGTCGACCTGCTCGCGCAATTGCGGGAAATCGCGACGCAGGCGCATTAATTGATCCGGCTTGTTGGTCTGGGTCTGGGCAGCGGCAAGCTGTTCCTTTAAAGCGGACAAACGCAGGGCGATCCCGCCGTTTTGAGCGAACGCGAGAGGGGTGAGAAACATCAACAGCATAGCGATTCGACGTGTCACGGGAAAACCTAGGTTTCATGAAGGATAAAGCCAAAATCGAATAATTTCAATAGAATTCTTCTCGCTTAGGACCTAGACGCGATAGGACCAAGGACCCTCCCGTCGATCCTCGCCATCCTGCATACTATCAGGAATGGTCTATGCCTCTTGGATCGCTCTTCTGCTCGTTTCCGGCGCCGCGGCGCAGAAGACATCGCTGCCGCCCGGAGTAAAAATCGTTTTGAGCGGCGCCGCGGCTCCTTCTCCAGCCCCCTTTTTCTCCATCCTCCCGACGAATCAAACTCCCCTCGCCCCGCCGCTGCCGATTGCGTCCGCCGCTCTTGCTCCTCCAGCCGCGATTGCGCCGCTCAACCCCGAGCGCCCTCCACGCTGGTCGCCGCCTCGAGACGGGTATTTCGCCGATTACTCTTTCCCAAAAAACGAGCGTCTGGAGCGCTTCGTTCAAATGACGACGCGGTTCTGGGACGTTAAGGACCTTATCTCGCCAGCGTCCGCCGAGACATTTTCGGCTTACCTGGAAAGAACCGCGGCTCCTCGCTCGCCGCTGAAACGCTGGCTCACGCCGAAACCTGTCCGTGAAGCCGCGCGACAAGAATTAGAGCGATTGCGGCGGCTCATTCCCGTCGAAAAAGATACTGCCGCCTCAATGGCTCGATTTAAGAACGCCTTCGGTCCTGAATATGATGAACAGAGCACGCTGAAGAAAACCAGCGGTTTCTATACGACGCTCACCGAAGAGTCAGCCGGGCCGGCGGACGGTGCTTTTGCGTCCTATCTCCGACGAAAGATCGCTTACGTCAGCAAGCAGTTGTCATTCAAGGAGGCATTTTACGATCGCGTATTAAACCTGAACCCAGCCGAGCCTCCCGATCAGTCCGCCTACACCGAGTCCGTTAAAGTTGGACTGGAGGCCCGAGCGCCCGTTAACTATGCGAGCTTCTTTCAAGACAACCGCGTGCTTCTAATCGGCGAGACGCATCGAGTCAAATCACACCGCAGAGAAATTCTTGATCATCTCGAGGAGCTGAAGGCCGCGGGCGTCACGCATATTTTTATCGAGGGAGTCAGCCCCGCGAGGCAGGAGTGGCTGGACCATATCACTGAAAAACGGGAACCGAAATATCCCTCCGTCGGCACGCTCGCAATCGAGGCCCCGGAACGCGCCCGAGCGCTCGGCTTGAAAGTGATGGCCATGGATATGCCCGCCAACACTATCGGCGCCCTCAATGCGACCGCGCAAAAGCGCGGCGACCGCGTCACGGCCGAACGCGAGGTCTATATACTCCGCAGAAACCGATTCATGGCGCAAATGATCGCCAAGACACTGCGTCGCGAGCCGAACGCGAAGATCGTCGCGGTCGTGGGCGCGGCTCATGCCGACGCCTTGGGCAGCCCCAATCTCATGGCGCAGCAGCAGACCACCAGCATTACCGCCGAACTCAAGCGGCGCCATGGCGTCGCGTCCAAGACAGTCCGCTTGGTCGATGGGACCAACGATTCCGACGGTACGGTCGCCGGCCTGATCAGCGAGCGCCACTTAGCGACCCAACGTTTTTACATCCCCCTCGGCCCGGAGGGCGGCCTACTACACGCCCAGTTCCGACCGACCTTGTCCACCCCCTCCCCATCCCCGAATAAAGCCCCCCCGCGGCCTTGATGGGTCGTCCCTTAACAGGCTATACTACCCTGTCGTCGGCGAGGATTTGAGCCCGATTGCCCCAATGCCAAATGGGAGCTAAAGAGGCGAACAAAACCACGCTAATCGGCGTGGTTTTTCATTTATAGGGACATGAGTCACGGACGAAACGCCTTCACCAACCGCGGTCGCGAGGAAGAGCTCAGGGAGCTCCTCCATCGCCGGCTGCTCGTGCTCGACGGAGCCATGGGCACCATGCTCCAGGCCCACGACCTCACCGCCGCCGACTTCGGCGGACCGGAGCTCGAGGGCTGCAACGAAAACCTCGTCCTGACGAAGCCGGACATCATCCGTGGAGTGCACGAGGCTTATTTCGCCGCAGGCGCGGACTTAGTCGAGACCAACACCTTCGGCGCGATCCGCCACGTGCTCGCCGAGTACGGCCTTCAAGAGAAGGCGCGCGAGATCAACAAGAAGGCCTGCGAGCTGGCGCGTCAGGCCGCCGACAAGCACGCGACCAAAGACAGGCCCCGCTTCGTGGCCGGCGCCCTGGGCCCCGGCACCAAGACCATCTCGGTGACAGGCGGCATCACCTACGACGAAGTGCTCGCGGGGTATCGCGAAGCAACGACAGGACTTCTCGAGGGCGGCGCCGACTTGGTTCTCCTTGAGACCCAGCAGGACACGATCAACATCAAAGCCTCGATCAACGGGATAAACGCCGCCTTCCAGGACGCCGGCCGCTCGATCCCGGTCATGCTCTCGGTCTCCATCGAGACCATGGGCACCATGCTCGGCGGCCAGGACATCGCGGCCTTGGCCGACGCCGTCGCCCACTTCGATCTGCTTGCCATCGGCATGAACTGCGCCACGGGCCCCGACTTCATGACCGACCACCTGCGCACGTTATCTTCCCTCACCCGGGCTTTCACGATCTGCTACCCGAACGCCGGTCTTCCCGATGAGAACGGGGCTTACAATGAAAGCCCCGCGATGGTCGCCAAAAAAGTCGGCCGCTTCGCCGACGAAGGCTGGGTCAACCTCATCGGCGGCTGCTGCGGCACGACGCCCGAGCACATCCGCCTCATGACCGATGCCGTGGCCGGCAAGCCTCCGCGCCGCCCGCTCAAGCCGCGCCGCGCCTCCGTCTCGGGAATGGAGTCGCTGTCGCTCGATGAGGACCGCCGCCCGCTGATCGTGGGCGAGCGCACCAACGTGATCGGCTCGCGCAAGTTCAAGGAGCTCATCGTCGGCGGCGAGCTCGAGGCCGCCGCCGAACTCGCCCGCCACCAGGTGCGCGCCGGCGCGCACATCATCGACGTGTGCCTGGCCAACCCCGACCGGGACGAGAAAGACGATCTCATCGCCTTCTTCGAGAAGGCCGTGCGCAAGGTCAAAGTGCCGTTCATGATCGACTCCACCGATGCCAAGGTCATGGAGGAGGCCCTCAAGCGCGCGCCCGGCAAGTGCATCCTCAACTCGATCAATTTAGAGGATGGCGAGGAGCGCTTCGAGGCGGTCATCCCTCTTGTGCACCAGTTCGGCGCCGCTCTCGTCGTGGGCACCATCGATGAGGACAAGGTCATGGGCATGGGCCTCACCCGCGCGCGCAAGCTCGAGATTGCCCAGCGCTCCTTCGACTTGCTCACAACCAAGTACGGCATCGTCCCCGAAGACATCATCTTCGATCCGCTCGTCTTTCCCGCCGGCACCGGCGACAAAAACTACTGGGGCTCGGCTGTCGAGACGATCGAGGGCATCAAGATCATCAAGGCAGCGATGCCGCGGTGTAAAACCGTTTTGGGCATCTCCAACGTATCGTTCGGCCTCCCGGCTGCAGGGCGCGAAGTGCTCAACTCCGTCTTCCTTCATCACTGCGTCGAGGCCGGCCTCGACTTAGCCATCGTCAACGCCGAGAAGCTCGCCCGCTACTCGCAGATTCCCGAAAAGGAAATCCAGCTGTCCTGGGACCTGCTCTCATGGGCCGGACCCGGCGACCCGAAGCACCCGGCGGGATTTGACGCCGTCGCGAGGTTCTCGGAGCATTTCCGCCTGGTCAAAACCGTGGAGAAAAGCCCCTCCGAACGGCTCAAGTATCCTATCGATGAGCGCGTGGCCAAAAATGTCGTCGAGGGCTCCCAGGAAGGCCTCAAGGCCGACCTCGACGAATTCCTCAAGACTCGCAAGCCCCTGGAGATCATCAACGGCCCGTTGATGGCGGGCATGGACGAAGTCGGCCGCCTGTTCGGCGCCAATACCATGATCGTCGCCGAGGTTCTCCAATCCGCCGAGGTGATGAAGGCCGCCGTCTCTCATCTTGAGCCGCACATGACTTCGGCCGATTCCGCCACGCGCGCGACCATTCTCCTCGCCACCGTCAAAGGCGACGTTCACGACATCGGCAAGAACTTAGTCCACATCATCCTCAAGAACAACGGCTACAAGGTCGTCGATCTCGGCATCAAGGTCGCGCCCGAGCAGCTGCTGGAAGCGGTCAAAACGCACAAACCCGACGCGATCGGCCTGTCCGGACTTTTGGTCAAATCGGCGCAGATGATGGTCGTGACCGCCGACGATCTCACCGCGGCCGGCATTCGCCTGCCCATCCTCGTGGGCGGAGCGGCGCTGTCGCCGAGATTCGCGGCCAAACGCATCGCGACATCCTACGACGGTCCCGTGTTCTACGCAAAAGACGCGATGACGGGCTTGTCGCTGGCCAACGATTATTTCGGCGAGAAGCGCGAGGCCTTGCTCGCCAAGAACAAGGAGATCCAGGAATTCCTGCGCGCGGAGACGGTAGCGCCCGCGCCCGTCGAATCGTCCGCCAACACGGCGTCCCTTCCCGTGATCGTCCACGAAGCTGCTCCGGTCCCCCCCGACCTTAAGCTCCACGTCCTCTCCGACTTCCCGGTCGATGAGATCTTCGCCTACATCAACCCGATCATGCTGTACGGCAAGCACCTGGGCCTGCGGGGAAATCTCGAGCAGCATCTGCGCGACAAGAACCCCAAGGCCGTCGAGCTGCGCCGGCGCGTGCAGGCCATCCAAGACGAGATCATGGAGAAAGGGCTCATCAAGCCCAAGGCCGTCTTCAAGTTCTTCGCCGTCGACGGTGTCGGCGATCGCATGAATCTTTACGACTCGCCTTCGGCGAAGTCTTCGTTGGACGGTTTTAATTTCCCGCGTCAATCCTCGGGAGAACGCCTGTGCTTGGCCGATTTCGTCAAGCCGGCCGGGTCCGAGCGCGACTATGTCGCCATGTTCGTTGTCACCTGCGGAGCGGGCATCCGCGAGCTTTCCGACCATTACCGCGACGCGGGCGAGTACTTAAAGTCTCACGCCCTCCAGTCGATCGCCATCGAGGCGGCCGAGGGCTTCGCCGAGCTCCTGCATGACCGCCTGCGCAAGATGTGGGGCATCGGCGATCCCGCGGGCATGAGCATCCGCGAGAAATTCCAAGGGAAGTACCGCGGCATCCGCGTCAGCTTCGGCTACCCGGCTTGCCCCAATCTCGAGGACCAAACGATCCTCTTCAAGCTCCTCGACCCGGAGAAGAACGCGGGCGTGACGCTCACGGAGGGCTTCATGATGGAGCCCGAGGCCACGGTCTCGGCCCTCGTCTTCCATCACCCTAAGGCGCGCTACTTCTCCGTGGGTCAAGCCGCGGCCGCCGCGGCCGAATGATCCTCGCCCTGCTTTTAATCCTTCAAGCTTCGGCGCACGCGCAGACGCCCAACGTCGCCGTAGCGAAAACCCTGTCCCGCGTCGAAACGCTCGTGGCCTCGCAAAAAAGCAAGGACGCACGCGAGATCGCCGCGCTCGATCGCCGCGCCCTCGGCTATTCTCGCGACCTCGCGCCGTACGGCTGGCGCGCGGTGCCGTCGCTGGCGGCGGCGGTCAAGGATGCCAAGCGCCCCGCGAAGGTTCGCTTTCTTGCCGCGTCTTATTTGGGGCTGCTCGGCGATCCGGCCGCGTTCGCTCCGCTGTCGGAGGTCCTTCTCGACCCCGCTCAGAACCCGTCTCTGCGGGCGTTGGCGGCGCAAAGCCTGTCCGGCCTGGGCGTGCCCGGCGCGGCCGTGCGCGACGCCTTATGCGCGGCGGTCGCCCAAGAAGATCTGCCCCGGGAGACGCTCGACGACGCGCTAGTCGGGCTCGCGACGCTCGGCTGCCGAGACACGGCCCCGCTGGCGCGCATCTCCCACGCCTACGGCCCGCGTCCGAGCGGACGCGATCTCGCCACCGTCCGCCACGCTCTGGCCGTGCTCGGAAAATCGATCGGCATCGAGTCCGGACGCTCGCTGCTAGCACTTGCGGCCTACTTCCCGCCTCGGGGTGACGCACGCGCGGTCGCGATCGAATCCATCGACGCGCGCCGCGCCGAGCTCGCCGTCTGGCTTAAGCCCGAAACGCTGCCGGTCGTCACCGAAGCCCTGCGCTCGGAAAGTGAGCGCTTCGACACGATGCGGGCGCTCGCGCGCGCGACGCGGGCGCTGGGCCCCGAAGCCGCCCCCGCGCTCTCGCGGCTGACCAGCCACCCTGACGCCGAGGTTCTAGTCGCCGCCGCCGAGGCGTTGGCTGAGTTCAAATACCTTCCCGCCCTGCCCGCGCTCGAGGCCGCCGTCGCCGGCGCGTTGACCGACCCCCGCTTTTCCCCGACAGAAGGACGCCCCGACCCCGCCGAGCTTCTCGCCCGCGTCGAAAAATCCGTCGAGCTGCTGCGCCGCGCGCGATAAAATCGTCTTCCAGACGGTTTTTGACTGATTTCGCGAATAAGCAACAAATCCTTCGCGTCCTCATGTTAAGGTGTGACCCAAGGCACATCGCCTGCGACGTACGTCACACCGAGCACCTCATCTCGAGCCGAGAGCCCGCCCACGATGACATCGAAGAGACCAGGTGGATGCAAAAGGGGGCATCATGATGAAATCATTGGAAAAGCGCGTTGTTCTGGCGGTTGGAGCTCTTCTGTTCTGTATGGCGGGCCGGGCAGGCGCCGTGATCCCGGCAGCGGGCGCAGTCCAGGCCTCCAACAACACGACGGCGACCCACACGGACGGCGCTTTCAACCTTCTCTGTTCTTTTGCGGGAGGCCCTGCGCCCACAAGCTGCGAGTATACGTTGGATGGAACCAATTGGTTCTCGGCCTTTAACGCTCCTTCAAGTTCAGGAACCTCATGCACCGCCGCGCCCAGCTGCGCGGATGGGACGGCTATGACCATCAACATGAGGGCGACCAACGACGATGGAACGGGAACGGGCTCCGCCATCAACCGAACCTGCGACGCCCAGGCCCCGACAACCACGGATAATGCGCCCGCGGACTGGCAAGCCGGCGACGTCATCGTAGCGCTAAACGCGTCGGACGGGGGTTCCGGACTGCAGTATGTCTTCAATTGCCAGGACACTGTCAACGCCTGCACGCCTAATCTCGCCGGCGGCACACCGACAAATATCTCGGTGACCGGCTCGGCGGGGAGCCTCACTCAAAAATACGTCCGCTTCCTGTCCCGGGACAACGTTTACAATTCGGAGAGCGTCCACAGCAAGCTCGTGCGGATCGATAAGCAGGCACCCACGGGCGGGTCGATCGCTTATCCCAACGGCAACGCGTCCAGCCCGATCAGCGTTTCTTTCGTCAATGGAAGCGACGGGTCGGGCTCCGGGCTGGGCACGCGCGTCATCGAGCGGGCGGAAGCGGCGCTGTCGGGCAATCACTGCGGGATCTTCGGCTCCTTCGCCGGTGTTTCCACGAATCCGGCGGCGTCGCCCTTCAGCGACTCCGTGGCGACAAATAAGTGCTACCAGTACCGCTACCTGGTCAATGACGCCGTCGGCAACCTCACGACCTACACTTCGCCCAACGCCGCGAAAGTTAAATAGGAGAGAGGAGTCGGACCGCACCTAGTTGCGTCCCCGGCGGCGAAGGTCGCCGGGGACGCCGGGACGGCCGACAATGAAGACGACCATCTTTGCCTTATGGTTCGCGGCAGCCGCGCCCGCGATCGCCGCCGTTGCCCCGCCGCTGACCGCGTCTTCGGTCGGCAGCGACCGCATCGAGTGGATCTGGGACCCCGTCCCGGGGGCCCAAGGCTATAAAGTCTACGCCGATCCGCCGCGCGGCCCCTACCCGGAGACCGTCGCCGCGACCCGCTTCGTCCAAGACGATCTGCCGTCCGACGCGACGGCTCTTATCCGCGTCTCCGCGGTCATCGACGGGGCTGAAGGACCGATCTCGCAGCCGCAATCCGCGATGCGCACTTTGGCCAGGCCGGCTTTGGGGCTTTCCGTGGCCGAGGCGCGGACCAATGGCGCGACCTTGACTTGGTTCGCCAACGGCAATTCACCAGAAACGGTTGCCGTTGTCGAACGCTCCACGGACGGAGTCGAATTCCAAAACGCGGTCGAAACCACGCAATGGAGTTATTCCGCCAACGACCTCGCGGTCTGTACGGCCTATAAGTTCCGCGTCCGCTATCGAAATGCCGACGGCGCATTGAGCGTCTCGCACGGTGCCGTAGACGTCAACACTCTGTCCCCTCCGCCGTCACCGGTCCCATTTTTGCAAGCAACGGCTCTAGTCGGAGGCTACATCAAGCTCGCCTGGAGTTCGCCGGGCACCAACGATATCGCCGGGTATCGGATCTACGGCGACGACGGAACCGGCCGCATCGACCAAGAGACACCTTTGTTGTCGGCGAGCAGCGCCGCGTTTTCGGCGGTCTTGGGGCCCTTCATTTCCAGCGCCTCCTATCGCTTCGCCGTCAGGACCGTATCCGCGTGCGGACGGGTCCAAGCCCCGCCGGGCGCGGAGGCAAGCGCGCCCGCGATGCGCAGTCTCAGCGGCGTCCGCGCGCGCGTGGCTTTTCCGCAGGCGGGAGCTCGCGTGGCCGGACGGCGCGTGCCGATTTTCGCGGAGTTCGTAGTGGGCGACGCCGGCCAGGCGCGGCAAGTGCGCTTCGACTATCGGAAGATGGGAGCGAATAATTGGACGCCTCTGACGCCCGCCGGGGCGCTTCAAGCCAACCCCGTACTCAGCGCCCCGTTTCTCGTGCACTGGGACGTCAGTCTCTTTGCGCCGGGAAATTACGAGCTTCGCGCGACGGCCGTCGACTTCTCGGGCCGCGCCGATGCCGCCGCGGCCGCCGCCTCATTCCGCATCGATCCATCGCTCCCCACTTGCGTCGGAGAAAATACCGCCGCGGGAGGGACGATGGTGACGGCTCGCTTTGGTCCCGATCAACAGATACGAACCGGGGCGGCCTTGGAGGATGGTTATTGGGCCGTACTTTCCGGAGCGACGACCTCCCATGCCGGAGATGAGGTTTTCATTTCCTTGGATCCATCTCCGTCATCCGGGCCGAAGGTCCGGGTGATCCTCCCAAACTCGCTATACGCGGATTCATCGCGTCCATTCCGCCTGTCCCTCGCTGATCCGAAAAGGATCGGTCGAGGGATGCTCGCCGGCACAAGCGTCGGAATCGACCGCTTGCAACTGGCCCATCTGGACCCGGCCACGGGGCGCTGGGTGGAGTTAGCCACCACTCGCGACGCGGCTTCACGATCCTATTCGACCGAGATTACCGTCTCGGGTGAGTATTCCGCGGTGCTTCAGGTTTCAGGGCTCGACACGACCCGCGTTTTTCCCAATCCCTTCAAGCCGGGCAGCGCCGCCGGCGAAGGCAAAACGTTCGATTCCTCCGATCCCGATTCGGGCATCGTGTTCGACCGGCTGCCTTCGGGCGCGGCCATCGAGATCTTCGATATCAACGGCCGTGCTTTGCGCCGGATAGCCGCCGCGGCGGGATCGTCGCGCGTGCAATGGGACGCAAGGGACTCATCGGGACGGGACGCCGCCACGGGCATCTTCCTGGCGGTCATCACCGCCCCCGACGGAACGAAGATCACGAGAAAACTCCTCATTGTGAGATGATAATCGGGATCTCGATCGCCTTCCTTTTATTCCTGTCCGCCCAAGCCAAAGGCGCGGCGTTTGATTTTCTCGGAGTCGACGCAAGTCCGCGCGCCGCGGCGATGGGCGGAGCCCAAACCGCCTCCGCCCGCGATGGTCTAGCCGTCGTCTATAATCCGGCGGCTTTGGGCTCGATCCGCTCAAATCAGGTCTCCTTCACGCATTCAGCCCATTTCATCGGGACCAGCATCGACGCTATCGGGATTTCTCATGCCTCCGGGGTGGGCTTCTCTCTGCGCCGGCTCGACTCGGGGCCAATCGCACGCACGACCGTGGCGGATCCAGACGGCGCGAGCCTGGAAGGAGCGCGCCTGAACGAATCGGCGGCGACCTTGGGTTATGGCCGCGCTTTTTCTTTCGGCCCGCGCTTTGGAGCGTCGCTTGGACTGTTCCAACGTGACGCCGACGGCCAGCGGTCCTCCGCCGTGGCCGCGGACGTCGGCCTGCTCTGGCCCAACGCGGCGGTCCCGGGCGTCGACGTCGCGGCCTCGCGCAAAACCTAGGCGGCTCGCTTAAAACACGATCGGGCACCCAGCCTCTTCCGCACGCCCTTCGCTTGGGGGGAGCCTATCGCCTCCAAAACACGATGGCCATCGTCGAGGCGGCAAAGATTCTCGACACGCCCTGGCGCGCATCCGTCGGCGCGGAACGTGTCTTCGCCGCGGGCGTCTCGGCGCGAGCGGGCTGGCGCAGCGACGCGCAAACTGGCTTTTCCTTCGGCCTGGGCTGGCACTCCGCCCAGTGGGGATTTGATTACGCCATTCTCCCTTTAGGAGACCTCGGCGCCTCCCACCGAATCGGCGCGACGCTGCGCTGGGGAAACGATTGATATCGCGTTGACAATGGGACTCCGCCTCGTTATACTGCCCAGATGAGCCGAATCGCGGTGTACCCCGGCAGCTTCGACCCCCTCACGCGCGGACATCTCGATATCATCCAGCGCGCCTCCAGGCTTTTTGATCACGTGATCGTGTCGGTGTCCAACAACGCCGCGAAAAAACATCTTTTCTCCGTGTCCGAGCGCATCGAAATGGTCGAGGAAGCCGTTCGCCCGCTGCCCAACGTAGATTGCGACACGTTCACGGGCCTGCTCGTCGAATACCTGCACAAAAAGAAGGCCCGCGTGCTTATCCGCGGCATGCGCGTGGTGTCTGACATGGACTACGAGTTCCAGCTCGCTTCCTTTAATCGCCGCCTTAATAAGGAGGTGGAGACCGTGTTTCTGATGCCCGACGACCAGTACACCTACTTGGCGTCTTCTATGGTGCGCGAGATCGCGCGCCTGGGCGCGGGCACCGATCAGTTCGTGCCGTCCTTCGTCGCGCGCAAGCTCAAGCTTAAATTTGGCGGCAAAACCTAGACGACTTCTGGCGTTCGCCGCGGCCGTGGCGCTTGCCGCGGCCTGCCGGCGCGCGCCAGTCGAACCCGCCGCGGAGCCCACCCCGGATCTTTCCCCGCCCGCGCCATCATCGACCATAATCCTCTCATCGCCCGCCGCCTCCCCCTCGGCCTACATCAACGAAACGCAGGCGCTTCCTTTTCTCAATGGAAAGGCGCCGGACCCTCCCCAAACTCCGGTCCCAAGCTTATCCAAGGCCGAGCGCAAGCTGCGGCGCCAGCAGCTCAACGACATGGGCAAGCAGTTCGCGCGGATGCGCCGCAATATCGACAGCGCTCACGATAAAAGCGTGACTTTGCCTGGCAGCACCGTCGGCCTCATCCCAGGGCCGGATTCCGGACGCGCGTTGACGGTCGAAGCGGACGCGTCGACCTCCGCCGTAAAAAAAGAATCAGGTAAAACGCCTAAATAAATAGGCGTGAAGTTCTTTTGTGTGTATAATGGGCGAACTTCGTCAGGGAGGCGCCCATGATCACTCGAATCCTCGGACTCGCCGCTGTCGCCATGCTTGCCGTGAACGCTAGCGCGATAAACGACCCCCGTTTTGACGGGAAGCCTGAAAATCCTCTCCCGCTCGTCCAGCTCCAAGCCCCGACTCCCGCCGCGACCGAAGTCGAAACGCGCGTCTGGGTGCAATTCGCGACGCCCGGGGGAAAGACCGAGCGCGACGCCGCGTCCAACTCCGGCATCAGCATCGAAGAGGTCATGCCCGGGAAGTCGGCCGGCATCGCCACTCCCGAAGCCGTGGAACGCGCCAGAAACGCGGGGGTTAAGATTTTATCCGCGGTCACCTTGGAACAACGCTTCGGCTCTCTTGATTTTCCGGCGAAGGACTCGATCTATCACAATTACGAGAGGACTGTGAAAGCGCTCGACGTGATCGCCGCGAGCGCGCCCGATCTTGTTTCCAAGTTCTCCATCGGCAAATCCCTGCAAAAGGACAAGGATCTTTTCGGCCTGCGGCTGACACGCGGCGCCAAGGGTGCGGAGCCGAGCAAAAAACCGGGAATCGTCTTTTTCGGCACGCATCACGCCCGCGAGCACCTGTCCACTGAGATCCCTCTCATGCTGGCAAAATATCTCGTCGACAATCGCAACCAACCCGAGATCGCGCGCCTGCTCGACACCCGCGACATCTACATCATCCCCATGGTCAATCCCGACGGCGTGGAATACGACATATCCGACGGGAAATATCACATGCAGCGCAAGAACATGGCGGGAGTGGACTTGAACCGGAACTACGGCTACGGCTGGGGCGGACCCGGTGCCTCGGACAACCCGAGAGACGAGACCTACCGCGGCCCTTCGGCGTTCTCCGAGCCCGAGACTCAGGCCGTGAAGGCCTTCGTCGAATCGCACAAGAATCTCAAAGTCCTCCTCACCTACCATACCTTCTCCGAGTTGATCCTGTATCCTTGGGGCGGCACGAATAATCCGATTGATGATAAGCCGGCCCATGACGCTTTCGTGGC
>JAYVZL010000143.1:0-13039 GCA_043783505.1 Elusimicrobiota bacterium
CCCGGCCGTCGTCGCCGCCGGCATCTCCGAGGCCCTGGTGGCCACCGCCTGCGGTATCGGCCTGGCCGTGGTCTCAGCCCTGCTCTATAATTACTTCACCCTGACGGCGCGTCATCGGCTCAACACCGCCGACCTGTGGGTGCTCGAGCTTTCGCAGCTTCTGGAGATCCCCCATGGCGGGCAACCCGTTCCATAAGGACGAGGACGCGGCACCCATCTCCGACGTCAACGTCGTGCCCTTGGCCGACGTTTCTCTGGTCCTACTCATCATCTTGCTCGTGCTCTCGCCCATGGCCGCGCAGTCCATGCTCCGCGTCCAATCGGCGGCCGCGCGCGCGACTACCTCAAGCGCGCCTCCGACGCGAGACGAGATCATCGTCCAACGCGAGCCCGAGGCGGTGCTCTCCGTCGGCGTCACCCAATTGGGCTTCATCGTCAACGGCGAATTGATGACGAGTTCCCGCGTATTTGCGGGCTGGCTTCAGGCCGCGCTCGCCGGACGCGTCGACCGCAAGGTGTTCGTGGCTCCGGAGCTCGACGTCGAGCACGGCCGCGTCGTCGCCGCCCTGGAGTCGGTGCAGGCCGCCGGGGGCACGGCCGCCCTCGTCCAAGTCCTCGACCTGCAGGCTCCCTGACATGGCCAAGTACGCTTTGCTGCGCATGCGCGCCGGCACGCCCGAGCCCGAGCCAGTGACCGAGGTCAACATCATCCCGGTCATCGACATATCCCTGGTGCTTCTGGTGATCTTGTTCGTGACCGCGCCGCTGCTGTCTTACCCAACCTTGCCCATCGATCTTCCCACCGCCAGCGCGCTGGCCAACCAAGAGCTCACCATCGCCGTCACTTGCTTAAAAGACGGCTCGCTCTCGGTGCGCGCCGCGCCCACGTCCTGGGAGACTTTGGTCTTGGATCTGCGCCGCGAAGTCGACCGCAAGCACGGCGCGATCGTGCTGCTGCGCGCCGATAGGACCGTGCCGTACAGGATCATCCAACGCTTGATCCTCGCGGCCAAGTCCGCCGGCGCCCAACAGATCGCGCTCGCCACTGAGCCCCAAAAGCGATGATCGCAGCCCTGGTCATCTTGTCGGCGTTGGCGGCTTGCGGCGCGCAGGCGGCCTCGCAAACGGAGCTTTCCCAAGACATCACGGTTCATGCCCACGCCGCGGTAGTCGGCGTCCAAGTCGCCGCGCCTGCGGCGTCCAAGCCCGTGATCGACGAGGTCCTGCGCTCATTGTCTCTCGGACGCGGTGGCGGCGCGGCCGCCGTGCATATCTCAGCCGGAGGAGACGAAGCGCGACTGTCGCGCCCCTATCCGGAGCCGCCTTACCTGTCTCTATCACCGGCCAACATCGCCGCGTTGTACGATGAATGGACCTTCGAGATCTTGGACTCGCAGGACAAGCTCGTCTGGAAGACGGAAGGCGTCGGCGTGCTTAAGGAGCGCGTGGATTGGGATGGAAGCGGCCCAGAGGGTCAACTCGCGATCGTGACCGGCGCCTCTTATCATTACCGCTTCACCGGGCGGCGCGCCGGACGAGAGTTCGTCATCGACAGCGACCCGGCGCTTTTACGCTCCTTCATCCGCCGCGAGTATGCGGGCGAAACGCGCCTTGTAGCCGACATCGGCGCGTTCTTCGAGGAGGGGAAAGCCTCCTTCTCGAAGGAATCCCGCGCGTGGATCGACGCCCTGGCCGGACGCCTGCGCCAAGGCGACGCGAACGCCGACGGCGGGTATAAGGTTGAATTAAGCGCGCGCGACGCACGCGGAAAGCTGGCGTCCGCCCGCGCCAAGGCGCTCGGCAAGCGGCTGGCCGCGGCCCTTTTCGTCAATGCGAAGCGCGTTCCCGTCTTGGTGACGGCCGCGTCCCGGGGCGAAACCGTCTCCGCCTTCCTGCCGCCCTCGAAGGGACCCGCGCTTCGAATCGAGTAGAATATCCATCATGGCCGCGAAAACATCGAAGCACCGCGTCACCTTGATCCCCGGAGACGGCATCGGCCCTGAAGTCATGGCCTGCGTCCAATCCGTTCTCGCCGCGGTCGAGGTGCCCATCGCCTGGGATGAGCGCCAAGCCGGCGCCAAGGTGTTCCGCAAGGGCGTGGCCACGGGCGTGCCGCGCGACACGATCGAGTCCATCCGCAAGACCAGGGTGGCGCTCAAAGGCCCGCTCGAGACCCCGATCGGCTTCGGCGAGAAAAGCGCCAACGTGACCCTGCGCAAATATTTCGAGACCTACGGCAACATCCGCCCGGTGCGCGAGCTGCCCGGCATCCGCACTCCCTACACGGGCCGCGGCATCGACTTCGTCGTTGTGCGCGAAAACGTCGAGGACCTGTACGCCGGCATCGAATACATGCAGACACCGGGCGTGGCCCAGGCGCTTAAACTCATCACCCACAAAGGCTCGGAAAAAATCTGCCGCCTCGCCTTTGAGCTGGCGCGCGCCGAGGGCCGCAAGAAAGTCACCTGCGCGACCAAAGCCAATATCCTCAAGCTGACCGAGGGGCTGTTCAAGAAAGTCTTCGAGGAAGTCGCCGCGGACTATCCGGAGATCGCCTCCGAGCACCAGATCGTCGACAACTGCGCCCACCAGCTGGTGATGCGCCCCGAGCAGTTCGACGTGCTCGTGATGACGAACATGAACGGCGACATCCTCTCCGATCTCGCCTCCGCGCTGATCGGCGGCTTGGGCTTCGCGCCGTCGGCCAACCTCGGCAGCGGCGTGGCGATCTTCGAGGCGGTCCACGGCTCGGCGCCCTCGATCGCCGGCAAGGACATCGCCAATCCCACCGCCCTGCTATCGACCTCGGTGATGATGCTTCGCCACTTGGGCGAGATGAAGGCCGCCGACACCGTCGAAAACGCTTTACTCGTCACGCTCGAGGAAGGCATATCCCTGACCCCCGACATCGCCGGCAGTCGCGAACCGGGGGGAACGAAATCTTTTACCAAAGAAATCATCAAGAACCTCGGCCGCGCTCCCAAGGCGTACCCCCGCCGAGATCACAGACGGCTTAAGATGCCTCGAATCTCGAGCTCGCCCGTGTCGACGAAGGCGGCCGACCGGCGCACCATGGGTGTGGACGTCTTCGTGGAAACCGCGGAGAAGCCCGAAAAGCTCGGACCCCGGGTCGAAGCGGCCGTCGAAGGCCTGCCCCTTAAGCTAGCCCAGATATCCAACCGCGGCGCCAAGGTCTATCCCAACGACCTGGGCGTCGAGGCTGATCCCGTGGACTGCGTGCGCCTGCGCTTCAAGGTCGTCAATCACGGCGACACGCTCAAAGACGCGACGATCCTCGAGCTGCTCACGCGCGTGGCGGGCCTCGCCACTTGGGTGCACGTCGAGAAGCTCTCCAAGCTCGACGGCAAGCCCTCCTACACCAAGGACCAGGGCGAAACTTAGTTCGTCTTTACGGCCTCGGCGATGGCGGTCTTGTCGCCGGCATTGAACATCTTCACAAAAGCGCCCCAAGCCTCGGCCAGCGCGGCGCGGTTCTGATACACCGTGGCCGCCAAGTACACGACGGAACCGCCCGCCGCCACCCAAGGACCCGTGATCGGGTTGAGCAGCAAGGCAGCGATGACGATCGCGGCTCCGGCCGTGACCTTGACGCCGCCGATGATGATGCGCTCCTCGGCCTTGCGTCCCTGAATCTCCAGCTGAGCGAGGGCTTGCCGGATTATCGACGCGGCCTCGACCGCGAGATCGGCGGGCATGGCATATGCCACGTCGTTGAAGGCCTGAGCGATGATGGCGGCCTGCTCCGGCGACGGCGCAATGCCGAGCATGGCGAAATAGGCCGACGCGATGCGCGATCCGACGTCTATGAAAACTCCCTCCGACACGGCGTCGATCGCCGCAAGGAAGGACTCCTCGATGGCTGTCTTATGCTTCTGATCTATTTTGGCGTCGATGCCCTTATAGACATCCCACGCCCCGTCCGCGATCGCCACTCCACCGGAGACGGTGGTCAGGATCTTGGCGGCATTCGCCAGGTGATGGGCTTTCTCCGCGGCCTGCAGGGCTTGTTCTTTGAAGGCCATAGCCTGCGCTCCGGCGGCCTTGGCCTGACCGGCGAGTTGTCCGGCTAGAGGGAGATTTCCGGCCCGAGCCGCCATCCCGGCCTGCGTGGCCAAGGACTGGGCCACGGCCTTCGAGGCGAGAGCCTGGCTCGCGAAGGCCAACGCTTGGTCCTTGGCGGCGAGAGCTCCGAAAAGATAGCCGGCGCCCGCGGCCCCGACCGCTCCGGTCACGACCTCGCCCACCATCCGCGGCTTGCTGGGCGCGCTGCCGTCGAAAATGGAGTTGGCCTTGCCTGAAAGCTGCACGGCGCCGGCGCCGTCGAGGAGGAGGCCGCTGATCTCGGCGACCTGAGCGGAGTTCACGCCCAAACGCCCCATGTCCAAGCTCGCGATCTCAGCCAACCTTTTGGCCTGAGCTTCCTCTATAAGCTTCTCGCCTTCCGCCGTGATCTGGCCTTCCGCCGTCAGGTAGTTCCCCCAATCGGACTTGGCGACGGCTTTGAGCATTTCAATCCGTATCCGCCGCCCGGCCTCGAGAAAGCCCATGCCTTTGAGAAGCTTGACCTTCTGTTCATTGGGCAAAGCAGCGAATTGCTCCATGGTCATGTTCCAAACGCGGAGCAAGGAGGGAAGCTCGTTCGGGTAGGACGCGGGCGACGCGACTCTCGGCGGCGCGTACTGGGCTAAGAGGGGGGGCGCGGAAGCCGCGGACAACGCGAACGAGAGGACGAGGGAAATCAGTTTTTTCATGGTTTTATGGCGCTCCTGAGGACTCCATCATGCCAAGTAACGGTTGAATCGAATAGAGTCGAAAGTCCCATGTTTGGGAGAGTAAATGGGACGGGGTCTATTAGGCCGTAAGGCCCAGATACCGTGGCTGCGCTTCAAGATCGCGAAGAAGAGTAATCCTCGCTCAAGGCTCCATTATTCTGGGCCTGAAAAATTCGCCTTCTTCACGGGGTTTTACGTCGAACCACAAAGGCAACAAGAGCCAAGAACTGCGCATGTCAAATGTAGCAGATGCGATACTTTCACTAACCCCGGGAAGAGTGAATGTCGCACATGTGATACATCCCGAGTTGCAAGGTGAGGACTAATTTGAGCGGCGTTCGACGAGAAGGACGACGCCCGCCGAGACGAAGTAGAGGCCGAGCAGAATGACGCCGAACAGGATCGTCGTCGCGATCACGTCGCCGGGCGTGAGAAAGGCCGAGGCGGCGAGTATGGCGACGGTCGACTCGCGCCAATACTTGAGCATGGCGCGAGAAGTCACCAGGCCGAATCGGCCCAGAAAGTAGAACAGCACGGGCGCCTCAAAGGATATGCCCGTGCCCAGCACCGTGCATAGGAAGAGATTGAGGTATTCGTTCGGCCGCAGGTTGGGCCTCAGGCCCGCTTTGACGGCCTCGTCCATCAGGACGTCGGCGAGGATTGGGAAGGCGATAAAATAGGCGAACACCGCGCCGGCGATGAAGCAGACGCTGGTCGCCGTCACGAAGATCGTCGCCATGCGCCGCTCCCTCTCATGCAGGGCGGGGCGCACAAAGGCCCAAACTTGATAAAAAAGATAAGGCGACGTCGCGAACACCGAAGCCCAAAACGCGAGGCGCATCATCGAAAAAAACGGCTCGGAAAGATCCGTATAGGCGAAGGGCTGAAGCAGATCGGGGGAAGCGGCCACGCGAGCGGAGATCGCGCGTAAAAGAGGACGCTTGGCCAGTTCCCAAAGGCGGAAGCGCAGGAAGTAGCCCGCGGACGTCGCGGCGAACAGCGCCAACGCGCAGTTGACGATGCGAAGGCGCAGTTCGCCGATGTGGCTCCAGAACGGCAGCAATTTATCTTCCGGCAGCGTCTCCGGGATCAGCTCCACGCTCATCGGCCGCTCGCGTCGAACGCCGCGGGAATGTGCTCGGCCCGGCCGGAATCGACGGCCACGACGTCGAAGCGGCAGGGGCCGGTCCAGCCGCGGGCCTGCAGCCACACCGAGGCCGCGCGCACCAGCTTACGGCGCTTAAGGCCGTCCACCGAAGCCGCGGCGCCGCCGAAGCCGGAGGCGGCGCGGGCGCGGACCTCGACGAAGACGATCTCGTCGCGATCTCGGGCGATGATGTCGATCTCTCCCACCTTGACGCGATAATTGCGCTCGACGACGGCCAATCCTTTGGTCTGAAGAAGCGCCGCCGCCGCGTCCTCGGCCGAGCGTCCTATTTCAGCGCGGCTCATGGCCGGATCATGGCGGCGGCCACAAGGACCGGCGCGTAGGAACGGCGATGAGCGCGACAAGGGCCGAGCCGCGTCAACGCTTCGCCGTGGGCCTTCGTCCCGTAGCCCTTATGGCTGGAAAACCCGTAGCCGGGATAGCGTCTTTCGAGACGAGCCATCCATCTGTCGCGCACGACCTTCGCCACGATGCTCGCCGCCGCCACGCTCAGGGATTTTTTGTCTCCGTCGATGACCGCGCGCTGGGCCAGCCCGAGCCTGGGCGCCCGATAAGGACCGTCGATAAGCACGAGGACGGGCCCAGGCGTCTTGCGCGCCGCCCGCCGCGCCGCGCGGCGCATCGCCAGGAGCGTGGCGCGCAGGATGTTGCGCCGATCGATGACGAGAGGATGAGCCCAGGCCACGGAAACGGCCAAGGCTTGGGAACAGATGACCCCGAAGAGCCGTTCTCGGCTCATCGGGGTCATCAGTTTCGAATCGCGCACGCCGCGCAGCATGGCCGAAGGGACCTCCGGCAAAGCCACCGCCGCGACCACCACCGGACCCGCCAGAGGCCCGCG
This sequence comes from Elusimicrobiota bacterium, assembly GCA_043783505.1. Classification (GTDB taxonomy): domain Bacteria; phylum Elusimicrobiota; class Elusimicrobia; order UBA1565; family UBA9628; genus GWA2-66-18. Next base: position 6,803 of record JAYVZL010000143.1, read on the forward strand.
GCCGGCCTCGTCGACGCCGATCACGGCCGCGGCCTTGCCGCGGCGGCGCGCGTCGTCGTCGAAGCGCCGGCCGTTCAAACTATTTGACAGCGGCTGGAGCGTCCTTAGCCTTCTTCGACTCGGCCTTGGGCGCCGCGGCGGGCTTCGACGCGGTCTTATCCGCGCCTTTGGCCTCAGCCTTCGGAGTCCCGGCCTCGCCGGTCTCGCGCTCATCGAGGCGAGCGGATTTGCCGGTCAGATCGCGAAGATAATACAAGCGCGCGCGGCGAACCTTGCCGGTGCGCACGAGTTCGATCCTCTCGATGTGCGGCGAGGTGATCGGGAACGTCCGCTCCACGCCCACGCCGAACGAGACCTTGCGTACCGTGAAGTTCTCGCCGGCTCCGCGCCCGCGACGAACGATCACCACGCCTTCGAAGATCTGGACGCGCTCGCTGTCGCCTTCCTTGACCTTCATGTGCACCTTGACCGTATCTCCCGGCCTAAACTCGGGAGCCTTCGTCTTCTTTTCTTCCATCGCCGCCATCATACGCTTCTCCTGACTTCTTAGTTCGCCCGTTCGATCAGATCGGGACGCTTGCGCTTAGTCGCCGTCCGCGCGGCTTTGCGCCGCCACTCGGCGATCTTCGCGTGGTCGCCGGAGAAAAGGATCTCCGGAACCTCGCGGCCGCGCCAAACGCGGGGCCGCGTGTACTGAGGAAAATCAAGCAGGCCGGTCGCGAACGACTCGGACTCGGCCGCGTCCTGCTTTTTGAGGACGCCGGGAACGCGCCGGGACACGGCGTCGGCCACGAGCATCGCCGGCAATTCTCCGCCCGTGAGGACGTAGTCGCCGATCGAGATCTCCTCGTCAAAAAGGCCCGAGGCTCTTTCATCGACGCCTTCATAACGCCCGCACACGAACACAAGGTGCTTTTCCCGTGCCAGCCTCACGGCCGCTTTATCGTCGAAAACGCCGCCTTGGGGGGATAAGAAGATCACCTTCGAGCCTTTCTTCTTGACGCTTTTAACGGCCTGGGCCAGAGGCTCGGGCATCATCAGCATGCCCGGTCCACCCCCGAACGGGCGATCATCGACTTTGCGATGCTTGTCCTTAGAAAAGTCGCGCGGGTTGACGCAGCCCCAGGACAGCAGACCCTTTTCCACGGCGCGCCCCACGATGCTCGCGTCCATGACGGACGCAAACATATCGGGGAAAAGCGTCACGAAGTCGATTCTCACGGTCAGTCGATCTCCACTACGGTTCGCACGCCCGCCTTCGCGGCGGCCACTCCCACGACGGAGCGGATCGCCTTGATGACCTTGCCCTGCTTGCCGATGACCTTGCCCTTGTCGCCCTCGTCGACGATGAGATTCAAGACGGTCAAGTCTCCATCCTGCTCCTCATCGATCGAGACGGCCTCGGGCTTGTCGGCGAGGCGCTTGACGATAAAAAGCGTCAGATCCTTCATCTTCATTTGGGGGCGAGGGTCTTAAACGCGGCCTTCACGAGCGTCTTGACGGTCTCCGAGGGCTGAGCGCCGACCTTGATCCAATGCTCGTAGCGATCCTTCTTGACCTCGACTTTCTTGCCCTGCGTCTCGATGCGGGGATTGTACGAGCCCAGGACTTCGATGGGCTTGCCCGTGGCACCCCGAGACTTCTCGATGGCGACGACGCGGTAGTAGGGCTGGTGAGGCTTGCCCTTGCGCTGCAACCTGATGACGACCATGTATTCCTCCGTTGCTACTAGTTCTTGGGTCCAAACGCGGCCCGAGCTTTGAGCTCGAGTTCGCGAAAAGCGGCGGCGGGATCGGGCGAGGCGAAGACCGCCGAGCCCGCGACCAAGCTATCGGCCCCGGCCGAGGCGGCTTGCGCGATATTGACGGCGTTGACGCCCCCGTCCACCTGTATCCAGCAGTCCAAATTTTTCTCATCGATATAACGTCTTAACATCTCGATCTTGGGCATCATGTCCGACATAAATTTTTGGCCGCCGAAGCCCGGCTCTACGGTCATCACCAAGGCCAGATCGCAATACTCGAGCGCAGCCGCGAGGCCGTCCACCGGCGTCTTAGGCTTGATGGCAAGTCCAGCCTTAACGCCTAAAGAGCGAATTTTCTTCAACGCGGCAGCGGCGTCGGACACCGCTTCCAAATGACAAGTGACGATATCCGAACCCGCCGAGGCGAACCAGGGTGCCACGTCGAGCGGATTGGTCACCATCAGATGCGTGTCCACGTAAAAACCCTTAGCCTTGGCCAGCTTCACGAAGTCGGGGCCGAAGCTTAAGTTCGGAACGAAATGCCCATCCATCACGTCAACGGAAATCCACGTGCATCCCGCGGCCTTCACCGCGTCGAGCTGCGCCCCCAAACGCGAGAGATCGCCCGCCAGCAGCGACGGGACCACGACGGGAGACTTGGCGGCCACGATCAAAGGTCCCTCTCCTCGACGAGAATTCCGTTCATGTAGATCTTCACGCGCGCGCCGCCGGTCTCTTGGACGGGCACCTCGATCTTCGTGCCCGGCTTGCGCACGCCGTTGAAGAGCTCGCGCTCGCCGTATTTATCGAGGACGACGATGCGCACCTGGCTTTCCGAGCCGCTTTGCGGCAGCTCGTACTTGAAAGTCTTGGCCGCCACCGCGGGGGTGGCACCCTTGCGTCCGCTGATGAGAAGCTGCACGCCCGCCGAGGGGGAGAGCACGGAGTCCGCGAGCGGGGTTTGCGTCAGCACGGTGCCATTGGGAAAAAGCGAAGTGGCGTCGGTCTTGAGCTCAAGCTTGACGCCCGCGCCCGCGGCCCAGGACTGGGCTTCCTCGAGGGTCTTGCGCAGGAAGTCCGGCATCAACGACACGCCCGGAGGCGGAACGCCCGCGGAGACCACGAGGTTGACCAGCGCGTCGCGCTCCACGCTCGCCTCGGCTTTCGGGTCCTGCGACAAAACCATGCCCTTCTCCTGCTTGAGCGAATAACCCTCGCTGACCTCGCCCAACCCCAGCTGAGATTGGCGAAGCATCATCTCGGCGTTGCGCAGGGGCAAGCCGACGATGGCGGGGGCCAGCACGGTCTGCCCGCCTTGACTGACGATGACGCGGATCGTCTTGCCCTCGCGCACCACGGTGCCGGCCAGCGGATCCTGGCGCAGGACCGAGGAGATCGGCACGGTGGAGTCGAACTCCACGCCGGACTTGCGCAGGCCCAGGCTCAATGGTGCCAACTGATCGAGCGCGGCGGCGATGGAACGGCCCTTGAGGTCGGGAACGGTCTGCGTCTTGCGGGAATGAATAAGACCTTCAAGACCCCAGTTAAGGGAGAAATAGGCGAAACCCAACAAAGCCACCGCGACGGCGGCGACCTCGAGCTTCTTGACTTCGGCGGAATCCATGATCAAATCGCGTTTCCAGGTAACGGCAAAAAATCACCGACGGCCAAACGGAGGCCGTTGGCGAATTCGGCAGCGTTGAGCGGCTTTTTTCCCTCGGGCTGTACTTCGAGGAACCACAGACGACTGCAGGACCCACATTCTACCAAAACACCCCGCCCTCGTTCAACGGCTAGAACGCGTCCGGGGCGTCCTTTTCCAGGGGGGTCGCAGTCCGCCGCGCCGGCGCTTTTAAGGACGAGAATCGTGCCCGCCGATAATTGCAGCCAGGCGCGCGGCCAAGAACGGAAACCGCGCGCAAGACGGCTCAGTTCCGACGCGGGGCGCGAAACGTCCAAGCGCGCGTCCTCGCGTTTGATCAGCGGGGCCAAGCTCGGCACGCCCTCCTGCGCGCGCCGAACGATCTTCCCGGCGGCGAGAGCGGTCAACGTCTCGTCGAGAAGTCCGACGCCGAGGACCGTCAGGCGCGCGAGAAGCGCGGGCGCGTCCTCCTCGGGAAGGATGCCGATTTCGCGCGCCGCCTGGATCGGGCCCGTGTCCATTCCCTCATCAAGCCAAAACAACGTAACGCCCGTCGTCGTTTCGCCTCGGGCCAAGCTCCATTGAACCGGAGCCGCGCCGCGATACCGCGGCAGCAGCGAGAAGTGCGCGTTCATCAAGCCCAGACGGGTCGACGCGAGAACGTCGGCTTTTAGAATCCGTCCATAGGCCACGACGACGGCGAAGTCCGCATCCAAGTTCTTCAACTCCGCGGTGATGTCGGACGGACGCGCGGGCTGAAGGAGCTTAAGCCCCAGCTCCGCAGCGGCGGCCGCGACGGGCGTCGGGGAGACTTTCAGTCCGCGGCCCGCCGGCCGGTCGGGCTGGGAGACTACGGCCATGATCTCCGTGCGCTTAGCCAGAAGGCTGAGAAACGGCACGGCGGTCTCGGGCGTTCCGAAGAAGATCGTTTTCATCTTCAGTCCCAGTTGGGCTTCGCGTCCTTGATCATATCGAGCACCTTCAATCGCTCCTCAAAAGGAAGCCGATCGACGTACAGCTTGCCGTCAAGATGGTCGATCTCGTGCTGGAACGCCCGCGCCAGCAGGCCTTCGCCCGTCATCTCCCAAGGCTCGCCGTTCTCATCGAGCGCGCGAACCCGCGCGCGGGCGCGGCGGTGAAGCTTGGCGTAGACGCCCGGCAGCGACAGGCAGCCCTCCTCGTCGTTGAGCTCGCCTTCAAGAGAGATGATCTCGGGATTGATGAGGACGAGCTTCTTGGATTTTCCCTCGGGACGCACGTCGACGACCGCCACGCGCAAGGACAATCCGATCTGCGGCGCGGCAAGACCCACGCCGCGTGCGGCGGCCATCGTGGCCCACATGTCCTTGAGCAGAGCGGGAAGCTCGGGCTTAAAGGCCTCATAGTCAAGAGGCGGACAAGGCGTTTTTAGGACCTTCTCGCCGTGCTTGGTGACTCGTCGAACGGGCATGGCGCCTCTAAAGGTCGACGGCGTGTTCCACGCCCGGCCCCAGGATGCGCAGCCTCACGGATTTTTTGTCGGTCTGCAGGGAGCCCCAGGTCATGGCCAGGCGCTCCAGCTGGACATCGGTGGAAAGCTTGGCCGAGACGCCGAAAATGACCTCGGTAGCACCCACCGCCTGGGCGGCCTGGGTGATCGCGTAGAAAGGCTCGTTTGAGACCACCAGCATCGGGGTGATGGTCTTGCCGTGTTTCTCGGCCGCCTCGAGAACGCGCGTGAAGAGCTTCTGCTCTTCGCGATCCATCGTTATCGTCTCATCAACTAGACCAAGACCCTGGCGGATGCGCGAGGTGAAGACCACGAGATCGGTGGTCTCGGAATCATGGGTCTCGAGCGCCTTATTGAGATGATAAAGATTGTTCGGATCGCGAACGGCGACCAGCACGCGGTTGGGCTTGTCGATCTCATCGCGAACGATCGTCAGGTCGTCGGCCTGGCGCAGGTTGAATTTCTCGTTCAGGTCGTGGGCGCCTGCATTCTTCTTCTCGTTCCAGTATTCAGAGAACACGAACAGGCCGAAAAAGACCATAGTGAACGCCGAACCCGAGATCGTGGCCACGCGCTTGGTGAGCAAGTTCATGGACGCGGTGACTAGCAGGATCAGGAAGACAAGAGACAAGCCAAGCGGCCACTCCACGCCGTTGACCCGGATGTTGCCCGGCACCATGAACTCGCGCGCCTCGCGCTTCTTGAAACGCAGCATCATGACCGCCATGGTCTTGAAGACGAAGGACCAAACCACGCCGAAAGCATAGGCCTCGCCCAGCAAATACACATCGCCGCGGCAGAGCACGATCGTGACGATCTGCAAGCCGACGATAAGGTTTATCAGGCGATGCGTGGTGCCATATTTCTTGTGAAGCCCGCGAAACCAATCGACAAGAATGCCGTCTTCGGCCAGGCGATTGAGGACGCCGTTGGCCCCGACGATCGAGGTATTGGCCGCCCCCGAGAGGATGAGCACGCCCACGCCCACAACGAAGCACTGAAGGAGCAACCTCAGGGAATGAGGCCCGACCACCGACATCGCCAGCCCCGCGAGCAGGTTGTCGCTGTATTGAGAAATGCGCACCCCGTCTGGAATGATCATGACCGCGAAAAAACTTACGAGCGAGGTCAGCAGAAGGCTGAAAACGAAGATCACTAGGCCCGCGCGCTCTAGGTTCTTGATCTTCGGCGCCTCGATCTCCCGATAGACTTGAGCCAGGGACTCCTCGCCGCTCATTGCCAGCAAGGAGTGGCCGAAGGCCATGATGATGCCGATAGCCCCAACGGGCTTGAGCCACGAGATGTGCGCCGCCCAGCCCAGGCCCTCAGGGCTGAACTTCAGCGAGAAGAGGGGCAAAACAC
>JAYVZL010000144.1:0-30780 GCA_043783505.1 Elusimicrobiota bacterium
ATGCTCTGGCAGACGCCGTTAGGCAGGTTCGTGCCGAAGGTCACTTCCTTAATGACCTTGGCCGCACGTGGGTCGTTGGGCTGCGCCTCGATATGCATCACATAGAGAGTCCCAGCCGTCAGATTGGCCAACGGATAGCTGAGGGTCAACTGTGCCTTGCCGTCGGCGTCGGTGCCGTTGACGAAGCCCGGCGTCACCGAAACGTCGGTCGTGCCCGCAGCCAAAGTGCCGCCGAACGGAGAGACCGAGATATAGGCTTTGCCGCTCGAGAAGTTTTGGTAGTTCATGATGCGGAATTCGTAGTTGGTCCCGTTTTGATGTCCATAGACCTGGACATCCAAAGGCTTTGGCCTCAAGGCGAAGTCGAAGCCCGTCACCAACCCCGCGACGGCTAGGGTCGTCTGGTTAAGAACGTAGTAGCCCGGGGCGTTGACGAATATCTTGTAGGAGTGCAATCCGAGACTGTCGCCCGTCACCAAACCGTCGAGGCGGTAGCCGCCGGTCGAGTCGGTGACGGCGCGATAAATAGGCAGAGTCGCCGTCGGGTCATTGACGTTGACAGTGTCGTCATAGGCCAGCACCGTGATGCCCGACAGAGCCGCCTTGCCGAAAGCGGAACAACTGGCGCCGGCGGGGCAGATCGGATTGTTCGTATAGACCTGGCCCGAAATAGAGGCGTTAGCCCGCGGCAGGAGGAACGGAGGGACCGTAACGGGAGAACCGTTCACATCCACGGTCTGCGCGCCTTGGGCATACCCGGCCGCCACCGCAAGAAGCTGATAGGAACCCGCAGCAAGCCCGCTGAGACTGTAGGCCCCGGAGTTGTCCGTGGTCAGCGTCGTCGCAGCGTAGCCGGAGGCTTTGACAGTGACCTGCGCGCCGGAGATCGCCACCGAATTGGTGCTGCGCACGACACCGGAAATGCTGGTTCCTGGATTGGTGTCCAGGTTTACGTCCAACGTGGTAGTCGAGCCGGCCGCGCCGAGCACGACGGAAGTCTTATAAGGCGGGTAATTGGGCGTGGTGACGACGAGATTGTAGGTCGTTCCCGCGGTCAACCCGCGAATCTCGTAACCGACCGAGCCCCATCCGGCCGGCGACGGTCCCATCAGCGCGACGAACTGCGTGAAGTTACCGTCGGCCACTGTCTTCGTGAGCGGCACCTCGAAGGGCTCCTCCGACGGAGGAAACGGAACGACGAGGCCGCTGCCTTTGAGCGTCCCGCTGGAATCATAGGCCCAGACGATAGGCAAGTATTGAAGGAAGTTGTCGAAGACTCCACCAAGCTCAGCGAACTGTCGCGCATTAATCAAGTTTGCGACTGTCACCGTCCCGGCCAACACCGCTTGCGGCACCGCCGCAAGCGAAGACACGGGCGTAAGCGTAACATTCTGAACGGGGGTCGTTGAGCCGTTGATACTGCCGAAGGGGCTAAAGGAAATGCCGTTGAGGCTGTTCGGGCCGACGACAATGTTCTTGCTCGAGCTTTCGATGACGAAAAACGGCCGCACGCCGCCGGCTAGATTGAGCGAGTCGAACCTGCCGTTCTGCATCAAATAGAAATCGTAGGCGGAGCCGGTCTTGCTGGCCGCCAATGCAGTCGTGCAAAAGCCGGGCGCGGTCAAGAACGAACTCATGCAGCGGCCTTGTCCGGTACTCGCCGAAAAATCGAATACCCCGGGAGTCTGGTCTCCCCCGCCGGTCAACAGGGCTATCGCCGAGGCCGCGTTCAAAGGCGTACCTTGAGGAACCGCCCACACTCGCCAATTCTGTGGAGGGCACTCGCCGCTGCCGCCCGAAGGGCACTTGATGACGTTGAGCGGCGGCAAGGAAGTCGTGCTGACGATTGGCCGCACCAAAATGGCGTCCGTTAGGTTCAGGTCTTGGTTGATGATTTGATTGGCAAGAACCTTCAACTTGGGCGCCGGCGCCTTCGTCGTGTAAGGGAATTGGCCCGCGCCGCCGGCGTTGGCAGTCAATGTGTATTCTCCGGGCAGGAGGCCGCCGATATCGAAGCTGCCATCGGCGCTGAGCTGGCTATAACCCCAGGCATTGCCGCCCGATGCATTGACGTTGGGAGACCCGCCCCCCGTGCCGGTCGCAGGAATATACGCGCCGCCGTCGGGCTTGCGCATGGAGCCCATGACCCGGCCGGCCGGGAAGAACTGCATGTCCACGATGGCCGTGCCGGTGCTGGTCAGGTTCGGCTGCGGCTGTCTGCCGCCGGGGTAAACAGCACCCCAATACTTGGAGATCACGTTCATCCGATAAGCTTGTCCGCTGGAGATTGGGATCGCGTAATTAATGACCGGGCCCGTGCTCGCGGAACTGAAGGCCGTGAAGCCACCGCCGCCGCAAGCGCCTGCGCCGCTGCAGTTCGGGGACATGACGATGGCAATCGGGCTGGCGGAAAGATCGACCACGGACGGGAACGTCAGCGTGCCCCGGATCAAGCCGGTGCTGCTCGTGGAAACATTTACGGTGATGGTCACAGCGGCCACACCGCTGCTGATGATATTCCCGAAAAGATCGTAGATCCCAGCCATGCCGGTGGCCGACATCGTGTCGATTGTCAGACGGCGGTCGTCGAGGTTCGGAGGAGTCGCGCTGCAAGAACCGAAACCCTGCTGACCATCGAGGCCGGCATTAAACGAAGACTGGCCGAAGGGCGTCCAGGCATTGAGCGAATAATTGCCCGACGGCATTCCGGTAATAAGGAAATAGCCGGTCGCAGCCTGACCAGTGAGATTCAAGAAGCCCGGGTTATTCTTGTATGGCCCGGTGCAGGCGCCGCCCCCGGCGGTCTGCCAGCCCTGACCGTCCGGGAAAATCCCGACACCGGCTTGATAAAAGGGATTGCCGAACTGATCCTTAACGTATACCGCCATCTTGCCGGTGCTCGGCGGCATCTGATTGAGGGTGATCGTCCGTGTCTGAACGACGGACGCGGATACATAAAGGAAATCATTGACTCCGGGCGCGGCGCCGATGGCACTCATTGCAGCCGTGCTCTGCGATCCTTGGTAGCAAGCTCCGGTGTTGGGATTGCACCCGCCGTAAAGAGACGTGTAGTAGGTGCTGCCGGCGCGCAGGCCGTAAAGCGAGAAAACGCCATTGGGATCGGTGTTGGCCCCGCGCCAGTCGTTAAAGTTCTGTCCGTATTGGTCCTGATACTGCGATGAGAAATTGAGCTGCATGTACGGGATCGACACGCCGTTGGTGTCGATGACGACTCCGGTCACGCTCAGCGACCCGCCCTGTCCCGAGGACTGGGCCGAGCCGATGTTAGCCACAGGAGGCGGAGCCGTGGCGAAGTCGAGCGGAGCGCCGACAACAAGGATATTGCCCGCGACCAAAGCCGGTCCAACACCGGCGGACGCCGAGCGGTTCTTGGCACGGTCGTACGCGGAAATCTGATAGGTATTCCCGTTCGGCTCCGCCGTGACGTTGAATATCTTCAACGTTCCCGCGCCGGTCCCGTAGGTCGTCGCGAAACCATAAGCGGCGGCGCCGCCGCCGGCCTGCAGGCCGAGTTGGCCGAAAACCATCGAGTTGGGAGTTGCGCCGGCGAGAGTCGCGTCGATCTCGCCCAAACCGGTGACGCCGGTCGAGCTGATTGTGATGATGACCGTCTGGGGCGTGAGGCTCGGAGCGGCAGCCGCGAAGGAAGGCGGAGTGTTGTTGAACTGGTCGAGGATCGCCGGCAGGAAGTTCTGGCTCGTGGCGACGACCTGATAGTAATCAGTGGCGATAAGAAAGCTCGAGTGACCGACGGCGAAGGTATTGTCGAAAGAAAGCTGTCCCGCCGCGTCCGTGACGCCGATCCTCGTGGCATTTTGATCCGGCTGGCCACCGTTGAAGAAGATCGCGGCGACGTTGGCGCCGGCAAGCGGTACGCCCAGCGAGTTGACCACGGTGACGTTTAAGTTCGACACTGCCAGCGCGGGAGCGGCAACAGCAAGAAGCAGGCCGCCAAGAAAAATTCGTCTCATACTTTGATTCCGTTGATCGGGAGTTTTAAAAAGTCCATAAGGCCTACAGACCGAGTAGGCCTTATGCCCGAAATATTGCGACATCATGACCGCGTTGTCAAGTCAACCGCGGCGGCAAGGGCCTGGTGAAATCCTACCTGGCTCGCCTGAGCGGCTTTTCCCGCGCACAGCTCACGCGCCCGGTCACGATATGCCTGCTCGAAAGCGCGTTACGCCCGTCGAAAGCCCGGAGGAACTGCTGGCTCAGACGGACAACGCTCATGGACGGATCTCCGGCCCAGCGACGAGGGCGATCCCACAGCGGCAATACGCGGTCTTCGACGTCAAACGCTTCGCGCGCCTGCAAGAAATCTCCGTCGCGCATATCTACCGGTTGCGCACGAGCAAGGCCTACCAGAAGCTCGCGCAGACCTTCGCCAAGGCCCGCGGCGTCAGCATCGCCATCGGCGTCAGACGCAAACCCAATCCTCGAGGACGCCCGGGCTACATCCGGGTGGACACGGTGCATCAAGGCGACCTCAACGACAAGAAGGGCGTCTACCTCATCAACTTGGCCGACGAGGTCACGCAGTGGGAAATCGTGCTCTGTGTCGAGGCAATTTCGGAGGCGTATTTGGAGCCCGCTCTTGAGGCGGCGCTGGCGCTATTCCCGTTTCTCGTCGTGAACTTTCACTCGGACAACGGCAGCGAGTTCATCAACGGCGTGGTCGCCAAACTGCTCAGCAAGCTCCTCGTCGAGCAGACGAAGTCGAGGTCGGGCCGCACCAACGACAACGCTCTCGTCGAGGGCAAGAACGGGGGCATCATCCGCAAGCACATGGGCTACTCTCACATCGAACGCCAGTACGCGCCGATCATCGACCAGTTCTACCGAGAGCACTTCGACTCCATCGTCCCTGCGCCTTTGCGACGGTGACCATCGACAAGAAAGGACGGCGGCACAAGAAGTACGAGACGTATCAGACGCCCTACGTCACTCCCCAGGTTTTCGCGAAGCGAAAACCCTGGCGCCGCAGGCGCCATGCCGTTCAAGTTCGCGGCGACGGAACGGCAACGTCACTCAGGCTCATTTACGGATGAGAAAATGCTTGCTTGGACGCCGTTGCGCTTATTTTCCCGGGATCTTGTACGCCATCCAGTACGCGATTTCCTTAATAAGCACAGCCCGCTTCTCTTCCGCGCTATGCCGACGATCGGGGATCAAAGAATCACTGGAGACGGAGCCGTCTGTATTGATGCTGAACGCATTAACTTCATCAAAACTGTGCGCTTCGCCTACGTAAAAATGATCAACACTAAAAGACCCGTTATCATTATAACTTCCTGAGAGTTTGAACTTATGCATGGCTAGCAACCATCCAGAACGGATAGCGGTGTCTGCCTGGGTTTTAGCGTATTCAGCCAGCTCGTAGAACTTTAGTTTTTCCTGCTCAGTGAGAGTCATTTTCCTTACACTCGACGATAGAACCAAAGGTTTGGACATATCCGCCGAAACCAGCCTTGCCATAGGCATAAGCCCCTGAGCCGACTTCGCGAATCTCGCGACCTCCGATTCCATCGCGCCGAATTCATCGGCACGAGCTTGAAGGCAAACTGAATAAAGGGCCAACATAACCATCACGGCAGGTAGTTTTTTGTTCATGCCCTCAGTATAAGTTCGGCGCCGGATCTGTGGTTGGGCCCTAAGTCCTAAGCTACTCCCGCATTAGGCCCACAGACATTTAGGTCCAAGGGCTAGCCCTACAGGACGGCCGGATCGATGAGGCTGCGAAAAGCGCCGACGAGCTGGGCCGTCGTTTGAAAGCGCCGCGAGGGCTCCGCGGCCAACGCGCGCGCGAAGAACGCGTCGATCCCGGCCGGAAGATTTTTATCCGCCCGCGACGCGGCGCGGTGGCGGCCGGTGGCGCGATCGCGCGCGGGGTGAAACGCCGGGCGGCCGGTCAGCCGCTGATACAGCGACTCGGCCAAAGCGCGGGGATCCGGCTCGGCCTTCGCCGCCGCGGCGAGGGCCTCGAGGGCTTCGTGCGGGTCAAGACGTCCGGTCCCGGGCAGAAGCGGTTCTGGGGCGGCCTCGGTCTCGGCGACCTCCTCTTCCGCGCTTTTAGACGCCATCCCCCACGCCCAGCCGAGAAGGGCCGCGACCGCGAGCACGCCGACGATCAAGCCCAGGCGCCTGCCTCCTTCGGGGGGAGCGGCCGGCCGCGAGCGCGCGGCGGCCGCGGCCTCGAAAACCTTGCGGGCCGCTCGCGCCTCGGTGAGAAGGACGAGCCGCGCCGGGGTCTCTCCCAACTCCAGAGCCCGGCCGGCCGCGGCTTCGGCCGCGGTAAAGTCGAGCGCGGCGAGTTCGGTGCGCGCCAGCTGCTCCTGGGCCCGAGCGTCGCGAGGGGCGGCGGCGGCGGCCTCTTTGGCTTTAACGCGCGCACCGACCACGTCGCCCGCGCTTAGGTGCAGCGCGGAATCGCGCAGAAAATCTTCAACGCCGGCGTAAGCCGGCGCGGCGATGAGAAGGACGGCGCCCAAAGCCCAGACCACGCCGCGAGTCTAGCAATTACAATTGGTCGGGAAGCTTGGTCTTGTTGCGATCATCTTGAGGGTCGTTGGGAATGATGCCGGCATTCGGCGGCAAGACCGCTTGCGGCGCGCTCACGTCCAACTTAGTCCGGTGAATCAAAAACGGCGGCGGAACATCGATCTGTCGCTTGTTGAATTTCGAGGGAAGCGCCGGCGGTTCCACGAAGAGCTTCACCTTCGAATGGTTGCCCCCCGCGATTTCTCTCGTATCAGTCTGAGGGGAGTAGCGATCTCCACCGAATATGGGGGCCCTTACTCCTTCGCTCAATTGACGCGCACGCTCGACGGATTTCTTGCCATCGGGCGCGAGAACGGCAGGCGCGGCGTCGGTGGTCAGTTTCTCCGCCGCATCAGCGGCATCTTTGAGGAAGGCGGCCGCTTCATCGGGTGTTTTGACCCTCAAATCACCTTTCCAGTGCGACAGGGACATTATTAAGCCGGCTTCCAACTTCGTTCCAGGCGAGACGGCGCCCTCGAGGGCTTGGACGCGGGAGGCCTGGCTCTTCTCCCTCCAAACGCGCACGGCGGCGACCATATTTCCGGCGTTGGCTTCCCGGGATGCGAACATTCGTCCTCCAGAGTTTTTCTGCAAGAGAAAATCAGCGATTATATCGCCGGTTTTGGATTGGGCGAGCACAGTGTCTTCTTTGGCCGTTGACGGGATTTGCAGCACGCAAACGAGCGCAAGGGCGAGGGATTTCATCGGGGGTTCTCCTGGCGACGTCTTTTATCAGGATAGCCCCGAAGCCTTGATTTGTCAATGGGAATAAGGCATCTTCCTCTTCGGAGATCCTCCCTGAAGCGCACTCAATTCGCCGCCCGCGTCTGGTCCAAACTCGTGGCTTTCGAAGCTGAGCACGGCCTGTTCAAGCCCGGGAGCCGGGTGTTGGCCGCAGTGTCGGGAGGGCCGGACTCGGTGTGCTTGGCGCATTGGCTGTCGGTGCAGGCGCGGCGCAAAGGGTTGACGGTCACCCTCATCCACGTCCATCACGGCCTGCGCGGGCGAGCGGCCGACCGCGACGCGCGCTTCGTCGAAGAATTGGGCAAAAAACTCGGGCTTGCCGCCATGCTCGTGCGCGCGCCGGTGCGCGCGGCCGCCGCCAAGCGCGGCTTGGGTCTCGAGGAAGCCGGCCGGAAACTGCGCTACCAAGCGCTGGCCGCGAAGGCGCAGCGTGGGCATTTTTCGCTCGTCGCCACCGGACACCAGCTCGACGACCAAGCCGAGACTGTTCTTCTCCACCTGCTGCGCGGCACGAGCCTCGAGGGCCTCGGCGGCATTCCCGTCAGACGCCCGCTGGCGGCCGGCGTCGAGCTGATCCGCCCCCTTCTGCCTCTGACGCGAGAAGAGATCCTCCTCTATCTTAAGATGCACGATCTCGACTGGCGCGAGGACGCCAGCAACCGCGATCCTAAATTCACGCGCAACTGGGTGCGCCGCGACGTTCTGCCCAAGCTCGAGAAACGCGCGCCGGGAGTCAAGGAGCGCCTCGCCAAGATCGCGGCGAAGGTCAGGGCCGCGACGGGACGATCGTAAAGCCTCAGCCGAGTGTTTTTACACCAGCCTTGCGTGCCGCCCCAATAAGGGCCTTATCAAGACTGGCCAACGACAGCTGACGTCTTGCCGCGAGTTCGCCCACGCGGGGGCGGCCGTCAAGAAGCATTCCCGCTCCAGGTCCGCCTTGGCCGTGAGAGCAACGAAACGCTCCTGAAGATCCGCCGCTGCGTCTCGAGCGCCGGCGGCCGTCGCCGCGGCTGCGCATACGCTCGGGAGAACCAAGACGAGTCGGAACACACCCATGTGCGAATGATAAGCGAAATGACCGCGGGGCGCAAGATCAGGCCCCCTTCTTATCTTTTCGCATGTTGATGAACCCGGCGCACTTCTTGCCTTTCGGCTTCCATTCAAACCAGGTTTGGCCGTAGGACGGCGGAGCCATGAACCGAAGGCAGAGGCTGCGAAGAAGACAACTTCTCGTGGCGCACATCGTTAAGCCGCTCATTTGACGAGCCTGTAAAAGCCGAAGACGGGGATGATGAGAGCCAGTAAAACATGCGCCGGGTTGGTGAAGGCGCTGGACGGAATGGCGAAGACGAGGGCGGCGAGGAGATACGCTGAGGTTTTCATTGTGCAACTCCAAAGGCGCCGGGCGTTAGCCCGGTGCCAGCATTCCTCGGCGGACGCGGATGTTAGTACATGAAGTGCCTATAAGCCTAAAGGTCTTTGGACTCATATTCAATATAGGCCTAATGGGGTAGCGACGGGCTGGAATTCAAGATTTTTAACGGCCCGCGAAGGCCTTGATCCGTTCCGCGGACAAGAGATCTCCGCCGCAGTCGGGACATGCCCCCGCCTGAACGCGAGCGTAGGGCGCTTTGCAGCTGGAACAGATCCAGCGCTCGGAAGCATCGACGTACTCGAGAAGCTTGGGCAAGGTCAGGATCGCGCCGCATTCACATTTGCCGTCGCCGGACACGCCGAGCTCGCATAACGGACACGGCTGCGGGGAACGCAGGTGCTGAAACCACAAGCCGCAGCCGCGGCAGCGCGCCGCTTCCTCGAGATTCTCCTCGCCGCACAGCGGACAGAGGACCGGCTCGCCCGCCTTTTTCGCGGCGGGGCTCGGCGCCGAAGTCTCGAAGACTTCGCGGCAGCCTTCGAAGACGGCCTGCTCCACCGACCGGCCCGCGCGCGTCTTCTCGAGGATCGCCGCCGTCAGCCGCTCGACCGTCCCGGCGGCGGCTTTCACGGGCGGCGGTTCAAAGGTCTCCGTCAATTCCAATCCGCAGCTCGAACACACGCCTATGCCGTCATTCCGGTCCTCGACTGTCCCTCCGCACGCCGGGCAGCCGCCCTCCGCGACTTTGTCAGCGGATTGAGGAACGGACAACGGCTGGCCGCATTGGTCGCAATAGGAGGCGTCGTCTTCGTTTTCGCAATGGCAGGCGGGGCAGGAGGGATTATCCATGTTGGCGGCGATTATATCTTATGCCGGGAATCGGGCAGGCAACAGCCACCGCTGTTTTACTACTGATAATCACTAGTTCCGGAACTAGTGATTATCAGTAGTAAATTCTGTCATGGGCGCGACAAGACGATCTTAAGAGACTTGAGCACCGGGGGATCGTAAGGCCGGTCGGCGCTGTCGATCGTGTCGCGCGGCACGGCCGCGATCGCCTTGGCGACGTCGAGACCCTCGACTATTTCGCCGAAGATCGTGTGCCGGCCGTCGAGGTCGGGCGCGGGACCGAGCGTGATGAAGAATTGGGTCTGAGAAGTACCCGGCCCCCAGCTCGCCATGCCGAGCAGACCCGGCCGATCAAAACGCGCGCCCGGACGGATCTCGTCGGCCACCGGCATATGCGGGTCGCCTTGTCCCTTGCCGGTGTGGTCGCCGGTCTGGATCAGGAAGCCGGGCGAGACACGGTGAAAAATGAGACCGTCGTAGAAGGGCTTGGCGCGGCCGCACAGCGCGCGCAAATGCGCGACGGTCTTGGGCGTCTGGGCCTCATAAAGCCGCGCGACAATGCGGCCCTTCGAGGTTTCGAGCACGGCATAAGGGCCCTCGGACTTGGGCGCGCAGGCCGCGCCGCACAACAGCGCGGCGAGAACCAGGAACCTCACGCGGCTTTGCGGCCCTTGATCAATGCGGACGGGTAACCGATGTCCAACACCTTGAGCACGCCGACCTGTTTCTGGGCGTGCGGCGCCAACAAACCGCGTTTGGGCAGGCCTAAGGTCAAAGTCATGTCGGCCGTCACGAAGACGCCGCTATGGTAACCCGTGTCCGGGTGCAAGCCCGAGGGGATATCCACCGCGATCACCGGCTTCGCGGACTTCGTCACCTCCTGGATCATGTGGTGAATGGCGCCGGCGGGCTTGCCGTTGGCGCCGGTGCCGAGCAAAGCGTCGAGAACGAGATCGCATTCGGCGAGCGCCCCGGCCAGGCCCGATTCAGGCCCGGCGTCTTTGGTCGCTATCCCACCCGCGACGGCCTTAACGAGGTTCACGCGCACGAGCTCGGGGTAGCGGCCGCCATCGGCGCCGTCCTTCTTGGGCGGGCACAGAAACGCGCTCACCGACGCCCCTCCCTCCTTTAGATAGCGCGCGGCGACGAGCCCGTCGCCGCCGTTGGCCCCGCGCCCGCAGCAGACTACGACTTTAGCTGAGGAGAGGGAAATGCCGCGCTCGCGCAGGAAGGCCGTCGCTTCCGCCGCCACGGCGCGGCCGGCGTTTTCCATGAGATCCAAGGCTTTGATCCCGTGCTTTTCCGTCGCGGCTGCGTCGACCGCGCGCATGGCCGCGGCGTCGACGACAGTCAACCCCTGCCAGACGTCCGGGATCGGTTCCTTCATCAGGTCCAGGCGCTCAAGGCGGCCATCACGAACCCAAGCGCCGCCAAGAACGCGGCCAGAAGCACGAAGACCATAGCCCCGAGATAAGGGATGCCGAGCGTCAGCCACGCTCTTCCGCCGGCGATGCCGTACACGTCGCGAATGCCGCGGGCCTTAAACGACAGAGACCACAGACCCACGAGGAAGAACACCAGCCGCACGCCCCAGATCGGCTTGTCCAAGACAGCCTGGCACGTCAGCACCGCCGGCACGGCCACCAGCCATGCCAGCTCCGAGAGACCGAGATGGACGAACAGCGCGCGCGCGTCTCCCCGCGCTCCGCCCAGGTCCAGGATCAAGTGCAGAAGCGCGGCCGAAACGAAAGTCAGCGCCGTCTGCCACAACATCGACAACGCCAAGGCGGGCCAGCCGAAGGGAAGTGCAGAGCGTCCGGCCAAGGCGTGCGCCACGAATAGGCTCGCGGCTCCCAAAAAAATGCCGAGCAAGCCTAGCGCGGCCGGCCGGCGCTGGCGGATCATGCCGGAAGCGTGGCCGCGGTCCTCGAAGTAGTCATAGAGCAGTTCGACGGCGTCCATCTACCAGCCCCCAGACCATGCGTAGAGCAGGCCCCGCGGCGACGGCGACGCCGCGCCCAGCGTCACGCCCGCCGGGCCGAAGCCCAGCGATAAGCGAGCGCGCGACTCGAGCATCTCGAAGATGTCGTTGAGCCTCTCGGTGTCGCGGCGCACGCGCGGCTTCTCGTCTTTGATGCCGCCCATCTGGGCGGCCAGCTTCGTGGCGTCCACGGAGTCGCCGAGTTGGTCGACGAGCTTCAGCGCCAACGCTTGATTACCGGAGTAGATGCGGCCATCGGCCAAGGGCTTCACCTCCGCAACCGTCATCTTGCGGCCGTCGGCCACGGCTTGCACGAATTGGCCGTAGGCGTCGTCGATCAAGGTCTGCAGGATTTGGCGCTCTTCGGCGGTCATAGGCCGCGCGGGCGAGCCGATGTCCTTGTGCTTGCCGGACTTGATCGGGTCAGTCTTATAACCGACCTTAGCGAAGAGCCCTTCCAGATTGGACACCGCGAAGATCACGCCGATTGATCCCGTCAACGTGCCCGGATGCGCGACGATCTTGTCGCAGGCCGCCGCGATGTAATAGCCGCCCGAGGCCGCCACGTCGCCGAACAGCGCGATGAAGGGGATATTCTTCTCCTTCTTGACGCGGAGAATGCGCGTGTAGATCTCCTGCACCGCCCCCACGCTGCCGCCGGGGGAATTGATGTCGAGGACGATCGCCTTGACGCCCTTGGTATTGGCCAACTGCTCGATGCGCCGCGCCCATTGCTCGGCGCCGTGATCCCAAGGCTTGCCGCTGTCCGAGGACATAATCGGCCCCCGGATCGAGACCCAGCCCACGGACTCCTTGGGCGAAAGGCTCAACAGGCCCCTTGCGTTTGCGTCCTCGTTTTTTGACTCGCCGACACGGGAGTGCGCGATGAGAAAGACGGCCGCGACCAACGACATCGCGTGCAGGGCGATGAGAGCGCCGACGAGACGATACTTGAGCCGGCGCGGACCCGGCACATGAGGCGGATCTGGAACGGGGTTGGGCGTAGGCAAGTCGATAATCGGGTCCATCGTGTCTCCTTAGTTCGAACGGCGCAGGACGTCGCTGTCGACGACTCGGTTGCGGCCCGCCGATTTGGCGGCATACATGGCGGCGTCGGCCCGAGCGATCATCTCCTCGGGCGTGGATGCGTCGCGCGGAAAATGGGACAGCCCGATCGACACCGTCACTCTCAACTCCTCAAAACCGATCGAGAACGTCTCGGCCTCGATCGCCGCCCGGATCGACTCCGCCTTGCGTAAGGCGCCCGCGGACTCGGCTCGGGGAAGGATAATCACGAACTCCTCACCGCCGTAGCGGGCCACGAAGTCGGTATCGTAAACCAGGCCGTTGAGGACCGCGCCGAGGCGCTTTAAAACCTGGTCGCCGAAAGGGTGGCCGTGCGTGTCATTCAAGCTCTTGAAATGATCGATGTCAAGCAACATCAATGCGAACGTGGTCTTAAAGGTCTTGGCGCGCACCAGTTCCTCGCCGAGCTTACGGTCAAAAGTCCCGCGCCGACGCAGTCCGGTGAGACCGTCCATCTCGGAGAGGCGCTCGACTTCTTGAAAAAGTTTCACGCGTCTAAACGCCACGCCCAACTCGGAGACGAAGGACGAGGTCTTCGCGAGCCAGGCCTCGGGCGCGGCGCCCTCCGGCACGCGCGTGTATAAATATCCCAACAGTTCCTGGCCCTCGCGGATGGGCATGCCGATCGCGCGCTCGGGCCGATCGAAGAGGCGCGCGGCCTCGGGACCCACGCCCTGCTCCTGCAGCAGGCGCGAGAGCGTCGCCCACGACGCGCCCGGAGACGACCCCATCCCGCGCACGGTCAGCGGCCGAACTTCCCCCTCGCCGCGCAGGCCCGCCACGTACAGCGCGTATTCGACGCGCGGTCCGAAGTATTGCTCCAGGGCCGCCTCCACGCGGGGGCGCGCGTCCTCCCAAGACAGCGCCTCGGAGAGTCCCTTGACCATGCCGTACAAGGCCGCAGCCTCGCGGTGAGCCTGCTCCGCGGTGTGGCCGCGCGTCTTAAGACCGCCGAGCTCCTGAGTCGCTTTATCCTTTTGCATGCGCACGGCGTTCGTCTTTTCCATCAAAGCGGCGTGATCGGCCTCGCGCCGTCGAACCAGGCGCCAGGCCAACGCCGCGCCCGCGACCGCCCAGAGCGCGGTCACCGCCGCGAGCGGGCGCAGCGGGGCCGGCGCTCCGGCCAGCAAGGCCGCGCCGGCGGCCAAGGCGACGCCTAGCGACGCGCCCGAGGCCTGCGAGCGCCGCGGATAGGCCGCTAAGAGGCCGGCGACGGGCAAGAGCGCGGCGGCAGCAGCCAGCCACTCGGTCTTCATCCCACCACCTGGTTGCGCCCGCCGTGCTTGGCCTTGTACAGGCGCTCGTCGGCCACGCGCACGATCTGCGAGGCGGTCGTCGCGTCGGTCGGAAATGAGGCCACGCCCAAACTCATGGTCGCGTTGGTCGCCGCGCCCTGAAAGGTGAAGGGCTCGGCGGCCACGCGCGCTCGAATTCGCTCGGCCAGGGCGACGGCCTCGGAGCGCACGAAATTGGGAAGAATCAAGACGAACTCCTCGCCGCCGTAGCGCGCGGCCAAGTCCACGGGCCGCGCGAAGGAGCCCAGGATCGCGGCCAGCGTGCGCAGGAGCTGATCGCCGGCCTGATGCCCGAACTGATCGTTGTAGTGTTTGAAATGATCGACGTCGCACATGATCAGCGAGAGCGGCGTTTGGCTGCGTCCAGAGCGCAGGACTTCCTCCTGCAGGCGCTGCTGAAAAGCGCGATGACTGTAAAGCTGAGTCAAGGCGTCGTGCGTGGCCTGGCGATGGACGCTGTCGAACAGGCGGATGTTCTCCAGGCTCAGGGCGGCCATCGTGGCATAAAGATCGACCGTACGGACCTCCTCGGGTCCAAAAGCACCGGCCGTGTCGCTCTCGATCTTGACGAAGCCCGCGGCCTCGCGCATCACCTTCATGGGCACGGCGATCCCGGAGGCAAAGCGCGCGTCCGGCACGACCTGGGTCTCGCTCTTGGCGTCCTTGATCAGCACCGGGCCGCGGCGACGTTGGGCCGCTAGAAGCAGCGGGTCCGCGCCGGCTCCGCCCACGACGCTCACGCGCGCCGCGGGAAAACGCTGGGACAGTATCGAGATCAGGCGAGCCTGAACCTCGCGGCCGTCCATGGTGCCCGAAAGGCTCTTGGCCGCGTCCGACAGGTCGCGGCGCAGGCGCGTCTCCACGCCCACGGTTTCTTCATAGGAACGATAGTACTTGAGATCCCGATCAACGTCGCGGATCTGGTCTTGAAGCGTCATCTGCTCGAGCAGCATCTCGCGTTCCGAGGCGAACTGCCGGTCGCGGTGACTGGCCAGGGCCCCGGCCATCGCCCAGAAGCCGGCGAGCCCAACAGCCAGCATTGGGAACGCGTCGGGTGAACGCGCAATGAGCACCATCGCCACGATGGTCGCCAGGAAGGTCAGGATCACCGGCGACTCGCCGTCGCGCCGCCAGTCCGACCAGAGCAGGCACAGTCCGCAGGCGGGCACGACAGCGGGGCCCAGCTCGGGGCGCGCGAAGACGAGCAGCGCGAGCCCCGCGAAAAGCCCGAACGACCCCATCAGGGTCACTGCGCGCGAGTCGCCCATGAAAATTGTGGAGGTGGCGGGATTTGCACCCGCGTCCAAACGGCGCCGACCGCGGCCACTACAGGCTTAGCCCGTCATCAGTTTCGCCCGGAGAAAACGGACGGACGCGTGCTCTCCGGACTAACCCCGTTCGGTCTTAGGCCCCCCGCCCACGGGATCATAGGGAAGGACCGCACCCTGCTCATGACGCCGGCGACCCTCTAGCAGGTGTCGAGGACCGGCGTGTGCTCACTGCGTGTTAGGCAGTGGCCCAGGCCAACTGTGTGTTGGCAGTTGTTGTTTGGTCTGGTTTCATACGGGACCTGACCAACCCGTGCCTGCGGCTTACGGTTCAACGACGCTTGTCGAAGCTAGATCACCCCCGACAAGTCATTATAACAGAGGTATCCAAATGCCGCAACCCCGATTCTGATGGTTTGCTACAACAGGAGAAGCGCGAACAATAATCCGCCGACGACGACCGTCGTAAACACCGCGGCGCCAAATCCGACTTCCTTGGCTTTATTTTTTTGCTCCTCGGTCAATATCGATGGCGGCGAAGAAGCGGGTTTATGCGCCGAAATCTTCTCCTCGCCGACGAGCATCACGCGCGCTCGACCCTTCATCCCCCGAGCGTCGACGACGCTGCCTTCCGCGCATTGACTGGAGTCCGCGCTCATATCTGCGGACTTCGCGAATGAACACGCCGAATCGTTTTTCAGCATGCCGCCCACCATCGCCGCGCCCGCGTTGACCTGCAGCAGCGCGACAAGACCAACGGCCATATTCGGTTTCATATATTTTCCCTCAATCACCAGCCAGTCATGCCTTTTCCAGTGCCTGCTCGTATGATGCCATCCATTATCAGCGTCCCACCGCCGAATGCGATCGCGGTGGCGACTACCACCGGCGCGGCGATTGTCGCCGCGACTCCAAAGAGAAGAACTCCGCCGACAAGCTCCCCATAGCCTAGAACGACCTCCACATGGCTGATCCGCTCCCAGAAAATAGCAGCTTCTGTCTTACCCACAGACATCGAAGGACGCGCAGAAGCGGACATATTTGAGGGAATAAACTTTTTATCCGGCACATCTTTAACGAGCTTCGATTCGCTGACAAGGCTCACGCGCGCTCGGTTTTGGCCCTCCTGCTGGGCATCGACGACAGTCGATTTTGAGCATAGGTTGGAGGTCGCGCTCATATCCACGGACTTGGCGAAACGACACGCCAAATCGCCTTGAAGCGCGCCGAGTGTCTTCTGCGCGCTCGCATTGACCTGCAAGAAGAGCGCCGCAAAACCCGCAACCACATGCAATTTCACAATGAACTCCTGACGACAAGCCTTCGTCACTTGGAGTGTAACGGAAGGCGCTCAGGCGGGCAGGGGTATTCAGGGCAATGGAATTCCATCTTTAGACCCACTTAGTTACGGGCCCAAAGTCCTAGGCGGGGACTTAATGTTTCGCTAAGCGCATTTGATACTCATCTTCATGACTTGGTTCGCCTTTGAAATGGTAAAGCCCAATCGCTTGAGAAGGGCCGCCGAACGAGCGTTGCGCGTGTCCGTGGCGGCTGGAGCGGTTCCAACACTAGCCGCTTCGTTTTGATCTGGTTGTCTGCAGTCATCCCGGAATTTTACTATTGATAATCACTAGTTCCGAAACTAGTGATTATCAATAGTTGGGCTCGATATACAACGCGGAATCGCTATGACCGCGCGCCGGAGCCGGCGCCGGCGGCTTCCAGCGCAGCGGAGAACTCCTGGGGCGTGTGGTAGCGCTGCTCGGGCTTGACCTGGAAGGCCCGCGCGAAGACTTCGTCGAACGAGTCCGGCAACCCCGCGATGGCGCGTGAGGGCGGGGTGAAGCTCATGTTGATCTTGTTCATCAGCATGCCCGCGCCGATGCCGACGAAGGGCAGCTTGCCGGTGAGCATCTCATAGGAGCAGATCGCCAGCGAATACGTGTCCGACTCCTTGCGCACCACGCCCTGCTCCTGCTCCGGCGCCATGTACGGCGGCGTGCCCGCGGCCGTGTTCGTGCGCGAGTGGCGCGTCAGCGCGTCCTTGGCCATGCGCGCGATGCCGAAGTCCATGACCTTGACGCGGCCTTCGCCGTCGAGCATCACGTTGCTGGGCTTCATGTCGCGGTGGACCACCCCGCGCGAGTGCGCGTAGCCCAGCGCCTCGGCCATGGAGCGCGAGATCCGCACCGCCTCAGCCGGGCTCAAACGTCCGCTCGCCTGCACCAAGTCGTGCACGGTCTTCCCATCCACGAACTCAAAAACCAGGTAGACGTCGTCGCTCTCCTCGGCGATCGCGTAGATGTCCACGATATTCGGGTGATGCAGCGACGCCACGGTCTTGGCCTCGATGACGAAGCGCTCGCGGTCGCGCCGGTTGAGGCGCAGTTCCTCGCGCATCTGTTTGATCGCCACCCGGCGCCCGAGCGAGCGATCCGCGCCCTCGTACACCGTGCCCATCCCGCCGCTGCCGATCTCACGGATCAGCTCGTACTGGCCGCGAATGGCGCCGCCGACGCGGCCGCCCACCGAGGCCGGTTGCGGCGTCGTGGCCAAGTGCCCGATGGAGGGCCCCGACCTCGTGATCCGTGAAACCATGCTCGCCACCGCGTCCTTGATTGGAAACACCACCAACCCAAGCAGGGCTAGAGCGAGAAGCAGGCCGCCCACGATGCCCGCGCCGACGACCAGTCCGAAACTTTTGCTTCGCGGGGGCGTCCCCGGACTCGCCGCGATGGCGTTGGGCGTCTCGCCGGGAAACAGGAAAAGAACGTCGTCATCGGAGGGCAGCTGTAGCGCGGCCGCGTCGGCCGCGGCCTTTTGGAAAACAGGATCCAGGCTCGCCGCGCGATTGATGTCGGCGAGCATCGCGCCGCGATCCCCCAAGCCGGCGGAGGCGTAGGCCCGGTTGGCATAACCGAAAGCGCTGCCCGGCTCCGTCTCGATGGCCGCGTTCGCGTCGGCCAAGGCGTCGCGGTATTTCTTGGAGCGATTCTCGGCGAAAGCCTTCATGTTGAGCAGCACGCCGTTCTTCGGCGCCATCGCCAGCCCCGCGGACGCAGCGGCGATCGATTTATCGTAGTCCCGCATACGCGCGTAAGCCGTCGCGCGCAGATTGTGGGCCGCCGCGTTTTTCGCGTTCGTGTCGAGCGCTCTCTGCGCCAGCGCGAGCGCGGCCGCGAAATCGTCCAGCTGCAAAGCCCTCTGCGCGTCGCGCAGCTGCTGCCCGGAAGTCGCCGCGGCTGCCTCCTCGCGGCCGTCGTCTCGGCCCTTCGCCGACAAAGCTCCCCCCGCGGCGACGCGGTCCGCGCGCGCAGTGGAGAAGGGATCGCTCGGCTTGGGCAAGCTTCTCTGCTCCAAAGCCACGCGGCCTTGCGAAAACTTGAGCAGGGCCAACGCGCTTTGGTCGTGGGGCTTTAGCTCCAGCGCCTTTTTCGCGTCGTCGTAGGCGCCGGCATAGTCCTTGTCCTCCAAACGCAAGATCCCGCGCAAAGTGAACGCCTCGACTGTGCCGCCCAAGACGATGGAGCGGTTGAGGTCGGCCAAGCCGCCGGTGCGATCGCCGGAGGAGAGCTTATCCTGGGCGCTCAACGACCAGTGCGGCGCGCTCCTGGGATTGCCGCGGAGCATGTCGTCGATGTGGCCGCGGGTAGGCAGGCCCCGGGGCCAATCGTGGTGATCTTCACGGCGAGACTTCCAGTCCTCAAATGCCTCGTTGTACTCCTTGTGGAAATTGTTCATAACGTCCATGCCGTGTATGGCGCCCATCTCCTTTCGGGCCGCCTCGGCGATCTCCTCGCGGCGCTTGGCCTTTTCCGCCTCGGGAAGATTGCTGCGCTTGACCTCCCACAACTGGCGGCTCTCCTTAAGCTGGAGGTCGAGCATCGCTCCGAAAGTGCCGATATTCTCGGCTTGAAACGTTTTGACCTTGGAGTCGCGCAGATTCTCGATGACTCCCTCGCCGATCTTGCGGATCAAGGTCTTAAAATAAGGGCTGCTTCGCTCCTTTTGCCGCATCACCGTCCGAACGTCCTCGATGACTTGCTCAAGCCTTACCTGATCCGCGGTCGAGAGCTCTTTGCTGCCGCCGTGATCGGAGTGATCGGCCCGCGCGTCCCGCGTCGCGCCAAGCAGCAGTCCAAGGGCGAGGACGGCGCCGCGCGCGTTCATGCGCGTACCGCGTCGAGAGCGGCGAGAAGCTGGGTGGGCGTGTGGTAGCGCCGCTCAGGATTGGGAGCCAAGGCCTTGGCGACGACCGCGTCCAGGCCCGCGGGGAGCGACGCGCCGCGCTGGGTGATGGGGACGAGCTTGCCGTTGAGCTTGTTCATGAGCACGACCCCCGCGCTGCCGGCGAAAGGAAGCTGACCAGTGAGCATTTCGTAGAGACAAACGCCCAAGGAATACACGTCGGACTCCGGGCAGACCGTGCCCTGCTCCTGCTCGGGGGCCATGTAGGCGGGGGTGCCGACGATGGTGTTGGTCATCGACATTTTATGGATCGCGTCCTTGGCCTGCCGAGCGACGCCGAAATCCATGACCTTGACGCGGCCGTCGGAGGTGATCATGATGTTCGAGGGCTTGAGGTCGCGGTGGACGATTTTCTGCGCATGAGCGTGCTCGACCGCCTCGGAAACGGCGCGCAGGACTCCGCGCACGGCCTCCAGGCTCATGGGGCCGTCAGTCTTGATCAGGTCCTGGAGCGTGCGGCCTTCGACGTACTCGAAGACGAGGTAGACGTCGTCGCCGTCCTCGGCGATCGCGTAGATGTCCACGATGTTCTGGTGGCGCAGCTTGGCGACCAGCCGCGCCTCGTTGACGAAACGGCCGCGCTCGCGGGGGTCGATGCGGATCTCATTGCGCATCTTCTTGACCGCCACCCGCCGCTCCAAAGAACGGTCCTTGGCCTCATAGACGACGCCCATGCCGCCCAAGCCGATTTCCTTGACCATCTCGTACTGCGCCCAGAACGGCGAGCCCCCAATCGGCATGGACGCCGCCGACGATGAGCCTGAAGACGACAGCACCCGGCGGATGGTGACGTTCACCTTCTCGCGCCAGCTCGCCGAGACGATATGCAGAATGCCGAGCGCGATCAGTATCCCGCCCACGGCCGTGAGCCCGACTAGGCGCGCGAAACGCCGGCGCCGCGGCGCGGACGGCGCCGGAGGTGCGGCGAGGCCGGCGCTCTCGTCGTCGAACAACAAAGTCAAGTCCTTGTCCTGCGGAAATTGGAGCGCGCGGTCGTAGCGGTTCTGAAAGCGCTGGTCGATGGCGGCCGAGCGCCGCAAAGCGTCGAGGGCGCCGGGACGGTCGTTGAGGCCAGCCAAGGCCATGGCCTTGTTTTGGTAGGCGTACGGATTGGCCGCGTCGCGCAACAAGGTGTCGTCGGCGTCGCGCAGCGCTTCCTGATAATGACCTTGCTTGCCGAAGGCCCAAGAACGTATCTGCAAAGCGGCCGCGTTGCCCGGAACTAGCGCCAGCGACGCGTTGGCGTCGGTCACCGCGTCGGAATAGCGCCGCATTCGGTTCGAGGCGATGGCGCGCAGATTGAAGGCTTGCGCGTTGCCCGCGTTGAGCGTGATCGCCTTTCCGGCAAGATCATGGGCGACCGCGTAGTCCCGCACGGCCAATGCCGCCCCGGCGTCGCGGGTGATCTGCGCGGAACGCGTCACGGTGTCCGGTATCGTCGCGGCCGCGCGCGCCGTCTTTTCGGAAGTCGGCGCGGCGGACGGGACTCCCGTCAAGGACGCCGTCTCCGGCGAGCCGTCTTTGAATATCGCCGAGGGCAAGGTGACGGTAGGATTGCGATCCTTGGCGAAATAGTAGAGACCCAGAGCGTCTTTGTCGCCGGGGTAGCGTTTGAGCAGTCTTTGGGCGGCTATCATCGCCAAGCGCGTGTCGCCGAGCTCATTGGCCGAGTGGCCATAGCCTAGAAGGGCCTCTTTGTTTTCGGGATTAAGCTTAAGCCCCTCTTCGTAGTCCTGCAGAGAGGACTTGTAGTCCTTGCGGCCGTAGCTGCGCTTGCCGTTCTCGACGAACAGCCAAGGCTGGTTTTTCACGGTCTTCGCCAGAAACCGATAATAATTATCCTCACGCCCACTCCGAACCACCTCCTCTCGCTTGTTCGCATCGCCGCGTTGGCTCTCTTCGCCCTGGGCGCTGAGGCCGGCCATGATCCGAACCGCGCTGTTGAATTTCTCATTACCATGAAGATGGACAAGATCGGGATCCGCCTTGATGAAATTCTGCAGCTTCTCATCGTCGGCATATAACTCTTGAGGAATTTTCGTGAGCTTGCTGGAGAATTCCCCGACGATTTCCGCCTGCTCCGGAGTCAGCTCCTTCGCGGGTTGAGCGTGTGCGACGGCGCCGGCTAGTAAAAAAACAACTGAAATCAACATGAACTCAGTGTAACGGCGACCCCTTGATTTGTCAAGGAGATGCCTTTATACTAATGACAGAGGACCCCAAAATGAAAATCCCCCTCCTGACCCTCGTTTGTCTTGCCACCTTAGGCGTTGCCGCCTCCGCGATCACGCCGGAAACCGAGGCCTTCCTCACCAGCATCGGAATCACCGATAAATCAGAACCTAATTTGGAACAGGCTGAGATCGCTGACTCTGATGGGTTGATCAAGACGACTTATAGCGGCGATGAGGTCGAGTATAGCCTCGAGTCATTGGTCAAAGAAAAAAAGAAAAACGGCGTAAGGTCCTTTGTGACGACTCGGGTATTCATCCGAAAACTCAAAGCCGACTATAAAAACACTCAGGTCCCAAAGTCTAATTATTATGAGGCGCTTTACCTGACGCCGGATGAGAGAAAGATAGTCGGCCGCAAAATGGCCGAAGGCATCTCGCGCAGGCGCTAGAGCAACCGAGCCGCTAAACGCGCCGCTTCGAGGGCGCCGGACGCGTCGATAGGATTCGCAGCCATCGCCGCTTCATATGCGGTCCCATGGGCAGGCGAAGTCCGCACGAAAGGAATTCCCACCGTCCAATTGACGCCGGCCAGTCCCCCCAAAGCTTTCAGCGGAATCAGCGCTTGGTCGTGATAGAGGCAGACGAGGCCGTCGTAGACGCCCTCGACATGCAGGCGCCAAGCCGAGTCCGCGGGGATAGGCCCGTCCAAGCGCAAGCCTGCGCGCCGCAGCTTCGCAGCCAGAGGCGAGAGCATGTCGCGCTCCTCGGTCCCGATCAGTCCGCCCTCGCCCGCGTGCGGGTTCAAACCGCACAGCGCCAGACGCGGGTTCTTGCGCCCGAGGCGGCGCAGAGCTTCGTCCAACGCCCGCGCGCAGGCGGCGACGGCACCCGCGGTCAACTGCTTGGCCGCCTCTCTTAAAGGGACGTGACGCGTGGCGATCGAACACCACAGCCCGCGAGAGGGAATGCCCAGCACCATCTGCGCGTCGGGCGCGTCCGCGGCGGCGGCCAGGCGCTCGGTGTGGTCGCGCCACGGATAGCCGGCGGCGGACCAGGATCGTTTCGAGATCGGCGCGGTGACGATGCCCCCCGCCTGAGCGCGCGCGACGAGGCGCATGGCCTCCTCAAAAGAAGCGGCCGACAGCCGTCCGCCGTCGGCGTTGGGCCGGCCAGGTGGCGGCGCCTTCAACCCCAAAGCGGTGTCGCGGATGGGCCCGTCGGAGGAACGCCAGCCCGCGCGGCGCCAAACGGACGCTTCTCCGACGAAAACAGCGGACACCCCGCGAGACAGAGCGCCGGCGCGAAGGGAGGCCAGCGCGGCGCGCGGGCCCACGCCCGCAGGATCGCCGCAGGTGAAGGCGAGGACTTTAGGGCGTGGCGGGAAGGTTGCGCTCAATGGCGGCTTTATTGCGCAGTCCCTTGACGTAAGTCTCGACCTTGCGCTGGAAGCCGGCGCCGGCGAGGAAGTTGCCGAGCTCTTCTTTGAAACGCTCGTAGTCGGGCTTCTCATTCGCGCGCTTCTCGGTGACGCGCACGATGCTGTAGCCCATCTCCGTGAAGATCGGCGCGCTGGTCTCGCCCACGCCCAGCGCGAAGACGACCTTCTCGAATTCCGGAGCGACCACGCCCCGCAGGACGTAGCCCAGGTCGCCATCATGCGCCGCGCTCTCCGCATCCTCGGACTCTTCCTTGGCGATCTTGCCGAAATCCTCGCCCGCGTCGAGGCGCTTCTTGATCTCCTGGGCGGTCTTCAACGCCCGCCTCTTTTCGCTCTCGATGGGAGACTGAGAGAGACGGATAAGGATGCGCTTGACCCGCACGCGCTCGGAGCTCAGCGACTTGACCTGGCCGGCGACCTCGCGCAAAGCCATGGCGTCCTCTTCGTCCATGCCTTTGGGGGCGGCGGTGCTCTTGGCTGCGAGATAGTTCTCGATCACGGTGAAATAGGCGCGGGTCTCGGCGTCGGTGGGAGGAAGGATCTTGCTCTTGACGGCCTCGTCGATGGTCTTCTTGGCCAGGATCTGTCGCGAGAGGCGTTCCCGGAACTTGGCCCAGTCGAGGCCCTCGGCTTTGAGCTGCTGCTGGAACGCGGCCTCGGCCTCGGCGTCCGACAGAGCGGCGCCGCGATCGTCCTTTTTGTAGCGGCCCTTGATCTCGTCGACGGCGTTGTCGATCTCGCGCTCGCGGACCTTGATCTTGAGCCGGGCGCCTTCCTGCGTCAGCAGCTCTCGATCGATGAGCTGCTCAAGGGTGCTTTCGCGCAGCTTGCGCAGGTTGGCGGGATCGGCCATCGCGGCGGGATTGGTCTTACCCCAGTAGTCCATCGCGGTGGCGGCTTCCTTCTGATACTCGGACAGCAGAATGGGCGTGCCGTTGACGACGGCGACGGTGTCTTCCATCAGCTTGGCGGCGGCCGGACCCGCGGCGAGTAGAAGCGCCGCGGCCAACGCCTTAACGGAACTGTTCATCGATGACCTCCACCGGGAATTTGTCCTGAATCGACTGAAGATAGGCGTCCAACTGCTGCTTCTCGAGCAGGCGGGCCACGCGCGGGCGCCCCTCCTCGAGGGTTACTTTCTTCTCGCCGTCCTTGCGCAGGACATGATAGCCGAACTTGCTCTTCAAGGGGCCACCGATCTCGCCGATGCGCATATGAAAGACGACTTCCTCGAGCTCGGGAATGACCTCGCCGTACAGCGAAGTCGGCAGCTTGCCGCCGTTGGAGGCAGTGGCCCCGTCGAGAGACTCTTCCTTGGCGACCTTGATGAAGTTGGCGCCGGAGCGCAGGCGCTTGGCGACGGCGGCGGCGACCTCGGGCGAGCCCAGAAGGACGTGGCGCATGTCGACTTCGAGCGGATGCTTGACGAGATACTCGCGCACCGCGGCCTCGTCGACCTTCAGAGCGCCGCGACGACGCAGGTCCTCGACCCACATGGTGGTCAGCAAGTAGTCGCCGCCCTCGCGCACCCTCTCCTCTTCTTCCTTGCGCAGCTTATCGAGCTGTGCGCGGAACTCGGCGGAACGCGGCACTTCCGACTGTTGAGCGGCGGCTAAAACCAGCTTCTCGCGAATTAGAACGTCGAGGAACTGCCGGCGGCCGCTAGGCGAGAGAACGTAGTCCTGATAGCCCTGGGAAACCTCGGAGAGCTTGCGCTGGAACTCGGATTGGGTGAGCTTGAGCTTGCCCACGCGCGCTATAACCGGGTCCTTTTCGCCGCGGCACGCGGCGCAGAACGCGGCCAGGGTCAGAATAAGGGAGACTCGCTTCATGACGGGCCCATATTACCATTTCTTCCGGGAATCCCGGTAGTTTGTCCATATACCGGGATTCCCGGTAATTCTGAGCGTTTAAATCGTTTTAAACGCATAAAAGGGGCGATCGATGGCGGTTTGCTGCCTAAGGAACAGAAACTTCTCCAACGGACTATCGCTTTCCAGCTATCCACAAGGGTACTGGGCATATTGGCCCCTGCCAAGTAGGTCCAAAGACACCTGGCGATGATGAAGCTGCCTTGTACCCTGTAAGTACATTTCAGGAGAATCCAATGAACCGCAACAATATCACAGCCGTGAGCATTATCGCCGTTTTGCTGGCGTCCGTTCTTAACGCAAAGGCCTCGTCCATGGCGGATCAGCTTAATGAGATCGATGCGCAGATTCAAACCGCCCAAACGACTATCGAAAGGATTAAACTAGTTCCTGTTGAACACGGCCCGACACTGATCATCATAGGGACCAGCATTTCCGATCCCAACCCCGATGCGGAACAGCTGATTAAGATGCTTTCAGAAAAGGAAATGTCTTTGCAATTCCAACTATTTGATGCCATGAAGGAAAATGAAGCCGCTCTCGCCCAAAAGAACAGCGTCCCCGTTGAGTTTATGGCGTCAGCCAATGCGCTGGAATACATGCTCAACGAAAAAGTGGCCCTGCTCCTACTGAAGCTGGGCGACGTGCACATCGACATCAGTTTCGTCATAGAGGGCGTTCGAAGTCAAAAACGTCCTTCGAGATTAGAAAGCCAGTATGTCATCAATAGAAAGATTGATGTTCTCAAAGAAACGGTCGCCTTTCTGAAAAAACAGAAGAAATTCATTCAAGGCCAAGACCCGCGATACTATTAGGCGCGCAGAAAGGCCCGCGCGGCCTCGATAGCCGTCTGTTCGCCTAGCAATAGGCGCGCGGCGTCGCCCTCATTTGAAGGCACGAACGACACGCGCGCGCCGAAGGCCTTGAGCCAACGAGCAGGCGCGTCGGGGTGCGGCGGGGCGTCGGCGCGGTAGCGGATCTCCACGGCCCCCTCTTTCTCCGTGATCTCGGCGACGTGCGCGCGCCTCGCCTCGGCGCGCAAGGTCAGCATCGCGAAGAGATTGACAACCGGGACGGGAGGCGGACCGGAGAGGCGCTCAAGTTCCTCTAATATAGCCTTGGCCTCCTCGGGCGTGGCGCGCAGGGCGCGCTTATAGATCTTCAGGCGCTCGATCTCGCCCGGCAGGTAGTCCTTGGGCAGGTAGGCGGGCAGACGCAGGTCCACCGCCACGGGCCGGTCGTCGTCCTCGACGCGCTTGCCGCGCAGGCGCGAGACCTCGCTTTCCAAAAGCTGGGCGTAGTAGTCGGCGCCGACGGCGTTCATGAAGCCGTGCTGCTTGGCCCCGAGCAAATCGCCGGCGCCCCGGATTTCAAGATCCCGAAGCGCCAGTTTGATGCCCGCGCCCAGCGCGCCGAACTCCTTGAGCGCGTCGAGGCGCTTGACCGCATCCTCGGGCAGGTCCTTCATCTCCGCGTCCGGCGGATGGAACAGGTAGCAGTAAGCCCGGCTTTTCTCGCGGCCGATGCGCCCGCGCAGCTGATAGAGCTGCGCCAGGCCGAAGTTTTGGGCGTCCTCGACGAGAAGCGTGTTGACGCTCGGAATGTCGAGACCCGACTCGATGATAGTGGAGGCCACCAACACGTCGGACTTGCGCTGGGCCAGGTCCCACATCGCTTTCTCGATGTCCGGCCCCTTCATCTGGCCGTGCACCATGGCCACGCGCGCGCCGCCGGAGAGCTCGCGCACCTGTTTAAGCGTCTCGGCCATGGTGCGCACGCGGTTGTGGACGTAATAGACTTGCCCGCCCCGGGCCAATTCGTCGGCGATCGCCGTCGACACCACGCGCTCGTCCCAAGGACCCACGCGGGTCACGATCGGTTGTCGCCCGGACGGCGCGCTCTGTATTAAGGATATCTGGCGCAAACCCGTCATGGACTGGTGCAGAGAACGAGGGATGGGCGTGGCCGAGAGCGCCAGGACGTCCACATTCTCGCGGATTTTTTTCAACCTCTCTTTATCCGTGACGCCGAAGCGGTGCTCCTCATCGATAACAATCAGCCCGATGTCGAAAAAGCGCACGTCCTTCTGCAGAAGCCGCGAGGTGCCGATGACGACATCGACCTTCCCGGCGGCGAGATCCTTGAGAATCGCCTTTTGCTCGGCCTTGGTCTGGAAGCGCGTCATCATCGCCAGCCGCACCGGGAACCCGGCCATGCGCCTTGAGAATGTGCGGAAGTGCTGATCGGCCAACACCGTCGTGGGTGCTAGGATCGCGCATTGCTTGAGGCCCATCGCGCACTTAAAGGCCGCGCGCATCGCCACCTCGGTCTTGCCGAAACCCACGTCGCCCACGACCAGGCGATCCATGGGCCGGGGCGTCATCATGTCCTCGAGCGTTTCTTTAATAGCTCGAGCCTGGTCTTCCGTCGGCTCATATGGGAAACCGTCAGCGAACTCCCTCTCCATGGCTTCTTCGGAAGGGAACGCGTGGCCCGGTTTGGCCGCGCGGCGAGCCTGCATTTTAAGGAGTTCAGCCGCCAGCTCGCGCACGCCTTCGGCGACCTGGCGCTTGACCTCTTCCCAGGTCCGCGTGTCCAGGCTCGACAGGCGCGGGCGCTTGCCTTCAGCACCCGCGTATTTCTGCACGCGGTCGAACTCCGTCAGCGGCACGAACAGACGGTCGGAGCCCCGGTACTCGAGCTTCACGCAGTCCTGCGCGCCGTGACCCGGCACGGAGATCGGCTCCAGGCCTTGGTAGCGCGCCACGCCATAGTCCTGATGGACGACGAAGTCGCCGGTCTTGAGTTCGCGCCAGCGCGCGGTGCCCGCACCCTTGGCCGCAAAGCGCTTCCAGCGTCCGACGCCGCGCCAGTCCCGCTCGAAGATCTGCGAGCTGGCGAAGATCGACAGGCACAGGCCCGGATGACGGAAGCCCTCGCGCAAAGGTCCGATCAGGAACTGGACTGGAACATCCGGAAGCTCCTCGGCCAGGATCTCCTGCAGGCGCGCGTCCTCGCCGTGGTTGAGGCTAAACAAGACCACCTTCAACCCGCGCTCCACGTCGCGGCGCATCTCGGCCCAAGCGTTCTTGGCGTCGCCGCCGAAAGGGCCCACCGGACGGGCGCCGAAATCCCGTTCGTCTGGTTTAGTCGCGAGGACGCGCCCAAGCCCCAGGCTCAAGACCCCGGCGGGAATATCGATCTCCACGCCTTCACCCGTCAGCCACAGCGCCTCGTCGCTGAGCCAATCGACGACGCGCGCGCCCAGCGCCGGCTCCTCGGCCGGCGTGGCGACGGCCGAGGCGATGACGTCCGCGGGCTCTTGGGAGATCGGATCGAAGGGCCGGATCGAGGCGACGCGGTCCTCGTCATAGAGGACGCGATAGGCGACGGCGGGCTCGAGCGCGTGAAAGTCGAGGATGGCGCCGCGCACGGCGAACTCGCCTGGGCTCTCGACGAAATCCACGCGCTGATAGCCCGCCGCCGCGAGCGCTTCGATGGCGCTGTCGCGCGGGCTGTGGTCGCCGGCGCGAAAGCGCACGGTGCGCGCGGAGAAGTCGGCGCGGCCGGGGGCGGGCGCCTGCAGGCCCTCGGGCGTGGCCAGCACCAGGCGCGCGCCGGCGCGAACTAGCTCGAGCGAAGCCAGGCGCTCGCGCGCGTCGTCGGCGAAAACGGCGAGCGTCTCGGCTTCCCCATTGAAGAGCGGAGTCAGGGCCTTTACCGCGTCGGCGGCGTCCTCGACGGCGTCGGCGTCGGGCAGGACCAGGACCAACGCCCCCTTGGGCGCTTCAATCCCGGCCGGCGGCTGTCCCGACAGGATGCGCCGCGCGAGAAAGGCGAGCGCGCCGGAGCCGGGAACGCCGACGATGCGGCGAATGCTCATCGCGCCCGGGCTTGCGCGGCCAAGTCCGCGACGAACGCCTCGCGGCGCGCCGGGTCCGCGCACAAACCCGCGACGCGCTTGCCCGACGCCGCGCCCTCATGGGCGAAAAAGACCTCGAGCAGAACGCCACCGGACTGCAGTCGAGCTTGCGCGCCAACGGGCGAGCCGCAGCCGCCGTCGACGGCTCCTAGGAAGGCTCTTTCGAACTCGACGCAGCGGCGGGTGGCTTTATGGTCAAGAACTCTCACGACGGCCGCGATCTCTTTGCGGTCGGAGCGGACCTCCAGCGCCAGCGCCCCCTGAGCGGGGGCGGGAAGCATGATCTTCGGATCTATAGTTTCGTGCGGCACGTCGCCGCGGCCAAGGCGCTTGAGGCCGGCGGCGGCGATCACCATCGCGTCGTACTCGCCGTCGGCCAGCTTGCGCAGGCGCGTGTCCACGTTGCCGCGCAGAGCGAGGACGCTCACGCCGGGCTTGGCCGCGGCGAGCATCAATTGCCGGCGTAAAGACGAGGTCGCGACCTTCGCGTCGGCGGCCAGCGTCGCCCAGGTCAACCCCGGACGCGCCACGAACGCATCGCGCGGGTCCTCGCGTTCCGGGTAAGCCGCGATCGACAGTCCTCCAGCCAATTGAGCAGGCAAATCTTTCCCGCTGTGCACGGCGAAGTCGATGCGTCCGTCGAGCAGCGCCTCTTCGATCTCCTTGACCCAAAGTCCTTTGGCTCCTTGAGGCAAAGTCTTCGCAACTTCGGGCGAGGGCGCGCCGAACAGGTCTCCGCTGGTCTTGATGACCACCGTCTCGACCTTGAGGCCGGGATGCAGACGCTGAAGCTCGTCGGCGACTTGGCTCGACTGCGCCAGCGCCAAAGCTGAACCCCTTGTGCCCATTTTCAGGAGCGTCATGAGGCCATTCTACTTTTTACCAACGTCGAAATTATTTCTCGACGACTGATACGCTCTGTTCATAGCCTCAACTGTCGTTGACGTTAGTTGAACGTGCGCTTGTCGATAACCCGCAAAGCCCTGGAATTTGATATATCACGCTGTCGGACGCCGCGTGGGGCGGCGAGACGGTTAAGGAGGTGTCTATGATGAGAGTCATTTGCGCTTGGGGTCTCCTGGTCCTGAGCTTGTGCGTACTCGCCGTCGCGTCGCAAGCCGGTTCGTTCTTCGATGGATCCGGCGGCCAGATGCCGGAGATAAAGATCGTCAAGACCACGCCGGCTCCGCAGTCCCACTTCGCACGCTCCAACGCCGACCTGTTCTACTTCACGCCCGAAGAAGCGAAGGAGGCGCTGCGACTTTTCAGCAACAAGTCCGAGCCCGTGACGACTAACGGATACGTGTTCGAACCCAACGTGCCCGCCAACATCCAGGAACAGATGCGCGGGGACTTGGCGTTCATCAACAGCATCCAAGGCCAGGGAGTCACGCCGCTTCACAAGAACATATTCGGGCTGGTCGATGGGCCGACCTACACCAAGTTCTTCAATGATCGGGTCACTTCGATCGGAATGAACGCTTGCGGCGGCGGCAATGCCGTCGCCTGCGTGATCCCGACTAAGGGGGCGTCGAAGATGTGGCTGACGCAGAATTTCGTCAAGTTCAGCCACCCGCAGGTCTCGCGCATGATGGTCGTGTTCCATGAAGCCCGCCACACGGAGAGACAGAACGGCTTCTGGAGCCATGCCACCTGCCCGACGCCGTTCCGGGATGCCAACGGCAAGGACATCAAGAGCATCTGGACCGGCGCGGTCTTAGCCGGCGAGGCGGCGTGCGACATCACTCCGCTCGGCTCGTACGGCTCTTCGACGATCATGCTCAAGAACATCTCGAAGTCCTGCGCGAACTGCACGGACAAGGTGAAGATGGACGCCGGTCTCTACGCCGACGACCAGCTCGGCCGCGTCATCGACGCGAAGGCCAAGAAGCAGATGCAAGACGACTTCAAACTGTGAAGCGCGGCGGCGCGGCGGCTTTGGCCGCGCTCGCGATTCTAGGGTGGTGG
>JAYVZL010000145.1:0-5367 GCA_043783505.1 Elusimicrobiota bacterium
GAGCG
The DNA here is from genome assembly GCA_043783505.1 of Elusimicrobiota bacterium. Classification (GTDB taxonomy): domain Bacteria; phylum Elusimicrobiota; class Elusimicrobia; order UBA1565; family UBA9628; genus GWA2-66-18. The sequence continues at coordinate 6 of JAYVZL010000145.1, forward strand.
TCTGCGGCCCCACACTCACCCACGGCGGCGACCCAGCCGGGGTCAGATCGCTTTCGCCGCGGCTGCTGTCAAGATCGGCGGCGAAGATCGTCGATCGTCCGCCCGGCTCTTCGAACGTATACAGCCCTGGAAGGGGCGTCTCGGGCAGGACCGCCCGGCGGCCGACCACGTCGAGCGTCGTGCGCTTGCCGTCGGGAGCGCGCACCGTCACGCGGTCCGGCGCGGCGTCTCCCGGCGCCCAGGTCCGCACGAGCGGCTCTGCGACCTTCACGCGGCGCGAGACGTCGGCCGCTCCTTGCGAGGCGCTCAGCGCCAAGCAGCCCCTGGCCCAAGGAACGAACAGCGGCTTAAGCCCGAGATTTGACCACGCGGCGTCCAGAGGCGCTCCCCAGACGACAGTGCGTCCGCGGCCGACGGCGCCGGCCACGAGCAGCGGCGCTCCGCTCGCGTCGGTGGCCCACACCTCCGCACCCGGCCCAGGCTCCAGGGGAAAGCGGCGTTCGATCATCACCCGCGAAAGCTCGAGCTCGTCCCAGCCCGCCGTGGCCTCGCCCGCGCGCGCCGGCCGCACGCCGCGCGACGAGCCGGCCGCCACGGGCTCTGCGATGCGCGCCGCAAGCCACGAGTAGGCCGCCAAATCCGCCGCCGACGCCTTAGCCCCCGGAATCAGCCACACGCCGCCGCCGCGCCCGGCGAAACGTTCCAGCGCGGCCGCAAGACCCGGAGCCGGACGTGCCGCGTCGGCCAAGACCACGGTGCCGTAGCGGGTCAAGTCCGCCTCGGCCCAGCGGGCGGCCTCCAGAAAATCGCCGTCGCGGCCGGCCAAGGTCTCCCGCGAGCCGCCGAAAAGCTCACGGAGGAACCATCCTCCTCTTCCCGCCCGAAAAAACGACGCGTCCCAATGCAGCACGAGCACCCGCGGCTGAGGACGGTGGGAGATAGAGAAGAATGCCTCGTCATCGGCCGCCAGCGCGTCGGCGCGCGCCGCCACGCGTCCCGCCCAGGCCGGCGCGGTCGGATCCTCCGGCGCCGGCAGCGCCAAGATCGCGCGGCCCTCGCCTCCGGCCGGCGCCGACGCCGTCGCCGAGCCGGCCCGGCGCTCGCCGACCCATAGATCGAGAGCGGTCGTCGCCGGACCGCCCGAGGAGGCAAGAGTGACCCCTAGGCGCGGAGCGCGGGCGCTCGAATCCAACGCAGCCGCCGCGGAGATCCAGGCGTTGGCCAGCGCCGGAAAGCGCAGTCCCATGACCAGCGCTCCATCGGCCGTCGAACCCGCGCTTGCGCGCAGGCCGTGGGCCGCGCCGTCTCCGAGCACGACGACCGCGCGCCGGCGGCCGGCCGGCGAAGACGCCAGCAACTCGCGCGCGGCGGCCAGGGCCGCCGTCGTGTCCGTGCCCCGCCAGCCGGGCCGAGCCGCAGCTAAGACGGCGTCGACCGCGCGCGCGTCGCCCCACGCCGGCGGCGATTTTAATTTTTCGTCGAAAATACCGAGGGCGACGCGATCGCCGGCGGCCAAGCGCTTGAGCAGGCGCCTTCCCGCGTCGCGGGCCGCGTCAAAGCGCGCGCGCGTCCCGTCGCGGGCGCGCATGGAGTAGGACGAATCCAACAGCAAGACCACGTCGAGGCCTTCGACTCCGGCGGCAGCACCCCGCTGCACCGGTGCCGCGGCCGCGAGGATCAGGGCCGCGAGCAGAAGGCAGCGCGTGGCCAAGAGCAGAAGCTCGCGCAGGCGCGCGCGCGGCCGCGCGCGCGCGTCCACCGAACGCAGCAAGGTCAGGTCCGAGAACAGAACCCGCCGAGCGGCCCGGCGCGAGAGCAGGTGCAGAAGCACGGGCAGGCTCGCCAGGGGCAGCGCCCATAAGGCCGCCGGAAAACCGAACCTCATCGCGTGAGCAGGCGCCCCAGCGCCTCCTCCCAAGGTCCGCCGGTCTCGGTGACCGCGTAGGCGATGCCCGCGCGCCGGAAGGACCCGGCGTAGGCCTCGGCTTGGCGCGCGAAAGCCTCGCGGTAGGCGGGGGCGGCCTCGCGCGCATCGACGAACAAAGGCTCGCCGCCCTCCAGGCCCGCGATACGGCAGGGCCCTTCAAAGGGAAATTCGCGCTCGTCGCCGTCGAGGGTGCGCATGACCAGCAGCTCGTGGCGCCGCGCGACCAGGACGCGCGCGGCCTTGAGCGCTTCGGCCGTGTCGCCCATCAAGTCCGAGATCAGCACGCACAGCCCGCGCCGAGGCAAAGTCTCCGCCGCCGCGCCGATGGCGCGCGAGAGATCGGTCTCTCCTTCGGGCCGCGCCGCGCTGAGCGCGTCGTCGAAAGCCGCCAGCTGGCCGGGGCCCGCGCGCGGCGGCAGGGCAAGCCGCGCCTGAGTTCCAAACGCGACCAAACCGATCTCGTCGCCCTGCGCCGAGGCCAGCCACGCCACTCCCGCCGCCAGATGCCGAGCCAGGTCGAGCTTGGAGGCCCGGCCCGCGCCCGCGTAGGACATGGAGCCCGAGCAATCGAGCAGTATGAAGACGGGAATGCGGTCCTCAGCGCGATACTCGCGCACGTAAAAGCGGTCGTGACGCGCGTAGGCCTTCCAGTCGATCGTGCGCGCCTCGTCGCCGGGCGCGTAGGGACGGTGTTGCGCGAAATCGCGCGAATGACCGCGCGCGAGCGTGCGGTGTTTGCCGGCCGCTGCACCCGAGCCGGAGGCGCGCCGGGGCGAAAGGCCTAAGGCTTTAAGACGCGCCTGCGAGGCAGGATCAAGCCACCGCATCGAGCAGACGCCCGATGAGGTCGTCGGGGCGCACGCCTTCGGCTTCCGCCTGATAGTTAAGAACCAGCCGATGGCGCAGCACGGGCCGAGCGACGCGGACTAAGTCCTCGGTTGAGGCGGCTAGACGTCCTTCGATCAGAGCCCGGGCCTTGGCGCCGAGCACGAGCGCTTGGCTCGCGCGCGGCCCCGCGCCCCAGGACACCCACTGCTTGACCGTGTCGCTCGCGAGCGGATCCTTGGGACGCGTGGCGCGGACTAAGCGCACGGCCATCTCGGCGACAGGATCGGGCACGGGCACGCGCCGAACCAAGTCCTGCAGTTCCACCACCTCGGCCGCGCCGAGGACGGGCTTGAGCTCAGGCGCGTCTGAGCCCGTGGTCCCGGCCACGATGCGTAGTTCTTCTTCGAGAGAAGGATAATCAAGCAGCGACTGAAGAAAAAAACGGTCGAGCTGGGCCTCGGGAAGGGGATAAGTCCCTTCCTGCTCGATCGGATTCTGCGTGGCCATCACGAAAAACGGTTTCGGCAGAGCGAGAGTCTGAGAACCGGCGGTAACTTGACCCTCCTGCATGGCCTGCAGCAGCGCCGACTGGGTCTTGGGCGGCGTGCGGTTGATCTCGTCGGCGAGCACGAAATTGGCGAACACCGGGCCTTTGATGAAGCGCAACGAACGGGCGCGCGTGACTGGGTCTTCTTGGAGGATCTCGGTACCGGTGACGTCGGAGGGCATCAAGTCTGGAGTGAATTGCACGCGCGAGCTTTGCAAATCGAGAATGCGGGCCAAGCTCGTAACGAGCAAAGTCTTCGCCAAGCCGGGCACGCCCTGAAGCAGGCAATGACCGCGCGCGAATAGAGCGATGAGGACTTCCTCGACCGGGCCTTGCTGGCCGATGATCACGCGCCCAAGCTGGTCGAGAATCTCCGTCTTGGCCGCGCATAGGCGCTCGGCCTTGCGGACGTCATCGTTGGTCTGCGCGCTCATTCCGGTAGGTTAGCGTTTTTTTACGAACAATAAAAACAAGATCGAGGCTAAGACGACCGCGGCGAGAACGGCCCAAAACTGGCGGCTGGCCATGGGCGAGCGCTCAATAGGAATCCGCGGCGTGCCGGCGACCAAGGCCGGTATGGCCGAGGGACCGGCCTTGAGCGCGGCGAGCACGCCGATCATAAGCTGATCGCAATCCAGTCCGCGTCCGAACAGTTGATAGCCCCAGTACGCCCACGGCAAGTAGCCCGCGACCGCGCGCGAATCCGGCGAGCCGGACATGGGCGCCCAAGAGTAGACGCCTATGGGCCCTGCCGCGCTGGGGGCCCATCGAGCCGGCGCGGCCTTGCCGACGGTCGTCCCCGCCGCGGCGGCCGCCAACTCGCGCGTCATCGCGGCCTGCTCGGCGGGCTTGGTCGCCTCCGCGCCGGAAAGCTTTTGAAAAAGAATCTCGGCGCCGGCCCCTTGAACGGCCAAGACGAAGCCCTTGCTTCGTTCCATCTCAAGCAGCGCGCGCGCTCTCAGCCCGCCGCCGAGGGCTAGCTCAAGCTGCCCATCCAGGCTGCGCACGGCGCCCGACGATTGCACCTCGCGGGAATCCGCGCCCAAGTCGACCGCTCCAAGTAGCGACGGCAGCATCGCCTCGCAAGCCGCGCTCATGAGCACCGCCAAATACGCCCCGCCTCCATCCTCGAAAAGTCCCAAAACGAGCCGATCCTCGCCCTTGAGCTGAGCGCGCAGCAGGCGGATCGACAAGCCGTTGCGAAAAGTCCGCGTCTCGACGCGGCCGTTGGAACGATAGCCAAGGCGGCTGGCGTCGCGCACGCCTTTGAGCACGTCCTGCAGGTAGCCGCGAACGCCCGCCTGATTGTCGAGGGGAACTGCAGACACGCGCTTGATGACAAAGGAACTTTTCTCCGGCCCCTTGAGCGCGACGACCACGCCCGGGGTCCTGTCGGCGACGCCCGCATCCTTCCAGCCGGGAGGGGGGACCAGCGTCAAGACCGACGCATTCAGAATGGACGCTGTCAGTGGAGAAAAAAGGAAGAGGCTCAGCGCGACGCAATGACGTTTCATAGCCGAAGCGTAGTGTAACAGCCTCAGCGAACCCCCGCAAGCAGCGGCCGATCGGGCGCGCAATATCTTGGATTCTCAGGCGATCCAAATTCTGCGGCCGGAGCGCAAGCAGGAACGCGAAGCCATCGAGCTCTTCTCGAAATACGCCGATCAAAAAGTCAGCTTCACCAACTGCGTCTCCTTTCTCCTGATGAAAGAGGCGAAAATACGGCAAGCCTTTTCTTTCGACCGCCATTTCCAAAGGGCGGGCTTCCAACTTTGGCCATCTTGAATGGGTATAATGCCAACATGGGACAACAGGCTGGGTTTAAAGAGATTCTAATCGCCGGCGGCCCCGTGCTGGCCGGCATGATCATCATGTCGATCTATTGCATCGCGCTGATCTGGGAGCGCTGGAAGTTTTTTGACAGGGCCACCGGCGGCTATCCGGACTTCTTGGCGAAAGTGCGCGCCGCCGCCGTCGCCGGCAAGCTCACCGACGCCGCGCAGATCGCCAAGGGACACAAGGGCCTGGCCGCGGGCGTTGTGACGGCCACCCTCACCGGT